>JANMYQ010000251.1:0-62087 GCA_031382215.1 Methylibium sp.
CCATCGACAACTCGACCGCGCCGATCACGCCGCCGAAGCCGGCGAGGCCCGCGCCGAGCGCAAAGGTGATGGCGAACACGCGGTTCACGTTGACGCCGGCCGCGGCCAGCATGCCGCGGTCGTCCACACCAGCGCGGATCATCATGCCCACGCGGGTGCGGCTGAGCAGCCACCACAGGAACACGCCGATGAAGATGCCGAAACCGAGCAGGCTGAGCCGGTAGGCCGAGTACGCGTTGATCAGCGGGATGCCGCGGATGGGCCCCTGCAGCAGCGAGGGCGCCTCCATCTGGTAGACCTGCCCGGTGAAGATCCACAGCAGGATGTCGGCGATGACGATCGACAGGCCGATCGTCACCATCGTCTGTCGCAACTCCTGCCCCTGCATGTGGCGCAGGATCAGCCACTGCATCAGGATGCCGCCCAGCGCCGCTGCGAGAAAGCCCGCTGCCAGCGCGATGATCCACCAGCCCGTGTAGCCCGCCACCACGTAACCCACGTAGCCGCCCAGCAGGTACAGCGAGCCGTGCGCGAGGTTGACGTTGCGCATCAGCCCGAACACCAGTGTGAAGCCGCTGGCGACGATGAAGTAGAGCGACGCCAGCGTGAGCCCGTTGAGCAGCGTCACGAAGTACAGGCGCGTGTTGTCGAACATGGCCCACAGCGAGAAGACCAGGATCGGGCCGCCCACGAGCAGCCAGACGGCAAGCTGGGCCCGGCTCATGCGCCGCGCTTCACTCATGCGGCGCGACCCCAGGCGCGTTGCGACGCGATGTCAGGGTGCTTGGCGAACACGCCATCCTTCATCACCGCCAGGATGCGCTTCGGGTCGCGCAAGATGGCCAGGTTGGCCAGCGGGTCGCCGTCGACCAGCATCAAGTCGGCGAGGTAGCCGTCTTTCACCACGCCGAGTTCGTGGCCGCGCATCATGATCTGGCCGCCGTACAAGGTGGTCGAGCGGATCGCCTCCATCGGCGTGAAGCCGAGGTACTTGACGAAGAATTCCAGGTCGCGCGCATTCTGGCAATGCGGTGTGAACGCAAAGCCATAGTCGCCACCCGGCAGCACGCGAATGCCGCGCTTGTGCATCTTGCTGAGCGATTCGAGCGCGGCGTCCCACTCGATCTGGTAACCCATCTCGGTCGCCTTCGCGCGCGTGACGCCCCAGGCCTCCGCCTCGTTCAGCAGCGCGTACAGGATGGCGATGCCGGGCGCGACGAAGATGCGGTCCTTGGCCGCCTCCAACATGTCGAGCGCTTCGTTGTCGACGAAGCTGGCGTGGTAGATCAGGTCGATGCCGTGGCGCAGCGCCTGCTTGACGCTGTCGGACGAACGCGCATGCGCGATGCCGCGCTTGCCGCGGATCTTGACCTCGCGCATGGCGGCCGCCACTTCGTCGTCGGCCATCCAGGTGGTCTCGGCCGGCGACTGCGGCGTGAAGTTGTCGCCCGACAAATTCAGCTTGATCGAATCGACGCCGTACTTCAGGAACAGGCGCACCGCCTTGCGCATCTCTTCAGGGCCGTTGACGTTGACGCCGAAGCTGAACTCGGGGAACGGCAGGTGCGGCAGGGTTTCGTCGCCCAGCGCGCCGAGCACGGTGATCTCCTGGCTCGCGGCCAGGTAGCGCGGCCCCGGAATCTGGCCCGAATTGATGGCGTTGCGGATCACCACGTCCAACCGCGGCTTCGCGCACGCCGCGCCCACGCACGATGTGAAACCCGCCTGCAGGTAGCGCTTGGCCACCTTGGCGCACCACAGCACGTGCTCTTCGAGCGGCATGCTCTGGATGCCGGCGAGCGTGGCCGCGTCGTTCCACGAGAAGTGCGTGTGCGCCTCGCACATGCCTGGCATCAGCGTCGCTCCAGCCCCGTCGATCACCGTCGCCCCCGACGGCGAGATCGGCGCGGTGCTGCGGCCGACCTGGCGAATGCGGTTGCCCTGCACCAGCACGCTGCCGGTGTAAGGGTTGGTGCCGGTGCCGTCGAGGATGCGGACGTTGGTGAAGAGGGTGTCGGTGGTCATGCTGTTACCTCCACGTCGGCTGTGCTGGCGGCGTCTCTGTCCCTTGCGGAGGTCTGCGCGAGCAAAGGCGCGTTCGGGCAGGCCGGAGGGCTTCGCTTCGGCGGTCTGCGCTGGCGCTCCGACTCCCTTCCGGTGCTCGGTCTCGTGGCCCGTCGCCGAACTCACTTCGCTCGCTTCGCTCTCTGCGTTCAAACAGGCGGCGACAAGTCAGTTGTTGATGCGCGCTGCGCGCGCGGGCCACGAGCCTTCCGCTCCTCAGCGCCTCAGAGGCGCCCTCCGACCTGCCCGAACGCACCTTTGCGGCACCGGCTTTTTGAATTTGCTGCAAAGAGCGAAAACGGTTCCGCTCGCGGCGGGCGGTACCCGGCGGGGGCGATTTCTGGGGCGGCGAGGAGCACAGGGCTTGCGGCCCCGCGCGGAGCGCGTTCGTAGACTGACTTGTCGCCGCCTGTTTGAGCGTAGCGCGGCGAAGCAAGCGAAGCGAGTTCGGCGACGGGCCGCGTGACCGAGCACCGCAGTGCAGTCGGCGTACCCGCCGACCGCTCCCGCATGAGCCCACGCCGGGTACCGCCCGCCGCGAGCCGCGCAAACCTTCACAGAGACTCACGCCGCCCACCTAGTAGCCTGGAAGACCGCATCACCGGCGCCCGATGAAACTCCCCGTCCTTCATCACCGCCAGGATCCGAGCCTTGTCCTGCAACACCGTGATGTCCGCCAGCGGATCCCCATCGATCAACAGGATGTCCGCGAGATACCCCTCGCGGATGTACCCCAGCACCTTGCCCATCCTCATCATCGGCCCGCCCCACGCAGTGGCCGACAGCAGCGCCTCCATCGTCGACATGCCGACGTACTTGACGAAGTACTCCAGATCCTTCGCATTGGTTCCATGCGGCGTCCAAGCAAAACCGTAGTCGCCCCCAGGCAGGATGCGCACACCACGCTTGCGCAACGCACGCATGCTCTCGATGGCTGCATCCAGCTCGCGCGGGTAATCCATCTTCTTCACGACCTCGGGCGTCAGGCCGTACTCGCTCGCGTTGTGCACGGTGTTGATCAGCCACGCCAGGCCGGGCGCGACGAAGTGTTCGAACTTCTTGGCCTCCAGCATGTCGAGCGCCTCTTCATCGCAGAAGCTCGCGTGGTAGATCACCTCGATGCCCTGGCGAACGCATTCCTTGATCGACCAGGTGCTGCGCGCATGCGCCGCCACGCGCTTGCCCCAGGCCTTGGACTCTTCGACGCAGACGCGGATCTCTTCGGCCGTGAACTGGCTCATGTCCGACGGCATGCCGGTGATCGACTCGCCCGACAGGTTGATCTTGACCGTGTCGACACCGTACTTGGCGAACATGCGCACGCAGCGGCGCATCTCTTCGGCACCGCTGACCACCGCGCCGAATGCGAACTCGGGCTGCGGCAGGTGCGGCTGCGTGGTGTCGCCCAGGCCGCCCGGCACCGTGATCTCCTGGCTGGCGGCGAGGTAGCGCGGGCCTCGAATCGTGCCGTCGTTGATCGCGTTGCGGGTAACCACGTCGAGCCGTGGCTTGGCGGCGGCGGCGCCGACGCAACTCGTCCAGCCCATGTCGAGGTAACGCTCTGCCACCTCGGCGCACCACAGGATGTGCTCTTCGGGCGGCATGCGCTGGATCGCGTCCAGGCTCGGCTGGTCGTTCCACGAGAAGTGCGTGTGCGCCTCGACCATGCCCGGCATCAGGAAGGCACCGGCACCGTCGATCACCTGCGCGCCGGCGACCACGTTCGATCGCGCGCCGTAGTCGGTGCGCACCACGCGCGAGATCTTGTTGCCCTGCACCAGCACGTCGCCGGTGAACGGCGCTTCGCCGCCGCCGTCGAAAATGCGCACGTTGGTGAAGAGGACGTCGGCCATCGGAGTTCCTTTCTTCAGCGGTGCGCAGAGAGCCACTCGCGCAGTTCGCGCTGGCATTCGTCGGGCCGCTCGACCGGTGTCCAGTGACCGCAGCGCGCCAGCACCGTCACGCGCTTTGCCTTGGCCGCGTGCAGCCGCTCGGCCATCGCACGCACGGCTTGCGGCGGCGCCACGCCGTCTTCGTCACCGGTCACCAGCAGGACAGGCGCTTCGATGCGTTCGACTGCGGCGGGCTGCGCATCGGCGAGCGCCTCGCAGTTGCGCGCGTAACACTCGCCGTCCTGGCGCATCAGGCTCTCGCGCACGAAGGCCACGGCCTGCGGCTGGCGCTGGCGCGTGTCGGACGACAAGGCCGCGTTGACCAGCGCCAACGCGATCTCGTGCATGCCCGCGCCACTGTCGCCGCGCGCCTTGGCAGCACGCGCGCGGATCGCTGCGCGCGCGGCGTCGGGCGGCACGATCAGCGGGCCGAACAGCGCCAGGCTCTTGACCAGCTTCGGCTGCTGCACCGCCAGGTGCTGGCAAACAATGGTGCCCATCGAATGGCCGACCCAATGGGCCGCGGCGATGTTCAGCCGCGCGCACACGCTGATCAGGCAGTCTACAAAACCCTGGATCGACAGCGGTCCCTCGACGCGCTGCGAACGCCCGCTGCCCGGCAGGTCAACGCGCACCACGCGGTGGCGCGCGAGCGCCGGCATCAGCGGCGTGAAGCTGTTCGAGCTGCCGCCCAGGCCGTGCACGCAGATCACGGCGTCGCCCTCGCCTTCGTCCTCCACCGCCACGCGGTCGAACAGGTGGAATGCCACGGTCGACTACTCGAAGTGCTCGAAGCGGTTTTCGATCGCGCCGATGCCGTCGATCTCGATCCGCACCGCGTCACCCGCCTGCAGCCACTTCGACGGCGAAAAGCCCATGCCCACTCCCGCCGGCGTGCCGGTGGCGATCACGTCGCCGGGGTACAGCGTGATGCCGCGCGAGCAGGTCTCGATCAAGGTCGGGATGTCGAAGATCATGTCCTTCGTCAACCCGTCCTGGCGCAGTTCGGCAGCGCCGCCTTTGGGAACAACCCAGCCGCGCACGCGCGTGGCGCGGCCGTCCATCTCGTCGGCGGTGACGATCCACGGGCCCATCGGGCAAAAGGTGTCGAAGCTCTTGCCCAGGTCCCACTGCTGGTGGCGCTGCTGCACGTCGCGTGCGGTCACGTCGTTGACGATGGTGTAGCCGAACACATGGTCCATCGCCCGCGAACGCGTTATGTCGCGCCCGCCGCGGCCGATGATCACCGCGAGCTCGGACTCGTAGTCGATCTGGTTCGAGACCGCCGCACCGGGCAGGCGCACCGGGTCGTGCGGGCCGATCACGCATTCGGGCAACTTGCCGAACACGATCGGCCAGTCGTCTTGCGCCGGCATGCTGGTGCGGAACACGGTGGTGGCCAGTTCGGCCGCATGCGCGCGGTAGTTGCGGCCGACGCAAAACAGCGTGCGCAAAGGCCGCGGCAGCGGCGCCGTCAGCGTGACCGCGCTGATGGGCAGCCGCGCGCCCGAGGCCGAGGGCAAGGGCTCGCCGCGCACCAGTGCCTGGATCAGCGGCAGCGCGCCGCGCGACGCATCAGCCACCGCCAGCGGCGTCAGCTCCTGCCCGTTGGCAGATACCGTGCCCACCTGGGGCCGCCCGCCCCAGCTCCAGCCGGCAATGCGCATGTGACGTCGTCTCCGTAGTGCTTGCCTCATCGGCCTGCAGCAACCGGGGTTGCGCCGTGAGACAGATGTTTTGCGATGAGACTTGCGTCTCAAATCGGGATGGATGCATCATACGTGCCGACACCGAACCCTCACAAGAGAAGGCCACCCTCAATGGCTCCGGACTTACCCGCATGGCCCGCCTGAAGCACAAGCCGAGCAAGCCGCCCGAGCCGCCCGAGCGCGGCGTCAAGGCCACCACCTTCAAGGCGCTGCTCGACACCGCGATGGAGCTGATCCGCCAGGACGGGCACATTCCGTCGGTGGCCGAAGTGGCGGTGCGTTCCAAGGTGTCGCGCGCCACGGCGTACCGCTACTTCCCGAGCCGCAGTGCGCTGATCACCGCGGTGATCGACGCGTCGCTGGGGCCGGTGCGCAGGCTCTCGTCCGACAACCCGGACGGCCGCGCACGCGTGCATGAACTGTTCACCAAGACGTTTCCGCGCTTCAAGGAGTTCGAGCCGCAACTGCGCGCCGCCGCCCAACTCGCCCTCGAACAGTGGGCGCTCGAGCGTGCCGGTCTGCTGGAAGAAGAGCCCTACCGGCGTGGCCACCGCGTGGCCATCCTCGAACATGCCATCGCGCCGTTTACGCCGGCCCTGCCGCCGGCCGTGCGGGACCGGCTGCACCGCGCGCTGTCGGTCGTCTATGGCATCGAACCCTACGTGATCCTGAAAGACATCTGGGGTCTGCCCGACCGCGAGGTCGACCGCATTGCACTGTGGATGGCCGACGCGCTGATCGACGCTGCGCTGCGCGATGCGAGCGCGACGGCCGTGCCTGCGCGCGCCCGAAAGCCGGGTGGTGGCCTGACCGCCTGACCATCGCCAGGAGTTGCCCGGTACAGTCGCGGCCTCGGGAGGACGAGTGCAATGACAGAGGGCGGCGCACAAGCCGATGCAGGAGCGGATGCACAAGCCAAGGCAGGAGCGACGAGCGCGGATGCGGGAGCGAGTTCAGGCGCCGATGCAAAGCGGCCGATGGCGCGCGGCGGGCTGGGCGCATGGTTGTTGCAAGGCCTGCGCACGGCAGCGCTGCTGCGGCCCGATTGGAGCGGGCTGCAGGTCACACCGGGCATTGTGGCGTGGCTGGTGCTGCTGCCGTTCGGGCTCGGTCTGGGCATCGACCGCCTCGCCATCGACGGCGCTGCGACCTTCTATTGGCCGTCGCTGTTGACCGGCTGGCTGAGCACGGCGGTGGCCCTCTGGGCCTGCTGGCTGCTGGTGCCGCGCCCGGCAGTCGACGCCCCCAACACCGCCAACGCGCCGCCCAATGCGGCTGCCTTGTTCGCGATGCTGGCTGCCCAGGCGCTGACCCTGACGGTCGTTTGTGGCCTGCTGCTCGTGCCGATAGCCCGTGATGCGAGCTTTGCGGCGACGCCGCTCGGGCGCTGGACCACAGAGGCCTCGTGGGCCCTGGCGATCGCCTGGTGGGCTGCCGCCCAGCTCACGCTGGTGTGGCGCAGCGGCACGCAGCGCGTCCAGGTGCGCGCCCTCGCCAGCGCCTTGTTGCTGGCCACCTTGGCGCTGTACCAGTGGGTGCAACCGTCGCGCCCTTGGTACCCGAGCGATCCGCAGGGTGCCGACGCGGCCGCCGCCGAGCCGCTGAGGTTGACGCAGGAATTGCTGGAGCTGCAGCCACAGATCCTGCAGGCGAAGCTGCAGGCCGTCGGCGCCGAGCGGCCGGGCGTGGTGGACCTGTACGCCATCACCTTCGCGCCGTACGCCAGCGAAGACGTGTTTCAACGCGAGAGCGATCTCGTGGCCACGTTGATGCAGGAACGCTTCGGCGCGGCCGGAAGAAGCCTCCAGCTCGTGAACAACCGCCGCACGGCGCGCGAGTGGCCCTGGGCCACGCCGCTGAACCTGCAGCGGGTGATCCGGCGCGTGGCCCAGGTGATGAACCGCGACGAAGATGTGCTGTTCATCCACCTCACGTCGCACGGCGCGCGCGACGGCCAGTTGGCCGCCGAGTTCTGGCCGCTCGACATCGACCCGCTCACGCCGCAGATGCTGCGCGGCTGGCTCGACGAGGTCGGCATCCGCTACCGCGTGATCTCGGTCTCGGCCTGTTATTCGGGCAGCTGGATCGAACCGCTGGCGACCCCGGCGACGCTGGTGATGACGGCGGCCGACGCCGAGCACACCTCGTACGGTTGCGGCCGAGGGTCGCCGCTGACCTACTTCGGCCGGGCCATGTTCGACGAACAACTGCGCCAGACCCGCTCGTTCGAGACGGCCCACGCGCAGGCGCGCAAGCTCATCGAACAGCGCGAGCGCGAGGCCGGCAAGAGCGACGGCTATTCGAACCCGCAGATCCGCATCGGCGCCAACATCCGCGCACCGCTGGCCCGCATCGAAGCCCAGAGCGGCAAGGCCGGCGAATGAAGCTGGCCCAGGTGTTGTTCTCGCAGGGCATGGGCGCGCGGCGCGAGTGCGAGGGGCTGATTGCCTCGGGCCACGTGACCCTGGCCGGCCAGGTGTGCGACGACCCGTTCATGGAGGTCGATCCCGAAGGCCTGGTGTTCGGCGTGCGCGGTGAACTGTGGCCCTACCACGCCAAGGCGCTGATCGTGCTGAACAAGCCGGCCGGCTATGAATGTTCGCAAAAGCCCAAGCACCACCCGAGCGTGTACAGCCTGCTGCCCGGCCCGCTGCGGCGGCGCGATGTGCAGGCCGTCGGCCGGCTCGACGAAGACACCACCGGGCTGCTGCTGCTGACCGACGACGGCGCACTGATCCATCGCCTCACTTCCCCCAAGCACCACGTGCCCAAGGTCTACGAGGTGGGTTGCAAGCACCCGATCGACGACGCGCAGGTGGCGCAACTGCTGGCCGGCGTGACCTTGCTCGACGACCCCGCGCCGGTACGTGCCGCGGCCTGCGTGCGCACCAGTGAGCTGAACCTGAGCTTGACCCTGACCGAGGGCAAATACCACCAGGTCAAGCGCATGCTCGCTGCGGTGGGCAACCGGGTGGAGACTTTGCACCGCAGCCGCTTCGGCGCGTTGGCCTTGCCCGCCGACCTGGCGCCAGGTCAGTGGCGCTGGCTGGACGGACCGCAAGTGCTCTACGACGCGCCGCCTGCGTGACGGACTGAACCGCTGGGCTCACCTGGGCTCGCGTCGCCGCTGCCGCAATCTCATCGCTGGTAGTCGAGCTCGATCTTCTGCTGGAGCTGCCGGGCCACGCGCAGGCTCTCCTTCAACAGGCGGCGGTCGATATCGTTGAGCGAGCGCAGTTCGACCAGGTTGGGGTTGCCGGCAGCGGCGGTGGTGGCGGCGGAAGGCAGCGCCATCTGAGCCTGCAGACGCAGCATCTGCAAGTACTCGAAGCCGGCGATCCAGCCCTGGCTTTCGTGCGGCTCGGCCTTGAGCAGCGGCGCAATCGCCTCGAAGCGTTCACGCGTGCCGGTGCGTGGCACGCCCAGGGCCAGCGCGTACAGGCGCGCCACGTCGCAGTAGATGGCAGTGCCGCCGAGCTTCAGGTCGATCACGGCCCGGCCGTCCACCTCGTGCGTGTCGATCGCACCGCGCCAGTTCAGCGGCACGCGGTGGCGCAAGGCGTTGTCGGCCATCAGCTTGGCAAAACGGGGCAGGCCGGCGGCGCGGCCCACGATCAGCGACTTCAACGGCCGCGCCAGCTCCATGCGGCCCACCAGCGGGCGCAGGTCGAAGTAGATGCTCGCCTTGAGCAGGTCTTCCGGCTCGCCGCGCTCGATCCACTGCACGAAGCGTTCGCTCCACTCGCCCACCGTCAGGCAGCACTCCGGGTTGCTGGCCATCACGTTGCCGGTGCACAGCGGGTAACCGCAACGGTCGAGCGCGTCGTTGACGCGGCGCGCCAACGCCAGCCAGCGCGGCCGGTCGGCGTCGGGCGTGTCGCTCACGAACACCAGGCCGTTGTCCTGGTCGGTGGCGATGGTCTGCTCGCCGCGGCCCTCGGAGCCGAAAGCGAGCCAGCAGGCGCCATTCAGGTCCATGCCCGAGTCGCGCGCGAGCATCTGCACCAGGTGTTCGGTCAACACGTCATTGAGGTGGCTGATGAGCTGCGTCATCTGGCGCGCGGCCACGCCCTGGCCGAGCAGGCTGCGCGCGAGGCCGCGAATGTCCTGCGCTGCAGCTGCCAGCTCGGCCACATCGCGCGCGGCGCGGATGGCGCTGCCCACGTTGTTCAGCGACAGCCGCTGCATCACGAACAGGTCGCGCTCGGACACGAGCCCGATCACGCGCCCGTCCAGAGTGACCGGCACATGGCGCAGCGTGTGGCGCGCCATCAGCAGCGCGGCGTCGTGCGCAGTGTCGTTCACGGTGAGCGTGCGGACCGGCGCGCTCATCACCCGCTCGATCGGCGTGGCCAGCGGCACCTGCGCGAGCGTGACGCGGTCGACGATGTCGTGCCGCGTCAGGATGCCCAGCGCGGCCCCGGCATCGTCGAGCACCAGGATCGAGCCGACCCGGCGTTCGTGCAGGGTGGCCAGCGCCTGCGCCAGCGGCGTGTGTGGTGGCACTGCCACCGGCGGCTTCAGTGCCAGCGCGCCCAACGGGGTTTCGAGCGCCTGCTCGGCCAGAGCCTGCGACGCAGAAGGAGCGGGTCTCGAAGCCAGGGTCATGCTCGACCATCCCGTCAAATGCCGGCAATCTAGCCATTCGTGGCGCAGACGGCCTTGCGCACGCGCAAGCCACCCCACAGCGTCCCACGTCCCACGTTACACCTCACCCGTTACAGCGCCAACGCGGCTCCCGCTGCGCCGGCGACGACCAGGCTCGCGCCCCAGACCACGTCGAGGTTGAGCCAGGCGCTGCGCAGAAAGCGCAGCCCGAGCCAGCGGTACACGGCCCAGGCCATGGCCAGGCCGGCCAGCATCATCACCACCGTGTGCACGGCCGCCACGCCAACGGCAGTGGCCAGGTTGGCGCGTGCGATCGCGCTCATCACCACCGCATGGCCGGTTTCGGGCAGGCTGGCGGCCGTGGAAGCCGTGGCGGCATCAGCGGCCACGGGCGCCGTGGCGCAAAGTCCCAGCATGAACGGCAGCAGCATCAGGCCCGCGCCGTGCGCGGTGGCCATCAGAAACGACCACCAGGCGAGTTGCGTCGGCCGAATGCGCGCCAGCGCACGCGGGTGGCGGCGTTGAATCAGCTTGTAAACACCGAAGGCCAGCACCAGCAGCCCCGCAGCGATGCGGATCGCGCGGCTCCATTCGGCATACGCGCCGAGCCAGCTGAACGGCAGCAGCACGACCGCCATCGCCGCGAAGTGGCCGCCCCCCAACGGCAGCAGCGTGGCAAACACCGCGCCGCCACGCCGCTCCGCCATGCCGTTGGCCACGGCCAGCGGCCAGCCCATGGCCGGGTTGAGGCCGTGGTAGACGCCGACCGCGACGATCGTGAGCCAGAGCGCCGCGGTTGCGCTCAAGCCCACGATCCATCAGATGGAGTCACGCACAGTCAGGCAGAGTCACGCGGAATCACGCAGAGGGGTAGCAGAACGAGTCGGTCGAGCAGTCGCCGCCCTGCAGGCGGATCTGGTGCGCGCCGTAGTCGTTGCCGAAGTCCACGAAGAACTCCTTGTCGAGCTCGATGCCGCCATTCGCACCCACGTTGCACATCACCTGTACACCCGGCACGCCGTCGGGGTAGAACTGCGTGTCCCAGGTGCTGTAGAGCGAGTTGGTGAAGTACACGCGCTTGCCGTCGCGGCTGATCTCGGTCATCTGCGGGCCGCCGCCGAACGGCCGGCCGTTCGGGTGCCTGGCATGGTTGGCAATGCCACCGATGCGCACGCTGCCGGACAGCTGCGGCTTCATCGGGTCGGTCACGTCGTACTGGCGCAACTCGCCGGTGCCCCAGCAGGCCACGTACAGGAAGCGGTCGTCGAGCGACAGGTCGATGTCGCTGATCAGCGGCGGCACGGCCCCGAAGCCCTTCAACAGCGCAGGCAACTTTGAAACATCGGCGGGCTCGGCCGGGATGGTCGCGGTCTTCCTGATGTTGAACTTGCCGTTCTCGCGGTACCAGGTCCAGATCGAACCTTCGAGATTGGTCGTGTCGACCACCACGCCGAGGAAGCCGTACTCACGCGTCGGGTCGTGCGCGGGGCGGATCTCCAGCGCCATCTGGTGGTTCGCGCCCAGGTCGATGGTCTGCACGTGCCTGCGGTCGCGCAGGTCCCAGAAATGCACCGCGTGGCCGTACTTGTTCGACAGCAGGTCCTCGGCGACGATGCCGTTCTCGAACTGCGGCGGCAGGCCCCATTCGCTGCTCACCATGTAGTCGCGCGGCAGGTTCCACCAGAAGTCGTAGTGCAGTTTCTGCGGGCCACGGTCGATCTCCCATTGGCCGCGGATCTCGAAGGTCTCGCAGTCCATGATGAACACCCCGGGCGGCCCCTGCGTGCCGTCCTTGCCGCCGCCGCCCAGCGTGCTGATGTAGATGCCCTCGGGCCCGCAGTGCACGGTGTGCGGGCGCGAGTAGCCGGTCTTCTTCAGCACCTCTTCAGGCTCGATGGTCTTGATGAGCTTGGGCCGGCTCGGGTCGGGCTGGGTGTCGACGATGTAAATGCGCGACGAGCGAATGCCCGGGATGATCAGGTAGCGGCGCTGCAGGAAGGCATGGCCCGACAGCGGCGACAGCGCCGAACTGCAGGCGTTCCAGCCGAAGTGGTGGAACTCGTCGCCCTTGTTCGGAAAATCGAGCCGGTGCAGCACCGAGCCGAACTTCTTCGACTTCGGGTCCACATCGACCACGGCCAGGGCATCGGGCCGCGAGCGGTCGGGCGAAAGCAGTGCGGTGTAGGCGATCTGTTCGGCTTCGGCCTCCATCGCCAGGCGCGGCGAGGGGTGAAAGGTCGGGTCCGGACGCAAGGTTTCCAACATGGTCAGCTCCTTGAAGCTCGTCGTGCGCGTGAGGCACGTTCGGAACGCTCCGGGCGAGCCACTGACTCGGGGAAGGAGCGGGCGAACCTTGGAGCATCGCCTTTCGCGCGCTGATGTCAAGGGGCCTTGTGTGAAAGGGGCCTCGACAGGGGCCTTGTGGAACAGGAGTCGACAGGAGCCGACAGGAACCCGGGGCGTCTACTTGCCTGCCTGGGCCGACGCCCAGCCGTTGACCGAGCCCATGTAGGCCCAGATCGCTTCGATCTCTTCGGGCTTGACCGTGCCTTCCCAGGCCGGCATGGCGCGCACGCCCTTGTTCACCGATCGCACGAAGCGCTCTTTCTCTTCTTGCGGAAAGCGGCGCAGGTCGAAGGTGCCGCTGACCATCACGAGGTTGAAGCCGTGGCAGCGGGCGCAGTAGCTGGTGTAGGTCTTGCGGCCGAGCTCGGCGGACGCGGGCTCGCTGGCCCGGGCGGCCGAAGCCAACGACAAGGCACCGGCCATCGCGACGATGGCCGGTGCGAGCCTCAAGAAACGATGGCGAGCGCTTGTCTTCAATCGTCGATCAATGCAAAGGTCCACACCGAGCCACCGGGCGGCACCTCGGCCAGGCTGGTGTCGCCGCCGAGCGCGCCGTAGAGCGATGCCGAACCGCTCAGCACGGTGACGTACTGCTTGCCGTTGCGCTCCCACGCGATCGGCAGGCTGGTGATGCCCGAGCCGGTCTGGAAGCTCCAGAGCTTCTTGCCGCTGCCGGAGTCGAAGGCCATGAACTCGCCCGTCTGCGAGCCGGTGAACACCAGCCCGCCGGCGGTGGACAGCACGCCAGCCCAGAACGGCGCCTTGGTGGGCACCTCCCACACGGCCTTGCTCGCCACCGGGTCCCAGGCCACCAGCGCGCCGCGGTTGCCATCGGCCGGCTCGGCCCAGCCGCCCAGGTCGAGCCCCAGGTACCAGGCGCCCTGCTTGTACTCGGGCTTCTGGTACTTGACCTTCATGCCGATGTTCAAGGTGTTCATGTAGACCAGCTTGCGGCCGGGGTCGTAGCTCATCGGCATCCAGTTCTTGCCGCCGAACGCGCTCGGCCAGACTTCGATGAAGTCGGGCGCGACCTCGGTCTTGCGCACCGTCGCGGTCAGCGGCGTGTCGATCGGGCGGCCGGTCTTCAAGTCGATGCCGTTGGCCCAGGTGATCTTCTTGGCGAACGGGCTGGCGCTGAGCAGCTTGCCGTTGGTGCGGTCCAGCACATAGAAGTAGCCGTTGCGGTTGGCCTGCATCAGGGCCTTGGTGGGCTGGCCTTCGATCGGCAAATCGGCCAGCACCAGCTCGTTCACGCCGTCGTAGTCGTACGGGTCGCCGGGGCTGAACTGGTAGTGCCAGACGAACTCGCCGGTGGAAGGCCTGATCGCCAGCACCGAGCAGATGTAGAGCGAGTCGCCGCCGCGCGCCGCCGGGTTCCACGGCCCGCCGTTGCCGGTGCCCCAGTACACCAGGTCGAGCTCGGGGTCGTAGGTGCCGGTCAGCCAGGTGGGCGCGCCGCCCTTCTCGTACATGCCTGGCTTCCAGGTGTCGCCACCCTTCTCGTTCGGCGCGGCGGTGGTCCACTTGTGCCACTTCTTCTCGCCGGTCTTCAGGTCCCAGCCGTTGATGAAGCCGCGCGTGCCGTACTCGCCGCCCGAGATGCCGGTGATCAGCACGCCGCCGGCGATCAGCGGCGCGTGCGTCATGCTGTAGCCCTGCTTGTAGTCGGCCGCCTTCTGCTTCCACAGCGTCTTGCCGTCCTTCATGCTGATGGCCAGCACGTGGGCGTCGATGGTGGTGCGGTAGAGCACGCCGTCGAGCGCCGCCGGGCCGCGCGTCTGGATGCCGCAGCACAGGTAGCCGTTCACGTCGGCGGGCAACTCGATGGCGGCCTTCCATTTCTGCCGGCCGGTGATGGCGTCGATCGCGAGCGTGTGGGTGTGCGAGGTCACGTACATCGTGCCGTCGATCACGAGCGGCTGGCTCGACGCGTTGGCCGAGTTGTCCAGGCTCAGGTTCCACGCCGGCACGAGCTTCTTCACGTTGGCGGTGCCGATCTGCTTCAGCGCCGAGTGACGCTGCTGGCCCCAGCCCATGCCGTAGGTCGTCACGTCGCCAGGGGTGGCGGCGTCGTTGCGCAGATCGGCCAGCGTCTGCGCGCCGGCCAGGCCGGTGGCCAGTGCAAGCAGCGCCAGAGTGGCGCTCACGGTTGTCAGTCTCATGTCGTCTCCTGTGGTTCTTGGGCCGGCTGCGGGCGCTTGGCCAAGCGGTTTCGCGGGTCCCGGCAGCATGAAAGTTAGCCCGTCGTCGCCGCTTCGCCAATGGCGGTACTTTCCCTAGGGCAGGAATGTTCCGATTCAGCACAAATTCGGGCTTCGCTTCACGCTCGACCGGTGTGCAGCGAGGCCCGTCCCACGCAAGCCAAGGAAGCCATGACCGCCACCCCAGCCACCCCCACGCTGTTGCCAGCACAACCGTTCTTCTCGACGCCGCAGCAGCGCCTCGCGCTCGCGCGGCAGCGCTACTTCGAAGAAGGCGTGCGCCCGTCGGGCCTGGTCAGCGAGGGCGTGATCCAGTCTTGGGCGCGCTGCCTGCAAGCGCGCCGCCGGCCGCACGAAGCGGTGGCCTTCAACCCGGTGACGGCGAGCCGCACGCACTCGGCGCTGGCGCGCAGCCGGCTGCTGCTCGAAGCCGCCGCGAACGAGCTGAGCCAGCTCGAGTCGACCCTGGCCGGCACCAGTTGCACCGCCATCCTGACCGACCCGCAAGGCGTGGTGGTACACGCCACCCGCACGCCGAAGCGCGACGAAGTGCTGATGCCGCTGGCCAGCCGCGTGGGCGTGTGCCTGGCCGAAGACAGCATCGGCACCAACGCGCCGGGGCTGACGGCGCACACGGGCCAGCCCAGCGTGGTGCTGGGCGGCGAGCACTTCTTCGGCTGCGTGCAGGTGATGCACTGCGCGGCCGCGCCGATCCGCGACGTGCGCGGCCAGGTGGCGGGCGTGCTCGACCTGTCGAGCGAGTCGCAGCCGTTCGGATTCGACGCCGCGGCGGTCGTGGGGCTGTACGCCACGTCGATCGAGAACCGCTTGTTGCGGGCCCAGTCGCAAGAGCACATCGTGCTGCATTTCCAGACCTGGCCCAGCCTGCTGGGCACACCGATGGAGGGCCTGGCGGGCATCGCTTCGGACGGCAGCGTGGCCTGGGTGAACAGCGCCGCGGCGCGTCTGCTGGGCCACCCCGGCGTGGGCCCTGCACTGCGGGCCGACGAACTGTTCGGCCTTGAACTGCATCGCCTGAGCGCATTGACGCGTCAGCCCGAAGCGTCTGCGCACCGCCTGCCCTGCGGCCTGAGCGTGTGGCTGATGGCCCGCATGCAGGCGCCCGATGGGGCGGCCAAGGCCTTCAGGCTTCATGCCGCCGTCGGCGTGGCCAGTGGGGCATCGAACACGTTCGACAGGCTGGTCGGGCAACCCGAGCCGCTCCCGCCGGCTCTGACACCGGCACCCGGCGTGCCGCAACCGCCGGCCGCCACACTGCGAACCGTGGGCCAGCACCTGATCGAGCGGACGCTGGCCGACTGCGACGGCAACGTGTCGATGGCCGCGCGCAAGCTCGGTGTGTCGCGCGGGCTGGTGTACCGGCACATCAGGAACGCCAAGGCGGACTGATTGCCTGATCGCCTGATTGCCTGATCGCTCGGCCGACCCGGCCGCCCCGACCGGCCTGCCCTCGTCAGGCGGCGCCGATAATGCCGCGCATGCAAGTGTTCCGCGGCACCGGCCACCCCCAGATCGCGCGAGCCTGTGCGCTGACCATCGGCAACTTCGACGGCGTGCACCGTGGCCACCAGGCGATGCTTGCGCTGCTGCGCTCGGAGGCACAGCACCGCGGCCTGCCATCCTGCGTGCTCACCTTCGAGCCGCACCCGCGCGACTATTTCGCCAAGCTCGCAAACAAGCCCGAACTCGCGCCGGCGCGCATCGCGACCTTGCGCGACAAGCTCGCCGAACTCGAGCGCTGTGGCATTCACCAGGCGGTGGTGCTGCGCTTCGACGCGGCGTTTGCCGGCCAGTCGCCGCAGGCCTTCATTCACGACGTGCTGGTGCAGGGCCTGGGCACGCGCTATTGCCTCGTCGGCGACGACTTCCGCTTCGGCGCGAAACGTGCGGGCGACTACGCGATGCTCGACGCCGCCGGCCAGGCCGGTGGCTTCGACGTGGCGCGCATGAACAGCTACGAGGTGCGCGGGCTGCGCGTGTCCAGTTCGGCCGTGCGCACCGCGCTGGCGGCTGGCGACATGGCGCAGGCGGCGGTGCTGTTGGGCCGGCCCTACAGCATCAGCGGCCACGTGCAACACGGCCGCAAGCTCGGGCGCGAGCTGGGCTTTCGCACGCTGAACCTGGCCTTTGCGCACCCCAAGCCGGCGGCGATGGGCATCTTCGTCGTGCGCGTGAACGGCTTGGCACACGCCCCGCTGCGCGGCGTGGCCAGCCTGGGCGTGCGACCGACGGTAGAGGACGGCGGCCGGGTGCTGCTCGAGACGCACTGTTTCGACTGGCCCGCGTCACTCGGTGCCGACGGCGGCTACGGCCGCTGCATCCAGGTGGAACTGCTGCACAAGCTGCACGACGAACGGCGCTACGACGGCCTGGACGCGCTGCGCGCCGGCATCGCGCGCGACGAGGCGGAGGCGCTGGCGTGGTTCAAGGCGCACGACGTGCCAGCCTGAGCGAGCTGCCGCCCCGGCCCCGCTAGAATCGCGCGCATGGCCTCGATCTTCCTGTCGCCCCCGTCTCTCCACGGGCACACCTGCACCGGCCGCCAGACCACGCGCGACCGAATTTGACGCGCCGAGCCGCGCACCGCCTGCGCTGAGCGGACGCGCGTTCACCGCCGGACCCGCCTCCCCGGCCAGGTCATCCAGTACCGAGAATTCCGAGTGTTGCGTTCCCTGCGCGCAGCCCCACCTTTCGAGACCGCCATGTCCAACAGTTCCACCGACACCCCCGCGACCGACTATCGATCGACCCTGAACCTGCCCGACACCCCGTTCCCGATGCGCGGCGACCTGCCCAAGCGCGAGCCGGGCTGGGTGAAGGAGTGGAGCGAACAAGGCACCTACCAGCGCCTGCGCGACGCACGCGTGGGTAAACCCCGCTTCGTGCTTCACGATGGCCCGCCGTATGCCAACGGCACGCTGCACGTGGGCCACGCGGCGAACAAGATCCTGAAGGACATGATCGTCAAGGTGCGCCAGTTGGCGGGCTTCAATGCGATGTACGTGCCGGGCTGGGACTGCCACGGCCTGCCGATCGAGAACCAGATCGAAAAGACCTTCGGCCGCAACCTGAGCCGCGCCGAAGTGCAGGCCAAGAGCCGCGCGTATGCGACCGAGCAGATCGCGCAACAGATGGCCGACTTCCAACGCGTGGGCGTGCTGGGCGACTGGGACCACCCGTACCGCACGATGGACTTCGGCAACGAAGCGAACGAGGTGCGCGCGCTGAAGAAGATCATGCAGCGCGGCTTTGTGTACCGCGGCTTGAAGCCGGTGTACTGGTGCTTCGATTGCCACTCGTCGCTGGCCGAGTTCGAGATCGAGTACGCCGACAAGAAATCGCAGACGGTGGATGTGGGCTTTTTGTGCGCCGAGCCGGACAAGCTGGCGGCGGCCTTTGGGTTGCCCGCGCTGATAAAGGACGCGTTCGCTGTCATCTGGACCACCACCGCGTGGACCTTGCCGGCCAATCAGGCGCTGAACCTGAACCCTGCACTGGAGTATTCGCTGGTTGACACCGAACGCGGCTTGCTGCTGCTGGCCAGCGCGCTGGTCGAGAAGTGCCTGGCGCGCTTCAGGCTGACCGGCACGGTGATCGCCACCACGCTGGGCAAGAACCTGGGCGGGCTGAACTTCCGCCACCCGCTCGCGCACGTGCACGCAGGCTACGACCGGCTGTCGCCGGTCTACCTGGCCGACTACGCGACGGCCGACGACGGCACCGGCATCGTGCATTCGTCGCCCGCGTACGGCGTGGATGACTTCAACTCGTGCCGCGCGCATGGGCTGACGGTGGACGACATCCTGAACCCGGTGCAGGGCAACGGCTCGTACGAAGCCGCGCTGCCCTTGTTCGGCGGTTTGAACATCTGGAAAGCGGCGCCGCTGATCATCGAGGCTCTGCGCGACGCGGGCCGCCTGTTCAACACCGACACCCTGCTGCACAGCTACCCGCACTGCTGGCGCCACAAGACGCCGGTGATCTACCGCGCCGCGGCGCAGTGGTTCGTGCGCATGGACGAAGCCAACGGTTCGAACGCGGGGGTGTTCACGTCGGAGGCGCCCGCCAAGAGCCTGCGCCAGACAGCGCTGGACGCCATCGCCGCGACGAATTTCTACCCCGAGAACGGCCGTGCGCGCCTGCGCGACATGATCGCCAACCGGCCCGACTGGTGCATCAGCCGCCAGCGCAACTGGGGCGTGCCGCTGCCGTTCTTCCTGCACGAGGACACGGGCGAACTGCACCCGGACACGATGGCGCTGATCGACCGTGCCGCCGGCATCATCGAACAGGGTGGTGTGGAAGCGTGGTCGCGCCTGACCGCGCAGGAAGTGCTGGGCGACAGTGGTGAACATTCGGCCCAGCACTACACCAAGAGCAATGACATCCTCGACGTGTGGTTCGACTCGGGCAGCACGTTCTTCCATGTTCTGCGCGGCAGCCACGAGGGGGCTGCCACCACCACCGACCTGAGCGGCCCCGAAGCCGACCTGTACCTCGAAGGCCACGACCAGCACCGCGGCTGGTTCCACTCTTCGCTGCTGATCGCCTGCGCGATGGAAGGCCGCGCGCCGTACCGTGGGCTGCTGACGCACGGCTTCACGGTCGACGGCCAAGGCCGCAAGATGAGCAAGAGCCTGGGCAACTACATGCCACTGGCCGAGTCGGCCGACAAATTCGGCGGCGAGATCCTGCGGCTGTGGTGCGCGTCCACCGACTACTCGGGCGACCTCGGCATCGACGCCAAGATCCTCGCGCGCGTGGTCGACGCATACCGGCGCATCCGCAACACCTTGCGCTTTCTGTTGGCCAATACGAGCGACTTCGATGCCGCCAAGGACACCGTGCCGCTGGCGCAGATGCTTGAGATCGACCGTTACGCACTGGCGCGCGCGGCCGAGCTGCAGGCCCAGATCGTCGGCACGTTCGACGCGGCGGCGGGTGTGTTCAAGGGCGGCCACTACGGCGTGTACGAGTTCCACCCGGTGGTCAGCAAGCTGCAGATCTACTGCAGTGAAGACCTGGGCGCGTTCTACCTCGACATCCTGAAGGACCGCCTGTACACCACCGCGCCGAAGTCGCTCGCGCGCCGCTCGGCGCAGACGGCGCTGTGGCACATCACTCATGCGATGCTGCGCTGGATGGCGCCGTTCCTGAGCTTCACGGCGGAGGAGGCGTGGAAGGTGTTCGCGCCGGCGAAGCCAGGTACGATTTTTGCGGAAACGTACACCGACGTGCGGGCCTGGGGCGGCGACGAACTGCTGGCCAAGTGGAGCCGCATCCGCGAGATCCGCGACGGCGTCAACAAGGACATCGAAACCGTGCGCGCCGCCGGCCAACTCGGCTCGTCGTTGCAGGCGGTGGTGAGCATCACCGCCAACGTAGCCGACCGCGCGCTGCTCGAATCGCTGGGCGACGACCTGAAGTTCGTGACGATCACGTCGCAGGCCGGCGTGGTGGCGGGTGACGAACTCGCTGTCACGGTGTCACCGTCCACCGCGCCGAAGTGCGACCGCTGCTGGCACTACCGCGACGACGTCGGCCACGACCCGGCGCATCCGACGATCTGCGGGCGCTGCACCGACAACCTGTTCGGTGCGGGCGAAGTCAGGACGGTGGCATGACCATGGCCGTCCAGAAATCCGGCGGTGGTTCGCTCACTCCCTGGCTCGGCATCGCCCTGCTGATCATCGTCGTCGACCAGATCACCAAGACGCTGATCGTCGGCAACCTGCAGCTCGGCGACAGCCACACCATCACCTCGTTTTTCAACATCGTGCGCGCGCACAACACCGGCGCGGCGTTCTCGTTCCTGGCCAGTGCCGGGGGCTGGCAACGCTGGTTCTTCATCGGGCTGGGTTTTGCCGCCGCGGGGTTCATCGTGTGGATGCTGCGCAGCCACGGCGGGCAGCGCTTGTTCAGCCTGGCGCTGGCGCTGATCCTCGGTGGCGCGCTGGGCAACGTGATCGACCGGATGATCCACGGCTACGTGGTCGACTTCCTCGAGTTCCACTGGCGCTTCCTCGAGCCGATCTTCCACGGCGGGCGTTTTCCATCGTTCAACGTGGCCGACAGCGCGATCACGGTCGGCGCGGTGTGCTTGATCCTGGACGAGATCCTGCGCGTGCGGCGATCGGGTTGAGGCCGCGAACCTTCCGATCATGTCGCCAACGGACTCCATCGCACTCGTCCGCTCCTGGCTCACCGCGGCCCGCCGCGTGGTTGTACTCACCGGCGCGGGCATCTCCACCGACTCCGGCATCCCCGACTTCCGCGGCCCGCAAGGCGTGTGGACGCGCAACCCGGCGGCTGAAAAACAATCGACCCTGCAAAACTATCTGGCCGACCCCGAGGTGCGCCGCGCCGCATGGCGCAATCGCATGGATCACCCGGCGTGGTCGGCGCAACCCAATGCCGGCCACCGCGCGCTTCTGGCCCTGGAGCAGCGCGGCCAACTGCACGCACTGATCACGCAGAACATCGACGAGTTGCACCAGCTCGCTGGCCACGCGCCGGAACGCGTGATCGAAGTGCACGGCACCATGCGCCGCGTGATGTGCTGGAGCTGCGGCCAGCGCACCCCGATGCCCGAGGTGCTCGAACGTGTGCGCGCCGGCGAGGACGACCCAGGCTGCCTGGCGTGCGGCGGCGTCCTCAAGAGCGACACCATCTCGTTCGGCCAGGCACTGGTGCCCGAGGTGATCGACCGCGCGATGATCGCAGCCACCGAAGCCGACCTGCTGCTCGCGGTCGGCAGCACCCTGCAGGTGCAGCCGGTGGCCGGTGTCGTGCCGCTTGCCAAACGTGCCGGCGCGCGCGTGGTGATCGTCAACAACCAGCCGACGCCGATGGATACGCTGGCCGATGCCGTGCTGCGCGGGCCGATCGGCGCGGTGTTGCCGGCGATCTGCGCGGCCTGATCGGAGCCGGCGCGCTCCAGCTCCTTCAACTTGCCGATGCCTGTCGGCCGCTGCCATTGATCGCAGTGCCTGCGCTGCCGACAATGAGCCGCTGCGCATGCACAGGAGCCCCCATGCCCTACACCCTGATCAAAGGCACCTTCCACATCCACTACCCGGCCCGGCCACTCAACGGCCCCGAGCCGGACGGCGACACGATCAAGTTCAAGCCCGACAACCGCAACCTGATCCTGAACCTGCCCCGGCCCAACCAGGCCGCGTCGTTCAACCTCGATGGCATCACCAGCATCCGCTTCGAGGCCATCGATGCGCTGGAGACGCACTTCGACGTGGCGGGCGAGGAGTTCCACCAGAAGCTCGACCTGGCGCTCACCGCGCGCGATGCGCTGCTCGCGCAGATGGGCTTCGGCACGGTGCGCTACTTCGCGCAGAGCCCGTTCAAGGTCGAGGCGGTCGAGCACCACCCGGTGGCCGGCTACATCCTGTCGAACGGGCTCGACACCTATGGCCGCACGATCGCCTTCGTCTTCACCGGCGAGCACCCGGCGATGGACGGCGCGCAACTGTTCGTCACGCCGCCGATGCTGGACGACAGCCTGAACACCTTCATGCTGCGCCGCGGCCACGCTTACGCGGCCTTCTACCTGACCCTGCCGGCCGAGCTGCGTGAGCACCTGCGCGGCGTGGCGAGCCTGGCGCGCGCCGGCAACGCCGGCCTGTGGGCGCAGGCCACCGGCACCACCGACCGCCCCGCGCGCATCACCGGGCTGGACATGCTGCAGCAGGTGGTGATCTGGCCCAAGCTGTTCCGCCGCCTGGCGCCGTACTTCGTGGAGGGCAACACCAACTTCGACGCGCTCGACACCTGGCTGCGCGGCGACCCGGTGAACCGCGACGACCGGCTGCTGCTGCCCACCTTGGAGCTGGGCAACATGCACGACCTGATTGTCGAAGGCGGCGACCAGGTCCGTCTCGCGTACCACCCCGAGGACATCGTGATCGTGCCCGACGACTACGTGCTGCCGGCCCCGCCGGTGGTCACGCCGCCGCCGGTGCGCGTGGGAACAGGCGACGTGCGCATCATCGCTGCGCTGGTGAACCCGCTGCAATTGCCCGAGCGCGGGCACGAGACGGTGACCTTGCTCAACACCACGGTCGGCGGGATCGAACTGGCGGGTTGGTTCATCGCCGACGCGTCGGGGCGGTTTGCACTCGGCGGGCGGTTAGAGGCCGGCGAGGCGCGCCGTGTCACGCTTGGCGGTGCAGTGCAGCTCAGCAACGTGCGCGACACGCTGACCCTGCTCGACCCGCAGGCCGCGGTCATCGACCAGGTGTCTTACGACGCAAGGGGGCTGCCGGAGGAGGGGCGCACCAAGGTGTTTCCGTCGTAGCGGCTGCTTGATCTTCGTCAAGCCGGCGGCACGGCTCGGGCCGGGCCCGATTGCGAACGCGCCGATCGCTGCGGTACACCGTCGGCATGACTTCACCCGCCAGTCCCGAGCGCAGCCCCGCGCGCAGTCAAGAGCCGACCGTCTTCGACATCCCCCTGCTCGTCCCGGGCCTGGGCGCGCCGCTGCGCTGGCTGAAACTCGGTTGGCGCGACTTCACCCGCGCGCCTGTCATCGGCCTGTTCTACGGCGCCTGCTTTGCCGCGATGGGCTGGGCGCTGCTGCTGCTGTTCCAGCGCGCGCCGGCCTACGTGCTGGCCCTGTCGGCCGGCTTCCTGCTGATGGGCCCGTTCCTGTGCCTGGGGCTGTACGACGCAAGCCGCCAGCTCGAGCGCGGCGAGGCACCGCGCCTGCGCGACTCGCTGACGGCCTGGCGAACACGCACCGGCACGATGGCGATCTTCGGCGGCGTGCTGCTGATCCTGGAGATGTTGTGGGGCCGCGCGTCGCTCATAGTCTTCGCGCTCAGCTTCGACGGCATGCCCGACTTCAAGGGCTCGCTGCTGGCGTTGCTCGACCCGCAGAACATCGGCTTCATCGTGGCCTACGTGCTGGTGGGAGGGGTGTTTGCCGGGCTCATTTTCGCGATCAGCGTGGTGGCCATGCCGATGATCCTGGACCGCCCGACCGACGCCATCACCGCTGGCCTCACGAGCCTGCGCCTGTGCCTCACGCAGCCGGGGCTGATGCTGCTGTGGGGCGCGTTCATCACGCTGATCGTGGTGGTGGCGATGCTGCCGTGGTTCCTCGGCCTGCTGGTGGCTGCGCCGGTGCTGGGGCATGCCTCGTGGCATGCCTACCGCGGCACCGTCGGCACCTGAGCAGCTCCTGATCAGGGCAGCAGGATGCTGCAGCCGGTGGTCTTGCGGGCTTCGAGGTCGCGGTGCGCCTGGGCCACGTCTTTCAGCGCATAGCGCTGGTCGATGCGGATCTTGACCTGGCCGCTGCCGACCACGGCAAAGAGGTCGTCGGCCATCGCCTGCGTCGCCTCGCGCGTGGCGATGTGCGTGAACAAGGTGGCGCGTGTGGCGTAGAGCGAGCCCTTGGCCGCCAGCAGGCCGATGGCGAACGGCGGCACCGGCCCCGACGCGTTGCCGAAACTGGCCATCAGCCCGAACGGGCGCAGGCAGTCGAGCGACTTGTCCCAGGTGTCCTTGCCGATCGAGTCGTACACCACCTTCACACCCTGGCCGCCGGTGATCTCTTTCACCCGCGCAGCGAAGTCTTCGGTCTTGTAGTTGATGGTGAAGGCGGCGCCGTGCTCGCGCGCCAGCGCGCATTTTTCGTCCGAGCCGGCCGTGCCGATGAGTTGGTAGCCCAGCGCCTTGGCCCACTGGCAGGCGATCAGCCCCACCCCGCCCGCCGCGGCATGGAACAGGATGAAGTCGCCCGCCTGCAGGCCGCCCTGCGGCAAGGTCTTGCGCAGCAGGTACTGCGCGGTCAGGCCCTTGAGCATCATCGCCGCGCCGGTCTCGAACGAAATGGCGTCGGGCAGCTTCACCACATTGCGGGCCGGCATCACGCGCAGCAGGCTGTAGCTGCCGGGCGGGTTGCTGGCGTAGGCCGCGCGGTCACCGGGCGACAGGTGGGTCACACCGTAACCCACCGCCTCGACCACCCCGGCGCCTTCCATGCCCAGCGACAGCGGCAAGGGCAGCATGTACAGGCCAGTGCGCTGGTACACGTCGATGAAGTTCAGCCCGCTCGCGTGATGGCGAATGCGAATCTCCCCCGGGCCGGGCTCGCCGACGTGCAGGTTGACGAGCTCCATTTCTTCCGGGCCACCGGTCTTGCGGATCTGGATCGTGGGGCTGGTGTGGGTCATGTGCGTCTCCGGGGGTGCTCAAAGGTGCGGTATGGTGCCACCACACCGGCCACCTTGCAGTGAAACGCCTCACCACCGCCCCCAACCTCGCGCTGGCCACCTTGTGGGCCGACCTGCTTAGCCACGCCGGCGTGTCCACCACCGTCCAGCGCCAATACGCCAGCAGCATTGCCGGCGAGGTGCCGCCCGACCAGACCCTGCCAGAACTGTGGGTGCGCGAAGACGGGCAACTCGACGCGGCGCGCGTGCTGCTCGATCAGCTGCGTCACCCGCCGCAGCGGCGCTGGGCCTGCCCGGGCTGCCACGAGGTGATCGACGGGCCGTTCGAGCAGTGCTGGAATTGTGGGGCGGTGATGCCGGTGTAGTGCGGGCAAGAACACCCGACGGGCACCGTCAGCGCGCAAACGCATCGGTCTGCTCGAACGCCACCGCCGTCTGCTCGACGTCGGCCCGCGCGATGCCGGCCTTTGCCGCCGCAGCGCGCCAGGGCCGGGTCACGCTCAACACCTGGTCGACGATGGCGTTGGCCTGGGCTGACGTCAACTGGTACCAGCCGGCGGTTTCGATCACCGTGCGCAGATCGGGCCGGTTGTCGGACTCGTCGATGCCCAGCACATGCTCGGCCTTGTCCACGATCGGGTTCATGTCGAACGCCGGCGCCAGACGCCAACCGGTGGCGGTCAGCATGAAGCCGTGGTTGCGCAGGTGGTCGTCGCGGTGCCCGACGGCCACGTTGAAGACGACGCGCCGGAACAGTTGCGACAGGTCCTGTTTCACGTGGCCTTGCGCACCCTGCTGCTGCAGGAATTCGGCGATCTCGAGGTAGCTGCTGCCTTCGCTGTGGTCCTTGCGCAGAAGGGCCATGGCCGAGGCATAGAACCGCCGCCGGCCGGCAGCGCGGTCGAAGCGCTGCACGCAGAACGTGTGGTGGTCCTTGCTCAGGCGCAAGACCTTGCAGCGCGGCACGTCGATGCCGGCGTTCGCCGCCAGCCAGTGAACGATGCCTTCCCAGGCCCCGATGTCGCGCTCGTCGTCGCGCGCCGGGAACTTGGCGATCCACAGGCTGCCGTCGGCTTCGGTGAAATTGGCCTTGGGCCGCGCCCCGCCCAGCGACGCGCCCGGCGCCACCAGCACCTGCAGCCAGCGCCGCAACGCGTTCAGGTCGTCGAAACGTTTCCCGCTGAGTTCGCGGGCAACGGCCTCGAGTTCACGCAGACTGGTCACAGGTGGCGCAGGCAGCTTGTGCGAGGCGAGGAATTCGGTTTCGCCGCTGCGCCGAAACCGCAATGCGCCCTGGCGGGTGAAGTCTTGCACGCCGATGAGAAAGTCCCACGCGTGCAGAACCCGTGGCGCGCGGCCTTCGTCCTTCGCGTCAAGGGCTTCGCGGCGCTTCATCAGCGTTTGGCCCCAACGATCGGGCGACGAATCGTCGAAGACCCGGAAGTTGCCTTGGTCGGGGCTCGGGTGAAAGCTGCCGGAGTCGAGGCTCAGGTCCGGGTCAAGGGCAAAGCGCAAGGGGTGGCGCAGCCAGGCGTCTTCGTAGGCAAAACGAACCTGGCCACGGTCGTGCGCCAGCACGCCGACCTGCAGCGCTGCGGGCAGCAGATCGGCGTCGAGCCAGACCTCCAGGGAGCCGCTCATGGTGGGCTGCTGCCGCGGCCACGAGCCGCCGGCCCGCGACGCCGGCGCGCGGGAAGTTCGGCGTCCTGCAGCAAGCGGCCGAGCTTGTCGTCGCGCGCCACGAGGTCGAGATCGGCTTCGAGCTTCAGCGCCGACAGGATGCGCAAGTAGGTGCCGATCGCGACCGCGGGGCTGCCTTCTTCGGCGCGGTACAGCGTCATGCGCGAAATGCCTGCGCGCTCGCAGGCGGTCTCGACGCTCAACTGCCGCCGCAAACGGGCCAGCCGCAAGCGTTCGCCGAAGGCGGCGAGGAGCTTTCCTTGGGTGGGGAACATCGGAGGTTGTTTGCCAGGCATTTGTATCTTATTTTATATATTTTGACCGCCTTTGCCTATAACGTGATACTGCTTGGGCCAATCGCAGTGTGAGCAGCCCCATGGACGCGCCGTGCCGACCGGCCTACCATCTCGCCTCGACCGGCAATGCCGAGCGGCGCCGGGCAAAGAACGAGGAGGCTGCGATGCGAACTTCCAACGGAGGCAACCAGATTGCCTTGCCGGGCTTCTGGTTTGACCTGGAACATGGCGAATTGCGGGACGACTCGGACGCGCCGGTGACACTGCGCGCGCAAGTTCTTGCAGTCCTGGGCCTCCTTGCGCGCAAAGTGGACCGGGTGGTGACCAAGGACGAACTGATGCAGGCGGTGTGGCCGGGCGTCGTCGTTACCGAGGACAGCCTGGTTCAGTGCATCAAGGACCTGCGCCGGGCCCTCAAGGACGAGGCCCGCAGCATCATTCAGACGCTGCCCAAGCAAGGCTATCGGCTGGTACCGCTTGCCGGCGCCCAACGGAGTTCTGTCGCTGCGCCGCCCGCCTTTCAGCAAGATGTTCGTTTCGCCACCACGACCGACGGCGTCCGCGTGGCCTATGCCGTCAGCGGCCACGGGCCGGTGCTGGTACGCGCCGCGCATTGGATGACGCACCTGGACTGGGATTGGCAGAGCGCTGTTTACGGCCCCTGGATCCAGGGCTTTTCGGAACGCTACACCCATGTTCGCTACGACGCGCGCGGCTGCGGGCTTTCAGATCGTGGGACGCCTCCCACCTGCCTCGATGACGACGTGCGCGACCTCGAATCGGTCGTCGACGCGGCGGGTCTGGATCGCTTTGCACTGCTTGGCCGTTCGCAAGGCGGTGCCATCTCGGCGCGATATGCAGCGCGTCACCCTGATCGGGTCAGCCACATCGTCATGCTCGGTGGGTTTGTGCGCGGCTGGCGCAACCGGGGAGCGCTCTCGGAGTCGCCAGAGAACGCCCGCGCCTTCTGGCAACTGATCAAGGAAGGTTGGGGCCAAGACAACGCAGCGTTCCGCCAGCTCATGACGTCGAGGATGTTTCCCGGCGCAAGCGCAGACCAGATGCAGGCGTTCAACCAGTTGCAAAAGGCGGCCTGCACTCCGGAAGGTGCAGCGCACGTGGGTTCGGTCAACGGCGACTACGACGCCTCCTCTGACCTTTGCAACATTCAGTGCCCCGCGCTCGTGCTGCACAGCCCCGACGATGCCGCCGTGCCGTTCGAAGAAGGCCGCATGATCGCCTCGACCATCCCGGGGGCGCGGCTGATTCCGTTCACCAGCGTCAACCACACACCGCTCCCTGGCGAGCCGGCATTCGAAGCGGTCAACCGGCTGATCGACGAGTTCGTGCTGGGCCCAGTCCGCGGCCGGGGAGTGCCGGGCCGGGAGGTCACCCGACCGCCTTTGCGAGTGGTCAGCAGCGCTTCGTCGCCACGACCCTCGTCCGGACGCCGTTGATCCGATCGTCGCCAGCGCGGTCGGATTTCCGTGGTATCGGAAATCCTTCGCTCCGATGTCGGCTCGTGCTCAGGACTTCGAGAAGCAGATCAAGCATCTTCACACGTGCATTGAAGCGAATGTCTGGTTCTCTTCAGAACGGGTTCGCGAATGCCTTCTGTGGAGACACTCATGTCAACAATCATCAAGAGCATCGCAGTCGCCAGCTGCATCGCCTCGCTGCCGGCCTGCGAGACCGCGCCGAGCCATCCTTCCAGCGTCAAGTACATGGCCGTCAACGGCGCGCAGCTGCCTTATGTGGAGCAAGGCAAGGGCACGCCCATCGTCTTCGTGCACGGCGGAGCAGGCGACTATCGCAGTTGGGAATCACAGCGTGAGCGCCTTTCGTCCCACTACCGGGCCGTCTCCTACAGCCAACGCTACTTCGGCACCGAGCCCTGGGGCCAGGACTGGCCGAAGTTCAGCGTCCAGACCCACTCCGAGGACCTTGCGGCTTTCATACGCGGCCTGGGTGCCGGCCCGGCGCATCTTGTGGCGCGTTCTTACGGCGGGCACATTGCGTTGAACGTGGCGCTCAACCACCCCGATCTGGTGAAGAGTGCATTCATCTTCGAGCCCATCGTGCCGAGTTACGTGACCGATCCGGCGGAGCTGAAAGCCTTGGGCGCCGATGCGGCCACCCTGTTCCCGCCGATCGTTCAGGCCGTGCAGGCGAACGACAACCCGGAAGCCGTCCGCCGCCTGATCGACGCGGTGGGCGAACGAACCGGCTATTTCGATGCCCTGCCTCAGCGAACGCGCGCCCTCATGCTTGACAGCGCACGCACCATGCCGCTGATCGTCAGTGCTCCACCCCCGCCGCCGATCAGCTGCGCCCAGCTTGCTTTGATTGCAGCGCCGGTTGTTGTCGCGCGAGGCGAATTGTCTCGCCCGGTACATCGGGTGGTTGCCGACGGTGCCGGGCGCTGCTTGCCACCGGGCCGGCTGCTCGTCATTCCAAAGACCAAGCACATGTGGCCGAGCGAGGAGCCCGAGGCTTTCAGCCGGACGTTGATGACGTTCTTGAAGGACAAATGAAATGAAGTTCAGAGATCTCAAGCTCGTCCTCGTGGGCCTCGCTCTGTCCATCGCTGCTACCACTTCCATCGCACAGAAGAGGTATGACCCCGGCGCAAGCGACATCGAGATCAAGATCGGCAACACAGCTCCCTACTCCGGGCCCCTGTCTGCCCTGGGCGCGATCGGCAAATCGATCGGCGCCTACTTCGACAAGGTCAATGCCGAAGGCGGCATCAACGGTCGCAAGATCAAGTACATATCTTTGGACGATGGCTACAACCCTGCCAAGACGCTCGAGCAGGTTCGCAAGCTGGTCGAGGACGACGAGGTGCTGCTGGTCGTCAGCCCGGTGGGCACACCGACCAATTCGGCCATCCACAAGTACATGAACACCAAGAAGGTCCCGCATCTGTTCGTGGGGTCCGGCGCAACCAAGTGGGGCGACCCGAAGAACTTTCCCTACACCATGGGGTGGCAACCCAACTACCAGTCCGAGGCCAGGATCTATGCCGCGCACATTCTCGAGACCAGGCCCAACGCGAAGATCGGCGTGCTCTACCAGAACGACGATCACGGCAAGGACTACCTGAAGGGTTTCGAAGACGGTCTGGGCGAAAAGGCCAGGACCATGATCGTCTCGAAGCTCAGCTACGAAGTCACCGACCCGACGGTGGACAGCCAGATGGCCACCCTCAAGGCCTCTGGCGCCGATGTCTTCTTCAATGTCACGAGCACCCGATTCGCTGCGTTGTCGATCCGGAAAGCGGCCGAGATGGGCTGGAAGCCGGTGCACTACCTCAACAAGGTCTCGACGGCCGTGGGCGCGGTGATGACGCCGGCCGGCCTGGAAAACGGGATCGGAATCATCAGCGCCGACCACGCCAAAGACCCGACCGACCCGCAATTCCAGAGCGGCAAGGAATACGACGACTGGCTCGCCTGGATGAAGAAGTACAACCCGGGCGCCGACGTGAAGGACAACCTCAATGTCGTGGCGTACACGATGGCCCAGACCGTGGTCCAGGTGCTGGCGCAGGCGGGCGACGACCTGACACGCGACAACGTGATGCGGCAGGCAGCCAACCTGGACATGACCCTGCCCATGCTCTTGCCGGGGGTCAACCTGAAGACCGGGCCGGATGACTTCTATCCCGTCGAGCGCGAGCAACTGAAGCGGTTCAACGGCAAGAGCTGGGAGCTGTTCGGAAAGGTGTACGGGCGCTGACCCTGCGGGTTCGGAAGATTTCGTCCGGATATCGGCAATCCATCAGGACTATCGCTGGCCGGCTCGGCATCCTCAATATTGGGGATGACAGCAGCCCGCATTCGTTCGTCAATGTTCAGGCGTCACGGTCGCCCTCGAACGACCGCCCGCCCACCACCAAGAATTCCATGCCTGGCCTCTCCTTCACCTTCGGCCAGTGGGTGCGCCAGCAACGCAAGGCGCTGGACCTGACGCAGGAGGCGCTGGGCCAGCGGGTGCTCTGCTCTGCGCACGCGGTGCGCAAGATCGAGGCCGATGAGCGGCGCCCGTCGCGTCGTCTGGCCGCGCGGCTGGCCGAGCAGTTGCAGATCGGGCCCGGCCACCAGCCCGCCTTTCTCGCCGCAGCGCGCGGGCTGGACGGCGCCGCGCTGACCACCGAACCAGGCGAACTCGACGACAGCCCTGTTCCCGGCGCCGCCCTTGTCGCCGACGCTGGGCCGGCCGCGGTTCTGCCTTTCGTCGGCCGCGTGCCGGAGCGCCGCGCGCTGCGCGCCTGGCTGGCGCAACTGCCCACCCAGCACGGCCGCACGGTGCTGGTGGAGGGCGAAGCCGGCATCGGCAAAACGCGCTTGGCGCAGCAGGTGTGCCTGCACGCGCTGCGCGCCGGGCTGCGCGTGGCCGGCACCAAGTGCCACGAGATCGAACGCGACGTGGCCTACCGCGCGCTGGCGGACCTGATCGAGCAGGCCGTTGCGCTGGCGCCGGCGGGCTTCGAGCAGCGGCTCGACAGTGCGGCGCGCGCCGAGATCGCACTGCTGGTGCCGGCGCTGGCGGCCCGTTGGGGCGAGCTGCCGCAACTGTCGCCCGAGTTGCCGCAGGCACGCCAGGTGCGCCTGTTCGCCGCCGTGCTCACGCTGTTCCAGACCCTGGCCGAAGCGGGCGGCCTGCTGCTGGTGCTGGACGACCTTCAATGGCTGGACGATGCCAGCGCGCTGGCGCTGCTGAACCTGGCCCGGCATGCGCCCGCCACGCGCGTGCTGGTGCTGCTGGCCTGCCGCAGCGAAGACCTGAACATCGACACCCGCCTGGCGCGCCTGGTGGCCGAGCTGGAGCAGGCCGGCGCGTTCGAGCGCATGGAGTTGCCGGGCCTGACCCGCGCCGAGGTGGGCGAACTGCTGCTCGCGGCGCGGCCGGGGCTGGGCACGTTCCCCGGCGCGGGAAGCGCGGCGTCGCCGGCCTGGCTCGACGCGCTGCACGGCTGGAGCCGCGGCAACCCGCTGTTCCTGGTGTCGGCAATGGACGAGGGACTGCTCGACCATGACCCGCTGGAGAACACCGCCGGCAAAGCGACGCCATTGCTGCCGTTGCCGCCGCACTGCCTGCCCGAGCGCGTGCAGGCGGTTGTGCGCGGCCGGCTGGCGCGCCTGTCTGCGCCGGCCCGCCGGCTGCTGGACGCTGCGGCGGCCGCCGGGCGCGGCGCCAGCTTCGAGCTCATGGTGGCAGTGGCGGTGGCCGTGGCCAGCGACGGGCCGGGCACGCCCGCCGACCCGATGTGGCTGGACGCACTGGACGAACTGCTGCGGCGCCGCTGGCTGAAGGAAGACGAAGCCTCTGACGACGACTACGCCTTCTTGCACGACCGCCTGCGCGACGCTGTGCTTGCCGACATGACCGCCGCACGGCGCCACCGCCTGCACGCCGGCGTGGCCCGCCACCTTGGCGCCCAGGCCGTCGCGTCGCACACGCTGATTGCCGAACACCAGGAGCACGCCGGCCAATGGGACGCGGCGGTGCAGCATCGGCTGCTGGCAGGCGCGCAGGCCGAAGCGCTGTTCGCGGTGCAGGAGGCCATTGCCCACTACAGCCGCGGCCTGGCCCTGGCCGAGCAGCACCCCGGCGCCGTGCCGCCATTGCGCTACAGCGAACTGCTCGAGCGGCGCGGCCTGGCGCACGCGTGGCTGAGCCAGGTCGACCTGGCCGCCGCCGACCTGCAACCGGCCGTGACCCGCGCCCTCGCACGCCTGCACGCCGGGCGCGCCGTGGAGCTGCTGACCGCGCTGGGCATGTGCTACCAGCGCGCCGACCGCTACGCGCAGGGCGCCGACGCACTGCACCAGGCGCTGCAATTGGCGCGCGAGCTGAACGACCACAAGGCGGCCGCACTGGCCATGTGGTGGCTCGGCGACATCGACTGGTCGCTCGACGACAACGCCGCCGCCAGCGTGTGGTTCAAGCAGGTGATGACGCTGTGCGAATCGGTCGGCCTCGACGACGAAGTGCGCACCAAGGCCCACCATGGACTGGGCGAGGTGGCCGTGCTCGACGCACGGCCGGCCGAGGGCCTGGCCCAGTTCTGGCGCTCGCTCGCGCTGGCGCAGCACCACGGCGATGTGCGGCTGATGTGCGAGAACCTGATCGTCATCGCCTGGGCACACATGGGCGCCGCCGGCACCGGCCGGTACGACGCGGCGATCGACCACTGCGACCAGGTGAGCATGCTGGCCGAGCAGGCCGACATGCCCTGGTACCACCCGCCGGCCCTCATCGGCAAGGGCACCGCACTGGCCGCGCTGGGCCGTTTTGGCGAGGCCCTGGCGTGTTTCGGTCCATCGCTCGAACTGGCGCGCGCGCTCGGCATGGCCCGCTTCGAAGCCATGGCCCTGACCTGGCTGGCCGAATGCTGCCTGGACGCAGAGCAGCCCGCGCTGGCGCTGGCGCATGCCACCAGCGCCCGGCAACTGATGGACCGCACCGGCACGGCGTTCTTCTCGCATACCTTGCGCGCGGTGCACGCGCAGGCGCTCCTCCGCCTGGGCCGCACTGGCGATGTGTCGGACCTGTACGCCGCGCTGCACCGCGCACGCGAGCGCCGCCTCGGCCATGTGGTGCTGCGCACGCTCGACGTGCTGACCGAGTGGCACCACGCGCGCGGCGAAACCGCTGCCGCGCACCGCTGCGCACGTGAGTGGGGCGCGCTGGCGCGCGGACGCGGCGTGGGCGAGATGCGCGCCCGCGCGCTGGCGTGGTCGGCCCGCCTGCGCGCCGAACGCGGCCGCCACGCCAGCGCGCTGAAGCAGGTGGAGCAACTGCTGGCCGGCACGCTGCCGATCGGCCGCTTCAGCCTGCGCCTGAGCCTGCATCGCCTGGGCGAGCAATGCGCCCTGGCCATCGGCGCCGGCTCGGCGCCGCACCATGCGGCCGCCGTTCGCAAGCTCGAACAATCGATGGCCGACGCGGCGCCGGCGCTCGGCGCCTTCTCAGCGTGACAGAAAGCGTGACAAGGCACCTTGGGTCGCCCGTGGGACAGACAGCGTCTCAACAATCCAACTCAAGGAGGCGCATGGAGGCTCCCGGGCCGGGAGCACCTCCACGCAGATCAACCGCGATGGATACGCTGGCGACGACGATGCTGATCTGGTTGGCGGCGAACTCGGACTTCGACGTGGTGCACCACGGCCCGCCGCCGATCCGCCTGCTGAGCCCGGAAGCCCTGACCTCGCTGTACCGCGAGCAGAACGGCGTCAACGCGGGTGAAGGGGCGGCCAAGATCGACCGGCGCGTCCAGGGCTACTTCAGCTGGACGCATGCGCCGAACGGCGTGATCTACCTGGTGACCCCGCAGGACACGCCGGGTGCAGCCTGGCACGCCGACCCGACCGACAACCCGCTGTTCCGCGAACGCCTGCTGCACGAACTGGTGCACTACGCGCAGCACGTGGGCGGCGCCTACGCAAAGTTCGACTGCCCGGCCCAAGGCGAATTCGATGCCTACCGGCTCGGCGGCATCTACCTGCGCCAACTCGGCGTGCCCGACCCGATGCCGGGGCGCATGGGGTGGGTGCGCAGGTTCACGGCGTGTTGACTTTTCGGTCGCGACGACCTCTACCAAGGAGTACAGAAATGCCCACATCCTTCGTCTCCCGTCTGGCCCTGTCCGGAACATTTGCAATGGCCGGAGCCTTCGGCCTGACGACCGCGGCCATTGCAGCGCCCGACGCCGTCATCGATCTACCTGCCGGCCTGGCCTGCGCCGGCTTCGACCTTCGGATCGAGATCACCGGTGGCGTGCAAGTCAACAAGGAGTTCATGGACAAGAACGGCAACGTCGTGCGGTTCCTGAGCGCCGGCAAGGGCTCGGCGTTGTCCTTCACGAACCTGTCCACGCAAGCCCTCCTTTCCGTGAGGCCCAATGGCTCGGTCACTCAGACCAGGGTGAACAGCGACGGGACGTTGACAGCGCAATCGACCGGACACAACGTCGTCATCCTGTTCCCCACCGACGTGCCCGCCGGGCCGTCGACCGTCCAGTACATCGGGCGGGTTTCCTACACGGTGGACCCCAGCAGCGGCGTGTTCACGCTGCGTGCTTTCAGCGGAAAGTCCACCGACATCTGCGCGGCGCTGTCGTGACACCTGGCCATGAACCCGGAGAGAAAGACATGAACACGACACCCAAGACGGCTGCACACATCGCCCTCGCATCCATCGCACTCGCCGCAGCCACAGCCCATGCCGACGTGGTCACCGACTGGAACCAGACCGCCCTCAACGTCACGCACGTCAGCGCCGCCTTTGCCGGTGGTGCGTGGTTCCAGGTGCGCACGCTGGCGCACGTGCACGCTGCCATCTTCGACACGGTCAACGCCATCGACCGCAAGTACACCCCCTATGCGGTGGACCTGAAGGCGCCGGCCGGCACGTCTGTCGACGCGGCCGTGGCCAGTGCCGCCCACACCGTGCTGACCGTGCAGGCGCCAGCGCAAAGATCGGCGCTGGACCGGGCTCTCGCGGCCACGCTTGGCAAGGTGCCCGAAGGGCAAGGCAAGAGCGACGGCATCACGTTGGGCAAGCAGGTGGCCGAGAAGCTGCTCGCGCCGCGCATCAACGATGGCACAGCCGACCCGGCTGTCTACCCGGTCCCGCCCGCCGGGCCGGGGGTGTGGCAACAGACGCCGCAGTGGGGCCCGCCGATCTACTACTCCTGGCGACTGGTGCCGCCGATGGCCATCAAGGATGTGAAGAGCTACGACATCGGTGGCCCACCGGCACTGGGCAGCGAACGGTTCACGAGGGACTACAACGAAGTCAAGAGCGTCGGCGGGCGCAACAGCAGCACGCGCACGGCCGAGCAGACGGCCGTGGCGGTGTACTGGACCGTGCAGACGATGATCCCGTGGAACCGGGCGGCGCAGGCTGCCTCCCGGGCACGGAGCCTCAGCGTCACGGAAAACGCCCGGCTGTTTGCGCTGCTCAACATCGCCGCGCACGACACCCAGATCGTCGGCTCCGAACAGAAGTACCGCTACAACTTCTGGCGGCCGTACAACGCCATTCGCCACAGCGGCGACCTGGGGAACGGGGCGATCAAGGGTGACCCGAACTGGGAGCCCGTGATCAACACACCCGGCTTCCCCGACTACCCGTCGGGCCACTGCATCACCTCGGGCGGCGCGCTCGGCGTGTTGCTCGCGCTGTTCCCGGACGACAAGGTCAGCGTGAGCGACACGCACTTGCCGCTGGTCGGCGTGGTGCGCTCGTGGACCAGCTTCACGCAGATGGCCAAGGAGGTCGAAGATGCGCGCGTCTGGGGCGGCATTCACTTCCGGGCCGCCGATGAAGACGGCACGACGATGGGCCGCAAGATCGGCACCGATGTCGTCGCGGCGTTGATTCGGCCGCTGTGATGAACCTGCGCGCTTGGCAGGCCGGCTGCGTGGGCGCACTTGCGCTGCTCGCCGGCACTTGCCAGGCCGCCGAGATCCTCCGCTACGTGCTGATGACCTCCGCCGGCCACGTGGCCGGCGAACAGGTGGTCGAACACGGCGACGACGGCCGCACGCGTGTGCGCTACGTTTTCAAGGACAACGGTCGCGGGCCTGAGCTCGAAGAGACGATCCGCCGCGCGCCGGACGGCACGCTGGCCGAGTACGAGGTCAAGGGCCAGGCGACGATGGGTGGCCCAGTGAGCGAGCGCTTCACGCGCAGTGGCGACCAGGCGCAGTGGCAGACCTTGGCCGATGCCGGCCGTGCCAGCGTCACCGGAGCGGCCCTTTACGTGCCGCGCGATGGGTCGCTGGAGCCCGTGTCGGCCAGCATCGCTGCAGCGGCGGCCCGCCCCGACGGCCGCTTGCCGTTGTTGCCCTCGGGCACGCTCACGCAGCGCAAGGTCGACGAGGTGGAGGTTGCGCGCGCCGACGGCAGTCGCCAGACCGTGCAGTTGCTGGTGCAGACCGGCCTGTGGCTCACGCCCCTGTACCACTGGGCCACGACCGGCCCGCGGCCGCGCTTGTTCGCGTCCATCTACCCGGGCTGGTTCCAGGGCATCGAAGCGGGCTGGGAAGGCAACCTCAAGCTGCTCGCCACGCGCCAGAACGCCGCGGCGGGCCTGCTGCTGAACCAAACCGCCGCCCAGTTGCAAAAGCCCCTGCCGGGATTGACGGTGATTCGCAATGCGCGCGTGTTCGACAGCGTGCGTGCCAGGCTCAACCCGCCGTCCGATGTGCACGTGTTACGCGAGCGCATCACGGCCGTGCTGCCGGCCGGGGCCCCGGTTCCCGGCGGCGCGACCCAGATCGACGCGGCCGGCCGCGTGATGCTGCCCGGCCTGTTCGACATGCACGGCCACGTGGACCGATGGGACGGTGCGCTGAACCTGGCCGCCGGTGTGACCACGGTGCGCGACATGGGCAGCGACAACGCCGAGTTGCAGCAGATCATCGACGAGGCGGCCGCCGGCAAGCTGCTGATGCCACACATCGTGCCGGCCGGTTTTCTGGAGGGCCGCAGCGCGTTCTCGTCCCGGCTCGGCCGGGTGATCGAGACATTGGACGAAGCCAAGACCGCGGTTGACTGGTATGCCCAGCACGGCTACCGCCAGATCAAGATCTACAACTCGTTCCCACGCGAGCACCTGCGCGAGACGGTGGCGCATGCGCACCGCCGCGGCCTGCGCGTGAGCGGCCACGTGCCTGCGTTCATGCGCGCGCAAGACGTGGTGGCGATGGGCTTCGACGAGGTGCAGCACATCAACCAGCTGATGCTGAACTTCCTGGTGAAACCCGGCACCGACACACGCACGCTGGAGCGCTTCTACCTGCCCGCGGAAAAGCTCGCCCGGTTCGACCTCCGGTCCAAGGCGGCACGCGACTTCGTCGCACTGCTGAAGAAGCACCGCACCGTCATCGATCCCACCCTGGCCACGTTCGACTTCCTGAAGCAGCGCGACGGCGAGGTGCCGGCGCCGTATGCGGATGTGATGCCACACCTGCCTCCCAACGTGCAGCGCAACTACCTCAGCGGCGGCATGAAGATTGCCGACGACGCCACTGCCGCGCGCTACCGCGCTTCGTACAACACGATGGTGGCTTTCGTCGGCCTGGCATACCGCGCCGGCATCCCGATCGTCGCCGGCACCGACGCCCTGGCCGGCTTCACGCTGCACAGCGAGCTGGCCTTGTACGTGAAGGCCGGCCTCACGCCAGCACAGGCGCTGCAGGTGGCCACGCTCAACGGCGCACGCTACACCGGCACCCTGCACGAGCGAGGCAGCATTCAGCCCGGCAAGCTGGCCGACCTGGTGCTGGTGGACGGCGACCCCACGCGCGACATCGCCGACCTGCGCAAAGTGTCGCTGGTGATCACGCAAGGCAAGCTGATCCGGCCTGCCGATGTGCACCGGGCGCTGGGCGTGCAGCCGTTCGTGGCGGACACGCATTGGCTGGAAGCAACGATTTTTCAACCCGACCAACCCGAAAGGAGATGACCATGGCACTGAACGAAGCGAAACTGAACGAATTCATGGGCAACTTCGTGCGCGACATGGGCGCGGTGGCTCATGCGGCGACGATCGTCATTGGCGACCAGCTCGGCCTGTACAAGGCATTGGCCGAAGCGCCGATGACGGCCGAAGAGCTGGCCCATGCCACCGGCACCGATGCACGCTACGTGCTCGAGTGGGCCAGCGCACAGGCGGCCAGCAGCTACGCTCAGTACGACCCCGTCACACAGAAGTTCAGCCTCAGCGAAGAACAGGCGTTCGCGCTGGCGATGGAGGGCAGCCCGGCGTTCATACCCGGCGGGTTCCAGGCCGCGCAGGCCATGTTCGCCGCCGTGCCCAAGCTGATCGAAGCCTTCCGCACCGGCGCGGGGCTGGGCTGGCATGAGCACCACCCGGCCCTGTTCGCCGGCACCGAGCGCTTCTTCCGCCCGGGCTACACCGCCAACCTGGTGGGCAGCTGGATCCCGGCGCTGGAGGGGGTGGATGGCAAGCTGAAGGCCGGCGCCCACGTGGCCGACGTGGGCTGCGGGCATGGTGCCTCCACGGTGATCATGGCGCAGGCGTATCCGAACTCGAGCTTCATCGGCTACGACTACCACGAGCCTTCGATCCAGCATGCGCGCCAGGCCGCCGAGCGGGCGGGCGTGGCCAGCCGGGTTCAATTCGAAGTCGCGCGAGCGCAGAGTTACGCCGGCAGCGGCTTCGACCTGGTGGCCATGTTCGACTGCCTGCACGACATGGGCGACCCGGTGGGCGCAGCCCGCCACGTGCGCCGCTCGCTCAAGCCCGACGGCACCTGGATGCTGGTGGAGCCATTTGCCAACGACCGGCTCGAAGACAACCTCAACCCTGTCGGGCGGGTCTTCTATTCGGCGTCCACCTGCATTTGCACGCCCGCGTCGCGCTCGCAGGAAGGCGCCCTGTGCCTGGGCGCGCAGGCCGGCGAGAGGCGGCTGCGTTCGGTGGTCAGCCAAGGCGGGTTCAGCCACATGCGGCGCGCCGCCGAGACGCCGTTCAACCTGATCTTCGAGGCGAGGGCGTAACCCGCCGCTGTGGCGCGTGCAACTCGACAAGTTCGCGGCAAGACCGCGGCGCGTATCAGTTCGGATGCGCGTCTGCACTCTCCGCCGCCGGCCGCGTGCGCAGTGCCCACAGCACGCCGGCCACCAGCAGCGCGATGCCGGCCATCGTCTGCACCTGCGGTGCCTGGCCGCGCAGCACGAAGGCGTAGGCCAGCGCGGCGAGCGTCTCGAACACGATGAGTTGCCCGGCCAGCGCGGGTGGCAGGCGCTGGCTGGCCTCGTTCCAGCACAAAGTGCCGAGCCACGACGCGAGCAGGCCGATGGCCAGCATCAGGCCGACGAAGTACAGCGGGCGCGGCCCCAGCGGCATCGCAAAAGGCACGTCGGCGACAGCGAACCACAGCCAGGTCAGCGCATAACCCGCCAGCGCCAGCGGCAAGGTGGCCAGGCCCTGCGCGGTGGCCCAGCCGCGCGGGCTGCGGTCGGGGTGGGCGCGCAGCCATTCGCCGTTGCGGATCGGGTACCAGGTCCAGCACACCACGGCGCCTACCGCGAGCAGAGCGCCGAGCGCGTAGCGCGCCAGGTCGGCCGATGGGTCGGCCTTCAGGTGCACCAGCTCCACGTGGTTGACCAGCGCGATGCCGGCGCCGATGAGCGCCAGCGACGGCAACATGCGCAGCCACGGCAGCGGTGCCTCCACGCGCATGCCGGCGCGCGCGGTGCGCAGGTTGGCGGTGATCGCGCTCACCACCGGCAAGGTGCCGATGATCATCGTCGGCAGCGGCCCGCCGGCGCGCTGGATGCTGCTGGCCAGGAACAGGTAGTAGATGACGTTGCCGACCAGCGCGAGCTTGAGCGCCTCGACCCAGTCGGCGCGCGTCAGCCGCGCCAGGCTCGCGCGGTCGAACCACGCCAGCGGGAGCGCGATGAGCCCGAACGCGAGGTAACGCCCGAACGACTGCAAGGTTGCCGGGTACTCCGGCAGCATCAGCGGGCCGACGAAGACCAGGCCCCACATCAGGCCGGCGGCGAGGGCGAACAGGGTTCCGGAAACGAGCGGTGCGCGAAACAAGGCAGTGGCGTTTGGTCGGTGTGCGATCAACGGCCGATCACGGCCCCGGCGTCTGGTTCAACATCAACCAGTAAGTGCCCAACTCGCGCGCGGCCTGCACGAAGTTCTCGAAGTCGTCCGGCTTGACGATGCAGTTCAGAACGTGCCCGGGTACGCGCCCCCATCGAGCAGGATGTTCTGGCCGGTCAGGTAGCCCGCGTGCACGCTGCACATGAACGCACACACGGCGCCGAACTCGGCCGACGTGCCGAAGCGCGCGGCCGGCACGGTGGCGCGGCGCTTGGCCAGCACGGCCTCGACTGTCTGGCCGGTCTTGGCCGCCGCGCCTTCGGTGGTGGCGCGCAGCCGGTCGGTGTCGAACACACCGGGCAGCAGGTTGTTGATCGTCACGTTGGCCGCGGCCAGCCGGCCCTGGCGTGCCAGCCCGGCCACGAAGCCGGTCAGGCCGCTGCGCGCACCGTTGGACAGGCCGAGGATGTCGATCGGCGCCTTCACCGCGCCCGAGGTGATGTTGACCACGCGGCCAAAGCCGCGCGCGGCCATGCCGTCGACCGTGGCCTTGATCAGCTCGATGGGGGTGAGCATGTTGGCGTCGAGCGCCTTGATCCAGGCGTCGCGTTGCCAGTCTCGAAAATCGCCCGGCGGTGGGCCGCCGGCGTTGTTGATGAGGATGTCTACTTGCGGGCACGCGGCCAGCGCGGCGGCGCGGCCTTCGGGCGTGGTGATGTCGCCGGCCACGGTGATCACGCGGCCGCCGTTCAAGGCGCGCAGTTCGGTGGCGGTGGCCTCGAGCGCGTCGGCGCCGCGGGCGGTGATGACGACGTTGACGCCTTCAGCCACCAGCGCCTGTGCGCACCCCTTGCCCAGGCCCTTGCTGGCGGCGCAGACGAGCGCCCATTTGCCTTCGATGCCGAGGATCATCTTGTCGGTCCTTTTGCGTGGAAATGTGGAGGCTGCATTGTGAGGTTTCTCAGCGTGCCCGCGTCAGCAACCAGATGCCCGCCAGCACCAGCAGCGTGCCCGCGGCCACCCAGGCCGTGAACGGCTCACCCAGAATCAGCACGCCCATCAGGATGGTGGACAGCGGGCCGACCATGCCGGTCTGCGCCGTCATTGCCGCGCCGATGCGCTCGATCGCCATCATCACCATCAGCACCGGCGCAAAGGTGCACAGCGTGGCGTTGAGCACCGACAGCCACACCACTTCGGGCGCCACCACCAGCGCGCCGAGCGGGCGCAGCAGCAGAAACTGCACGATGCACAGCACACAGGCCACGGTGGTGGCCAGGCCGGTCAGGCGCAGAGCGCCCAGGCGCTTGACCTCTTCGCCGCTGTAGATCAGATAGACCGCATAACTGAGCGCGCTGCCGAACACCAGCGTAGCGCCCAGCGCCACATGCGCACCCGACAGCGTCACTTCATGCCCGAACACGACCAGCACGCCGCAGTAGCTGACTGCCAGCGCGATCAGCTGGGCGCGGCCGACGCGGAGCCCGAACAGCAGCACGCCGAGGATCAGCACCAGGGTCGGGTTGAGATACAGGATGAGCCGCTCCAGGCTGGCGCTGATGTACTGCAAACCGGCAAAGTCGAGAAAGCTCGCGAGGTAATAACCGCAAAAGCCCAGCCCGCAGACCACGATCCAGTCGCGCCGCGCCAGCGCCGGCTTGCCACGCCCGGCCCACCAGGCGAGCGCCACGAACATCGGCAGGGCGAACAGCATGCGGTAGGTGATCAGCGTGACCGCGTCGACACCGTGCCGGTAGGCCAGCTTGACGATGATGGCCTTGCCCGAGAACGCGATCGAGCCGAACAGCGCCAGCAGCAGGCCGGGCAGCAGCGAACGCGAGGGGGCGGGTGCGATGCCGGCGGGAGCGCTCATGAACGGCTGATTCTAGAGACCGGCCCGCCACCGGGGCCGGCACTGCCGGGTTCAACCGTCAATGTGGGGCTTGGGCCGGCGCTCCAGGTGCCAGGTGGTCACGCCGCGCTCGAAGCCGAGTGATTCGTACAGCCCGATCGCCACGTCCGCCGGGTCGGCGACGATGACCAAGGTGTCCAGCCCGAGCGCGCCGAAGCCGTGCCGGCACACCGCATGGATCAGCGCAGTGCACAGGCCGCGGCGCCGCCATGCAGGGTGGGCGGAGACGAACTGGAAGCGGCCCAGCCCGCGGCCATCGGTGAACAGGCCGCAGTCGGCCACGAGTTGCACGCCATCGGGTACAGCAGCGAACACACCGAACCAGTCGCCCATGCCAGCCGCCACCATCGCGCCGTAGCGCTGCATCTGGCGCTGGCGGAAGACGCGGTAACCGGCGGGCTCGAAGCCGCCTTCGTCGCTGGCCACCTGCTGCTCGACGGCCAGGTGTTCTTCGGCGGGCAGGGCCAGCGGGCGAATGCTGAACTGCGGAGCCAGGTTGCGCGTCGGCGAGCGCAACTGACGGGCCTGCATCGTCAGCACCGTCGCGGCGTCCAGCGCCAGGCCGGCGGCGGCCAGGTCGGCGGGCACGGCCCACGGCTGCGGGGTGTCGATGCCGAAAGCGATGTGGCGCGACAGCGGTTGTTCGCGCGCGATCTCGGCGTCGAACGCGGCCAGCCAGGGGTCTGCGTCACCGTCACGCGGGGCGCGGTCGAAGAGCAGGAAGTTGCCCCAATAGAAGGTCGGGTTGTGCGGTGTGCGGACCAGCAGGTAGCCGGGGCGCTCGATCACCTGGGCGTCGAAGCGCGGGAAGATCAGGTCGGTGCGCCAACCCAGCGACAGCTCATCGATGGGCTTCATCACGCGCCGACATCACAACATCTGCAGGGTCAGAAGCCGACCGCTTGCCCGTCCCGCCGCGGGTCGCTGGCGGCCACGTAACCGTCACTGCCCGGCTCGCCCAGGCGCCAGATGAACTGGCCGGCGCCGAAGTCCTGGTAGCTGTCGTTGATGACGGCGAGCTGGTGGCCGCGGTCGGCCAGGCCTTGCACGGTCGCTGGGTTCATCGACGCTTCGACATTGAGCTCCAGCCCGTTGTTGTAGCGCCAGCGTGGCGCGTCGCACGCGGCCTGCGGGTGCTGTGCGTGGTCGAGCATGCGCACGAGCGTCTGCAGGTGGCCTTGCGGCTGCATGTTGGCGCCCATCACGCCGAAGCTCATCTGCGGCTTGCCGTCCTTCGTCAGGAAGGCCGGAATGATGGTGTGGAACGGCCGCTTGCCGGGCGCCACCACGTTGGGGCTGCGTGCATCCAGGCTGAAGCCATGCCCGCGGTTCTGCAGCGACAGGCCGTAACCCGGCACCACCACGCCCGAGCCGAAACCGAGGTAGTTGCTCTGGATGAAGCTGACCATCATGCCGTTCTCATCGGCCGCGGTCAGGTAGATGGTGCCGCCCTTGACGGGGTTGCCGGCGCCAAAGTCCTGCGCCCGCTTCGGGTCGATCAGCCTGGCGCGCGAGGCGAGGTAAGCGGGGGCTAGCATCTGATGCGGCGTGCATTCCATGCTGGTCGGTTCGGCAACGTAACGGTAAACGTCGGCAAACGCGAGCTTCATGGCCTCGATCTGCAGGTGCTGCGATTCGGCGCCGTCCAGCGGCAGGCCGGGCAGGTCGAAGTTCTTCAGGATGCCGAGTGCGATCAGCGCGGCGATGCCCTGGCCGTTGGGCGGGATCTCGTGCAGCGTGTGGCCGTGGTAGTCCTGCCCGATGGGCGCGACCCATTCGGGCTGAAAGGCGGCAAAGTCGGCAGCCGTCATCGCCGCGCCATTCTCTTTGGCGTGGCGCGCGGCGGCGGCGGCGATCTCGCCGCGGTAGAAGGCTTCGCCCTGGCTCTGCGCGATCAGCCGCAAGGTGCGCGCGGCGTCGGGCAGCTTGAACAGTTCGCCCACGTGCGGCGCGCGCCCATGCGGCATGAACGCCTGCGCGAAACCGGGCTGGTGTTCGAGCAGCGGCACCGCGTTGACCCACTTCTGCTGCACCACCGGCGGCACGGCGTAACCGCGTTCGGCGATCTCGATCGCGGGCTGCATCAGGTCGGCGAACGGCAACTTTCCGAAGCGCTGGCTCATTGCCATCCAGCCGGCCACGGCGCCGGGCACGGTCACGCTGTCCCAGCCGCGCACCGGCGTCTGGGTGGCGTCGGCACCGTACTTGCGCTTGAAGTAGTCGGGCGTCCAGGCCTGCGGTGCGGGGCCCGAGGCGTTCAGCCCGTGCAGCGCCTGGCCGTCCCACAGGATGCAGAAAGCGTCACTGCCAAGGCCGTTGCTGACCGGCTCGGTGAGCGTCAGCGCGGCGGCGGCAGCGATGGCCGCATCGACCGCATTGCCGCCCTTGAGCAACATGCGCAGGCCGGCCTGCGCGGCCAACGGGTGCGAGGTGGAGACGATGTTGCGCGCGAACAGCGGCAGGCGCTGGCTGGGATAGCCGGCGGTCCAGTCGAAAGGGTGCGTCATGGGGGCGATTCCATTGGGGCGGGAAGACGCCGATTATCGGACGCGAAAAACAAACAAGCCGCCCCAGGGGCGGCTTGTCGGACGACCCTTGCCTGAGCTCAGTCCGCGTCCTGGAACGCCACCTCGCGCTTTTTCTTGATCGACGGCAAGGACACGATGATGATCATCAGCAGCGCCGCGCCGAGCAGGCTGGCCGAGAGCGGCTTGGTGACAAAGGTGGTCCAGTCGCCACGGCTCAGCAGCAGTGCGCGGCGCAGGTTCTCTTCCATCATCGGCCCCAGGATGAAGCCCAGAAGCAATGGCGCCGGTTCGCAGCCGAGCTTGAAGAACACATACCCGACCACGCCGAAACCGGCTGCGATGAACACGTCGAAGTTGTTGTTGTTCAAGGTGTACAGGCCGATGCAGCAGAACACCATGATGGCCGGGTACAGGAAGCGGTAAGGCACCGTCAGCAGCTTGATCCACATGCCGATCAGCGGCAGGTTCAGGATCACCAGCATGGCGTTGCCGACCCACATGGAGGCGATCAGGCCCCAGAACAACTGCGGGTTGCTCGTCATCACCTGCGGGCCCGGCTGGATGCCCTTGATCGTCATCGCGCCGACCATCAGCGCCATCACGGCGTTGGGCGGAATGCCCAGGGTGAGCATCGGGATGAACGAGGTCTGCGCGCCCGCGTTGTTGGCCGATTCAGGGCCCGCCACGCCGCGGATGTTGCCCTTGCCGAACGGCACTTCACCCGGGCGGCCGCGGGTCTTTTTCTCGACCGTGTAGGCCGCGAACGATGCCAGCAGCGCGCCGCCGCCGGGCAACACGCCCAGGATCGAACCGAGCGCGGTGCCGCGCAGCACCGCGGGCCAGGCGTCGCTGAAGTCCTGCCTGGTCGGCCACAGGCCTTTCACGTCCTTGGTGAAGACCTCGCGGTGTTCGGCCGGGCGTTCGAGGTTGGTGACGATTTCGGCAAAGCCGAACACGCCCATCGCGATGGCGACGAAGCCGATGCCGTCGGTCAGCTCCGGGATGTCGAAGCTGAAGCGCGCCGTGCCCGAGATCACGTCGGTGTTGATCTGGCCCAGCAGCAGGCCCAACAGGATCATCGAGATCGCCTTGATGAGCGAGCCCGAGGCCAGCACGACCGCGCCGATCAGGCCCAGCACCATCAGCGAGAAGTACTCGGCCGGGCCGAACTTGAAGGCCAGTTCGGTCAGCACCGGCGCGAACGCGGCGATCACGATGGTGCCCACGCAACCGGCAAAGAACGAGCCCAGGCCCGCCGCCGCGAGCGCGGCGCCGGCACGCCCCTGGCGCGCCATCGCATAACCGTCGATCGCGGTGACGACCGAACTCGACTCGCCGGGCACGTTGATCAGGATCGCGGTGGTCGAGCCGCCGTACTGCGCGCCGTAGTAAATGCCGGCCAGCATGATGAGTGCGGGCGCGGCGTCGAGCGCGTAGATCGACGGCAGCAGCATGGCGATGGTGGCCACCGGCCCCAGGCCCGGCAGCACACCGATCAAGGTGCCCAGGATGCAGCCGAAGAAAGCGTACGTCAGGTTCTGCAGCGTGAAGGCCACGCCGAAGCCGAGCGCGAGGTTGTTCAGGAGTTCCATCGTGCGTTCCTCAGGCCGGTGCCATGAAAGCGGGCCACAGCGGAATGATCAGGTTCAGGCCCTTGATGAAGATCAGCCAGGACCCGAGCGTGAGCACGACGCAGCTGACGATCACGCCCTTCCAGCTGAATTCATCGCCGGCGTAGCTGGCGATGATGATCAGCAGCGGCAGCGAGACGACCAAGCCGAGCTTGGGCAACGCGAACCCGAACACCACGACCGACAACACGATCAGGAAAAGCGGCTTCCATCCCACAGCGCCGATGGGATCGCCCCCCTCGGACTCGATGGTCAGCGCCTTGAACAACACCACGGCGCCGAGCACCGCCTGGATCAAGCCGAGACCGAGCGGAAAGAAGCCCGCGCCCGGCTTGGCCGACAGTTGCATGAAGCGCGCCCACAGGCTGGTGGCACACGGGTCATTCGGCTGGCAGGCCGGCCCGAGGCTGTAGTCGGAGGCGCCGATGGCAAAACCCAGGCCGACCAAGATGAACATGACCCCGGACCAGAAGTCCTTCTCGCTCTTGATTTTCAAAGCGTTGCTCCTTGCTTGTTTTGTAGTCAATTTCATTCTAGGCAGGCGAACCCCCACAACCTCTGTGGTTTACACGTAGCAGCAACGTCTCCCGGCGCGACCCGATCACTCCCACTGCGGGGTGCTGCGCAACACTTCTTCGACCGTGGTTACGCCTTCGGCCACCTTCATCGCGCCGGCCAGGCGCAGCGGGCGCAGACCGTCCTGCACCGATTGAGAGCGCAGCTTCGGTGTGTCGGGCACCGGATGAATGCACGCCAGCGCATTCGGCGTGACCGTCAGCAATTCGTACAGGCCGGCACGCCCGCGGTAGCCGGTCATGCGGCATTCGAGGCAGCCCACCGGCTTGTACGCGCGCACGTTGCCGTTCAGGCGCCAGGGTTTGACGACCTCTTGCAGGGTCTCGCGCGTGGTGTCGGCATCGGGCTGCTTGCAGGCCGGGCACAAGGTGCGCACCAGGCGCTGCGCGAGCACGCCGATGACGGTGGCGCCGATCAGGTAGGGCGGCAGCCCGAGGTCGATGAGGCGCGTGATCGCGCTGACCGAGTCGTTGGTGTGCAGGGTGCTGAACACCAGGTGGCCGGTCAGCGCGGCCTGGATCGCCATCTCGGCGGTGTCGAGGTCGCGGATCTCGCCGACCATGATGATGTCCGGGTCCTGCCGCATCAGCGCGCGCAGGCCTTCGGCAAAGCCCAGGTCCACCGCGCCCTGCACCTGGGTCTGGTTGAAGGCCGGCTGGATCATCTCGATCGGGTCTTCGATCGTGCAGACGTTGACCTCGTCGGTGGCCAGGCGCCGCAAGGTGGAGTACAGCGTGGTGGTCTTGCCCGAGCCGGTCGGCCCGGTGACGAGGATGATGCCGTGCGGCTTGGTGACCAGTTCTTCCCAGCGCTTGCCGTCATGGGTGCCGAAACCGAGCGACTCGATCGGCTTGACCGCGGTGTCGGGGTCGAAGATGCGCATCACCATCTTCTCGCCGAACGCGGTGGGCAAGGTGGACAGGCGCATCTCGACTTCGTCGCCCTCGGGGTTGCGCGTCTTGATGCGGCCGTCGAGCGGACGGCGGCGCTCGACCACGTCCATGCGGCCGAGCACCTTCACACGAGCGATCATCGCGTTCATCACGCCGGGCGGGAGTTGGTAGACGGTGTGCATCACGCCGTCGATGCGAAAGCGGATCGCGCTCAGGTCACGGCGCGGCTCCAGATGAATGTCGGACGCGCGCTGGTCGAACGCGTACTGCCACAGCCAATCGACCACCTGCACCACGCCCTGGTCGTTGGCGTCGAGCTGCTTGTTGCTGCGGCCGAGCTCCACCAGTTGTTCGAAGCTCGCCAGCGCCGCCGTCTCGCCGGCCTTGGCAGCGGCACGCACCGAGCGCGACAAGGTGTAGAACTCGGTCGTGTAGCGCGCGATCTCCTGCGGGCTGGCCAGCACCAGCTTCACGGTCTTGCGCGTGTGGGCTTCGATCTCGGCCACCCAGGCGATGTCGAAGGGTTCGCAGGTCGCGATCGTCACGTCTTGCAGGCCCAGCTGCACCGGCAGCGCGTGGCGCCGTTCGGCGTAGTTGATCGACATCACTTCGGTGACGCGGCCGACATCGACCTTGAGCGGGTCGATGCGCAGGTAGGGCAGCTTGCAGCGGCCGGCCAACCATTCGGTCAGGCGCTCCACGTCGAGCGCCTTGTTGCTGCCCTGGCGCAGCAGCCCGGCGCTGCCCAGGCGCACCAAAGGATGCTGCGCGCTGTGGCCGCCGGCAAAGCGGCGTTCGGTCTGTTCGGCGTCTTCGGCGCTGATGACCTTGTCGTGGCGCAGCCAGTTCAACAGCACGCGCCAGTCGAGCGCGCCGGTGTGGGCTGAAGGGGGCGCGGGGGCGGCGGGGGGAGCGGCAGCGGGTTTCATGCGGGGGGCAGGATGGGCAAGGGCGCCGGCAGAGGCCGGATCATCCGAAGCCATTTTCGCGCCGGCAGGCCGAAGCGAGTTTCGATGTTTTGCGCGCGCGCGGCAAGGGTGGCGCGGTCGGGCATGGCGGGACTGTCGTCCGCCGGGTCTTGCCGAAGTGCGACCACGATGGTGTTGCCCTCTTTCGTGGGTTGCAGGCTCCACACCCTGTCGGCACCGAAGGCCGCGGCGATGCGCCGCGCGCTGCGCTCGAAGCTGACATCGCGGCCGAACAGGTTGACGGTCATCACGCCGCCGTCGTCGAGCAGTCGGCGGCAGCGGCGGTAGAACAGTTCGCTGTCGAGCACCGGGCTGGCGGCTTCATGGTCGTACAGGTCCACACACAGCACCTGCGCGGTCTGCGCGTGTTCGGCATCGGCCACATAGTCGGTGGCGTTCATGTTCAGCACCTGCAGGCGCGCCGAGTCCTGCGGCAGGCGGAAGAACATGCGGCAGGCGTTGATCACGCTGGGGTTGAGCTCCACCGCGGTGCTGCGCATGCGCATCATGCCGTGGCAAAAGCGCGTGATGGTGGCGGCGCCCAGGCCGAGCTGCACCGCATGGCCTCGCGTCAGCTCGCCTTCGGGGCGCAGCAGCATCCAGACCATCATGCGCTGGATGTATTCCAGCTCCAGCACCTGCGGCTTGTTGATGCGCATGGCGCCCTGCACCCACGGGGTGCCCAGGTGCAGGTAGCGCACGCCGTCGGCTTCGGAAATGGTGGCCGGGGCCAGGTCAGGGGCGCTTCTGCTCATGCGATGTGGTGTTCTTCAAAGACCTGGCGCCAGGCGGCCAGCTTGCGTTCGAAACTCCAGCTCGCGTTGGCCGGGCTGGTGGAGGGGAGGCGGTGAACCGCCAACCCGAGCCCGCGAGTGTGGCGCATCGCGCGCGCCGATTCGCCGCCGTTGTGCGCCACCGCCTGGAGTTGCGGCGCGATCTGTTTCAGCCCGGCCAGGTCGTTGAACTCGGGCTGCTCGATCGCGCTGTCCAGGCTGCCCTCGCGCCGGCAGCTTGCGTACACGTCCCAGAGCCCGAGGCCGCGCGCGAGCATCTGCTCCAGCCGCTCGGCATAGGGCAGCGCCGGCAGCTCGATGTTCCACAGCGCCGACAGAATCGGCCAGAAGTGGTTGCGCGGGTGCGCGTAGTACTGCCCTGCCTGCAGTGACGCCACGCCGGGAAAGCTGCCCAGCACGACCAAGCGGGTGAATGCGCCGATCACCGGCGGCAGCCCTTGCAGCACGGCACTCAACGCAAGGCCTGCAGACCTGGCAGCGCCACACGTGCATTCGCCGACGTCACCTCCGCCACGTCCGCCAACGACAGGCCGCGCAGTCCGGCCAAGGTGGCGGCGATGCGCGGCAGTTCCGCGGGCTCGTTGCGCGAGACCTCGCCCGCGGCCCGCTGCGGCGCGGTGCGGTAGAGCCAGTGCGGCGGTATGTCGGGCGCGTCGGTCTCGAGCACGATCGCCTCGATCGGCAGGCTCTGCGCGAGACGGCGAATTTGCAGCGCGCGCTCGAAGGTCATCGCCCCGCCGAAGCCGAGCTTGAAGCCGAGCTCGACGAAGGCCAGCGCCTGCTGCTCGCTGCCGTTGAACGCGTGCGCGATGCCGCCACGCACCGGAATGCGGCGCAGGTGCTTCAACAAGGTATCGGCCGACCGCCGCACATGCAGGATGACCGGCAGCTCGAAGTCGGCCGCCAGTTTCAGTTGTTCGGCATAGAAGTGCTCCTGGCGGGCGCGGTCCAGCCCGGGCACGAAGTGATCGAGGCCGATTTCGCCGACCGCCACCAGGCGCGGGTCGCCGCGCTGCGCTTGCAGGGCCTGGCGCAGGCGCTGCAGGTCGCCGTCCCGTGCGCGGTCCACGTACAGCGGGTGAATGCCCAGCGCATAAGTCAGACCAGCCAGGCCAGCCAGGCCGTGGGCGTGCGCCAACACGCGCACCGTATCGAAGTTGGCCACCTCCACCGCCGGCAACACGATCTGCGTGACCCCGGCCGCCAGCGCACGCTCGATCACCGCGCTGCGGTCGGCGTCGAACTCCGGCGCGTCGAGGTGGCAATGGCTGTCGGTCCACATGCATGCATCATGCCTGCCCCGGCACTCCCTCAATGCCAGGGGCCTGTGACAGGAATTGCGCGCCGTGCTACCGTCCGATTGCGCTGGGAGCCCGGTCATTTCGGGGTCTGCGCGACGGGTCGGGTCATAGGCGCCAACGAGGATGCAGATGATGAAAAGGGCACCGCTTTACAGTCGTTCGCGCCGGCCCACCGCCGAGACCGAGGTCGACGCCGCCCCGCGGGTGCCGCCACCCCCCGGCCGCACCGCCCGCCTGCGCGGTTGGGCCGGCCGCCACGAACGCCGCCTGTGGGCCGCTTCACTGGCCGTGCTGCTGCTGGCCGCGATCTTCCAGCCCCGGCTGATGCCTCGCCCGGCGAGCTGGACCTGGGAGCAGATCGACACGGCGATGCGCAAGTCGATCGCCGAGGAGCCGCTGCCTTCGGCGGCCGCCAAGGCCTACGAGGCGGTGCTGCCCTCGCTGGTGCGCGTGGTCGGCCAGACCAATGACGCCGACGACGGCAGCGACGACAAGGAAAACCGCGGTGTGGGCAGCGGCGTGGTGATCGTCGACAGCGGCATCATCCTGACCAACCTGCACGTGGTGCAAGGCGCCAAGCGCATCAAGGTGACGTTTGCCGACGGCACCGAGTCCGACGCTGTGGTCACCGGCGTGCAGGCCGAAAACGACCTGGCCGTGCTCAAGGCCAGCAAGATCCCCGACGACCTGCAGGCCGCCACGATGCGCTCCACCGGCGACCTGATGCCGGGCGACCACGTGGTGGCGGTCGGCTTCCCGTTCGGCATCGGGCCGTCGGTGTCGAGCGGTGTGGTGTCGGGGCTGAAACGCGAGTTCCGTTCGCCCGAGGGCGACAAGGTGCTGACCAACCTGATCCAGTTCGACGCCGCCGCCAACCCCGGCAATTCGGGTGGGCCGCTGGTGACGATGGACGGCGCGGTGGTGGGCATCGTCACCGCCATCCTCAACCCGTCGCGCCAGCGCGTCTTCATAGGCATCGGCTTCGCCGTGCCGATCGAGAACGCCGCGATGGCCGCCGGCATGCCGCCGTTCTGAGCATTCATTCTTCGACCACCGGGAAGCCCCCTGCCATGGAAAACTCCAACAGCATCAGCGCCCAGGCCTCCAGCCTGATGGAGAGCGTGCTCTACGAAGTCAAGCGCGTCGTCGTCGGGCAAGACCACTTTCTGGAACGCGTGATGGTGGCGGTGCTGGCACAAGGCCACCTGCTCGTCGAAGGCGTACCCGGCCTGGCCAAGACGCTCACCGTCAAGACCTTGGCGCAGACTCTGCGCGGCAGCTTCAAGCGCATCCAGTTCACGCCCGACCTGGTGCCGGCCGACCTGGTGGGCACGCGCATCTACAGCCCCAAGACGGGCGAGTTCGCGACCTCGCTGGGCCCCGTGTTCACGCACTTGCTGCTGGCCGACGAAATCAACCGCGCGCCGGCCAAGGTGCAGAGCGCGCTGCTCGAGGTGATGCAGGAGCGCCAGGTCACCATCGCCGGCGAAACGCACAAGGTGCCCGAGCCCTTCTTGGTGATGGCCACGCAAAACCCGATCGAGACCGAAGGCACCTACCCGCTGCCCGAGGCGCAGGTCGACCGCTTCATGATGAAGGTGCTGGTGGACTACCCGAGCGAAGAAGAAGAATTCGTCATCGCGCAGCGCGTCACCGGCGCGCCGGTGGTGGTCTCGGCGGTGGCCAGCATGAGCCAGCTGGCCGAGTTGCAGCAGGAGTGCCGCAAGGTCTATGTCGACCCGTCGCTGGTGCAGTACGCGGTCAAGCTGGTCAGCGCGACGCGCCGGCCCCAGCGTTTCGGGCTCGACGACCTGGCCAAGTACCTGACCTACGGCGCCAGCCCGCGCGCCACCATCGGGCTGATCGAGGGCGCGCGTGCGCTGGCCTTCATGCGCGGGCGCTCGTACGCGCTGCCGGAAGACATGACCGGCCTGGTCGGCGACGTGCTGCGGCACCGCCTGGTGCTGTCTTACGAAGCGCTGGCCGACGGGCTGGACGCCGACCAGGTGGTGCAGCGCGTGATGAAAAAGATCCCGGTACCCGACAAACCCCTGGCCACGCACGCCAATGCAAGCACCGGCAGCAACACCGCCTGAAGCTGGGGCGGGCACGGAAGCCTCCGAGGCGCTGCTGAAGCGCCTGGAGTGGACGGTGCTGCGCCGCCTGGACGGCTTGCTGCAGGGCGACTACCGCACCCTGTGGCGCGGCGCCGGGCTCGACCTGGCCGACCTGCGCGAGTACCAGCACCACGACGACGTGCGCCACATCGACTGGAACGTCACCGCCCGGCTGCAGACGCCCTATGTGCGCCAGTTCACCGAAGACCGCGAGCTGTCGGCCTGGTTCCTGGTCGACCTGAGCGCGAGTGTGGACTTCGGCTCCGACCGGCTCACCAAGCGCCGGGTCGCGCGCGAGTTCGTCGGCGTGTTGTCGCGCCTGCTCACGCGCCACGGCAACCGGGTCGGCGCGCTGCTGTATGGCACCGCGGTGGACACCGTCATTCCGGCCCGCAACGGCCGCATGCAGGTGCTGCACATCCTGCAGCGCATGGCACAGCGCCCGGCCGAAACGGCCGCCGGGGCCACCGAGTTGCGCGACCTGCTGCTGGCCGGCCAGCGCTTGGTCAAGCGCCGCAGCACGGTGTTCGTGGTGTCCGACTTCATCAGTGCCCCCGGCTGGGAACGCGCGCTGGCGCAACTCGCGCAGCGCCATGAAGTCACGGCCGTGCGCCTGTACGACCCGCTCGAGATGGAGCTGCCCGACCTCGGCCTGGTGACCATGCGCGACGCCGAGACCGGCGAGCAGATCGTGGTCGACACGCACGACAAGGGCTTTCGCAAACGTTTTGCGGCCGCCGCCGAGCGGCGTGAAGCCACGCTGCGCGAAGGCCTGGCGCATGCCGGCGTTGACACGCTGGAGCTGGCCACCGACGACGACCTGATGGACGCCATCCTTCGTTTTGCCGACCTGCGCCGCCAGCGCAGCCGCGTCGCCACCGGCGGCGGCGCGCCGACCCATCTTTCCGCATGGAGGTCTGCAACACCATGAACCACTCCGCGCCCATGACCTTCATCTGGCCCGACATGCTGTGGGGCCTGCTGCTCGTGCCGCTGCTGGTGGCCGGTTATGTGTGGCTGCTCAAGCGCCGCAAGAAGACCGCGCTGCGTTTTGCCAACCTGAGCCTGGTGAAAGAGGCGATGGGCAAGACCAACGCGTGGCGCCGCCACCTGCCGCCCGCGTTGCTGCTGCTGGCCATCACCGCCTTGCTGCTGGCGGCGGCCCGGCCGGCGGCGGTGATCACCCTGCCGCTGCAGGAAAAGACCATCGTGCTGGCGATCGACGTGTCGGGCAGCATGCGCGCCACCGACGTCAAACCCAACCGAATCGTCGCCGCACAGGAAGCGGCCAAGACGTTCGTGGCCGAATTGCCGCGCAGCGTGCGGGTGGCGGTGGTGTCGTTTGCCGGCACGGCCGCGGTGGTGCAGGCGCCCACCCTGAGCCGCGACGACGTGTATGCCGCGATCGACCGCTTCCAGCTCCAGCGCGGCACCGCCACCGGCAGCGGCATCGTGCTGTCGCTGGCGACGATCTTTCCCGATGCCGGCATCGACCTGGCGCAGATCACCGGCCAGCGCAACATGCCGCCCTCGCCGAACGACAAGCCCAAGGTCCCGTTCGAACCGGTCGAGCCGGGCTCGTACGGTTCGGCCGCCATCATCATGCTGACCGACGGCCAGCGCACCACCGGCCCCGACCCGCTGGATGCGGCCAAGATGGCTTCCGAACGCGGCGTGCGCGTCTACACCGTGGGCGTGGGCACCAAAGAGGGCGAGACCATCGGCTTCGAGGGCTGGTCGATGCGCGTGCGGCTCGACGAAGACACGCTGAAGAACGTGGCCGACCGCACCCGCGCCGACTACTTCTACGCCGGCACGGCCGAAGACCTGAAGAAGGTCTACCAGTCGCTCAGCAGCCGCCTCGTGGTCGAGAAGAAAGAGACCGAGATCAGCGCGCTGTTCGCCGCGCTGGGGGCGCTGCTGGTGGTGGCGGCGGCCGGCCTGTCGGTGTGGTGGTTCGGGCGCGTGGCCTGAGCGGCCGCGCTCACCCTCTCTCAGCCGCCAGCCGCGAGGCGGCGCGCGCCCAGGCTGGCGGGCCCGTAGAGCGGGCGGTTGACGTCGGAAAAACCCAGCATTGCGCCCATCTTCCGGTCTGCCGGTGATTCGAAACCGCATTCGCCGTCGAAGGTCTTCGGGTTCACGAAGCTGCCGAGCAGCATGTCCCAGAGCGGAAAGTCGCCGTAGTTGCGTGCGTGCACGCCTTTGCGGTGATGCTCGCAGTGGGCTTCCGGGCGCTGGATGAACCAGCCGATCCAGTGCGGCGTGCGCACGTTCCAGTGCTGGAACATGCCGTGGAAGGCCGCGACCACGCCCACCAGCGCCGCGGCGAGCGGGTCCAGGCCGAGCACGACTACGGTCACGAACAACTGCAGCAGGGTCTGCGCCAACATGTCGAGCGGATGGAACACGGCCGAGCCCGAGATGTCGACCCGCTGCGGGCAGTGGTGCATCTGGTGCGTCAGCCGCCACAACAGCGGCAGTGCGTGGGCGCTGCGGTGGTAGACGTAGGCGACGCCTGACAAGACGATCCAGCCGAGCAAAGTGCCGCCGGCCACGCCCAGGCGCGTGCCGTCGATCCAGCGGTGCGCGGCCATCCACTCCAGCGGCAGCAGCAGCGGCACCACGGTGCCGACGGCGGCGATGAGCAGCAGAAAGCCGATGCCGATCCAACGCCAACCGCTGCGCGTCGGAAAGCTGTGGGCCGGCCAGCGTGCTTCGATCGCCAGCATCGTGAAGTACATGATCGGGACCAGCAACCCGACGAGTTCGACGGTTTCCATGGTGGAGGCTCCTTGTGTCGTTGACGGAGGGACGCCGCACGACGCGGCACCGAAAAGTCGGTTCGATCGATGTTATTCTTACACCGTAAGTTCGTACGTCGAGATTAGTCTTTACGCTGTAAGATTGCAAGCCATGGCGAGCTCCGAGAAAGCCCGTACCACGCGGCCCCGGGCGGGCCGGCCTCGCGCTGCGTCCGAGCCGTTGTCGCGCGAACGAATTCTGGCGGCGGCGTTGGACCAGGTCGGCGCCGAAGGGCTGGCCGGCTTGAGCACACGCAAAGTCGGCGAGCGCCTGGGCTGCGAGGCAATGAGCATCTACCACCACTTTCCGAGCAAACAACACTTGCTCGATGCGATGGTCGACCACGCGATTGCGTCTGTGGAAATGCCGCCGGCCTCACTGGCGCCGCTGGACCGACTGCGCCGCGTATCGCATGCTTACCGCGCGATGGCCAACCGCTTCCCGGCGCTGTTCCCGCTGGTGGCAGTGCATCGCCTGAACACCCCCACCGGGGTGCGGTTCATCGAAGCCCTCTTGGCGCTGGTGCAGGCGGTGCTGCCCGACCCGGAGCTTTCGGCACGCCACTTCCGCACGCTGGGCTACTACCTGGTCGGTGCCGGGCTGGACGAAACCGCCGGTTACGCCAAGGGCCCGTCTGCGGCCGAACCGGTCGACGACGGATTCATCGCGCGCGAGTGTCCGCGCCTGATCGCGGTAGCGCCGTACTTCCAGCCGGCACATTGGGACTCGACCTTCGAGCTCGGCGTGGAGGCGTTGCTGGCCGCCATCGTGCGCGATGCAAAGGCGCCGCTGCTAGACTGACGTGGAATCCCGCCCGCCGCTTTGATGCACTCCGACGCAGCCGCCTTGTCTTCCAACGACACCCGCGTGGGCACCTCCGCGGAGGCGCCTGCGGTTCCCCTCGATGTGGCGCTGCAGTTGCTGGCGCACGCCGGCTATGCACTTCCGACCGTCGACGACGTGGGCCGCGACGCCTGGCTGATGTCGGTGGTGACGGGCCTGTGCGAGTTGTCCAGCCGCGACCCGCTCACCGGCCTGGCCAACCGGCGCCAGTTCGAGCTGGCGCTGGCGCGCGAGGTAGACCGCGTCGCGCGCACCGGCGAATCGGCGATGGTGCTGATGATCGACATCGACCACTTCAAGAAGGTCAACGACAACCACGGCCATGCCGCTGGCGACCTGGTGCTCAAGGCCGTGGCGCTGGTGCTGCAGGACTGCATCCGGCCGATGGACACCGTGGCCCGTTTCGGTGGCGAGGAATTTGCGATGGTGCTGCCCAACTGCGCCCCTGGTTTCGGCCAGACGGTGGCCGAACGGGTGCGGCGGCAAGTGGAAACCTTGGGCATCGCGGCCGCGCCGGGCAAGGAGATCTCGGTCACCGTCAGCATCGGCGGTGCGTTTGCGCCGCAGTGGGTGCGCTCGTCGGCGCCGCTCTGGCTGGAGCGCGCCGACCAGATGCTTTACCGGGCCAAGAGCGCCGGCCGCAACCAGGCCTGCGTGGAACAGCCATTGCTGTCGCCGGTCAGCGCCGAAGAACGCGGCATGCTGTTTGGCACCTCGACATTTCAGGAACTTGAATGAGCACCGTGCCCGACCCCGTCATGAAAGCGGCTCCGGCCCCGGCCGGCCCCGCCGGCCCGCGCGCCCGCGTTCTGGCCATCACCAGTGGCAAGGGCGGCGTGGGCAAGACCTTCGTGGCGGCCAACCTGGCGGCGGCGCTGGTGCGCCAGGGCCAGCGCGTGCTGGTGCTGGACGCCGACCTGGGGCTGGCCAACCTCGACGTGGTGCTGAACCTGACGCCCAAGGTCACGCTGCACGACGTGTTCACCGGCAAGACGGCTCTGGACGACGCCATCCTGCCGGCGCCGGGCGGTTTTTCGGTGCTGCTGGCGGGCTCGGGCCTGGTGGAGTACTCGCGCCTCACGGTCGAGGTGCGCGACCAGTTGCTCAAGATCGTCGAAACGCTGGCGCCGCGCTTCGACCGCATCCTGCTCGACACCGGCGCCGGCATTTCCGACGTGGTGCTGTTCGCGGTGTCGCTGGCGCAAGAGGTGCTGGTGGTGGCCACGCCCGAACCCACCTCGATGACCGACGCCTACGCCACCATCAAGGTGCTGGCCGTGCAGCAGCAGCGGCGCGACATCCGCCTGGTCGTCAACCAGGTCAGCCGGGCCGGCGAAGGCCGCACTGTTCGGGGGCAGTTGCAGAAGGTGGTGGACTTGTACGTCACGCCGCTGACCGCGGACCCAGGGCAACCGGTGCAGCCGGTCAGGCTCGACCTGCTGGGCGAGATCCCGGTCGACCCTGCCGTGCGTGAGGCGGTGCAAAAACGCCGCCTGCTGCTGGAGCTGGTGCCCGGCTGCCCGGCAGCGCAGGCGATCGGCGCCATCGGCGCCCGGCTGGTAGAAGTCTCTGACGCCCGATGATCGCCAACGTGACCCTCCGCCTGGCCCAGCGCGGCGACGCCCAGGCCATTGCCAGCTTGTCGCGCGACCTGATCGAACGCGGCCTGGGCTGGAGCTGGACCGCGCGGCGCGTGCTGCGCAGCATTGGCGACGCCGATACCAACGTGCTGGTGGCGCTCGACGGCACCGGCCGCCTGCAGGGTTTTGCCATCATGCGTTACGGCGACGACGACGCCCACCTGCTGTTGCTGGCGGTGCAGCAGGCGCAGGGCCGGCGCGGTATCGGCAGCAGCATGATGGCCTGGCTCGAAGCGGCCGCGCTGGTGGCCGGCGTGCGCCGGGTGCTGCTCGAAGCGCGCGAGGCCAACGCTCCGGCCCGTGCCTTCTACCGCCGCCTGGGCTACCGCGAAGTCGCATTGCTGCCCGGTTATTACCAGGGCCGCGAAGACAGCGTGCGGCTGCTGAAGGACCTGTGGGAAGGCGCCGACAAAGGCGTGACGCCACGTTCGGCGGATTGAAACCCATCGCCGCGGCGCACTCGGTCATCAAGCAGAACACCGCGGAACCGGCTTTGCCGGGCCGCTGGTGTTGCCCCCTCTTGATTAGCGACGATCCTCAGCCCGCCAGCCGCCCTTCCCAGGAAGGGCGGCTGGCGGGCGTTGCAGCTGCCCCTGGGGCAGCTGAAGATCGTCGCTAATCAGGTGCCCCCTTGAGGGGGAGCGGCGCAGCCGCTTCGGGGGTGGGTCAACCATACCGCCCCTGCAAAAACCACCCCTGCTCGCCCGTGGCCACTGACAGCGGCAAGCGCGCGCGGTAGATCCACACCAGCGCGCCTTCGGGTGTCTGGGCGATGAAGTAGTCGCGCTCGGCCAGCGCGGCGTCCCACCAGCCGGCTTCGATGCGTTCGGGGCCGCTCAGCAGTTGCAGCGCCTGACCGTTCAACACCGGGCGTGAGTGGCGTTCGGTCAGGGGCTCGGGCGGGTGCAGCAACCACACCGGGCAGGACGAGCGCTGCGGTGCAGACACGTTGCCGCCCTTGGCAGGCGGGCTGTCGGCGCCGCTCCTGGCCGGCCCCTTGGCAGGCGCCCTGGCCGCGCTCTTGGTCACGCTGGTGACGCTCGTGGCCACGCTTTTTGCCACGCTCTTGGCCACTGACTTGGCCACTGACCTGGCCTCAGACACCGCGATGCCCGCCAACCCGGCCGTCTGCAGCTCGCTGGCGCGTTCGGGCCGGTGGTCTTCCACCCGCACCAGGCGCTGTACCTGTTCGGGCCCCAGGCGCGCCTGCAGGCGCTCGATCAGGCGCGTCAGGCCTTCGGATTCGCTGCCCGGCGTGGGGAACAGTTCGGTGTTGGGCGGCGCGCGCCGGGCGATGTCGGCGGCGTGCAATTGCAGGTCCAGGGTGGGCGCGGGCAGTTGCAGCGCGGCCAACCGTTCGCGCAGCAGCACCTGCAGGTGGGCGGCGTCGCGCGAGGGCTCGGCCAGTGCGATGTCGAGCCGGGTGGAAGTGGCTGCCTCGGGGCCGTTGCGGCGGCGCGGCTCGTGCTGCATCACCAGGCTGAAGCGGCGCACGAACGCGTGCTGCGCGCTCAGCCAGGCCACCAGGCGCTGCAGCAGCACGCCGGCACCGAACAGCACCTGCTCGGTGGTGTCGGCGCGGGCAAACAGCTCGAGCCGGCTTTCGAACGCCGGCGGCAGGGTGATGGGCTCGCGCGGGTCGGGCCGGGTGCCGAACGCGCGGTCGAGTTCGTCCAGCAGCGCTTCGCCGAAACGCCGCGCCAGGCCGGCACGCGGCAGGCGGCGCAGGTCGCCCAGGGTGCGCAGGCCCATGCCCTGGAGTGCGTCCCAGTGTTCGCGGCCGGGGCCGAGCAGCCACACCGGCGCGGCGTCGAGCGCGCTGTGCAGCGTGTTCAGGTCGCTGGCGTGCCACTCGCGGTGCACGCGCGCCAGCAGCGCCGCGCCCTGGGCCGTGGGCGCGCTGACGGTGTGGATGCGGTGGCCCAGCGGCGCCAGCGCCTGCTGCAGGCGTTGCAGCAAGGGCTGCAGGCCGCCGAAATAACGCAGGCTGCGCTGCACGTCGAGCAGCACGGTGTGGGCCGGCTGCGCGGGGTCGTGCGACGGCTGCAGGGCCACGCCGGGCGTGAAGGCCAGCGCCGCATGCGCCACTGCCAGCAGCGCCTGGGCGTCACGCGCCGGGTTGGCCTGGCCCAGCACGAGCCGCGGCGCCAGCGCCAGTGCGGTGGCGCGCTTCAGGCCCGGCTTGACGCCCAGCGCCTGCGCCGCCGGGTTGGCGCTGACGATGCAGCGCGCGTCCATCAGCGCCAGCGGGGGGTCGGCGGCGGGCGCGGTGGCAGGTTCAGTAGGTGATTCAGCGGCGGGTTCGGTGGCAGGTTCGCCGGCCCGGAGTTCGGCATTCAGCGTGGCCGCAAACGATTCGAGCGACAGCAACGGCAGATGCAGGGCGATCCAGAGCACGGGCACACTCAAACAGGTTGGTGGGACAGGCTCGGATCAAAGAGAAGACGCCGCCCATCACGCCAGATTGACGAACGTGGCGGCCGGCAGGCTCGCGGTCTCTTGCGCACGGTGGGCTGCCTCGCGGTGCGCGCCGTCTTGCACACTGTTCAGCAGCCCCGCCGCCGCGCGCTGCCGCGCCACGCCCGACAGCACCGGCGGCAGCGCCAGTTGCAGCGGCGCCGCCAGCGGCGGGCCGCGGCGCTTGATCACGCTCAAGCGCAGCACGTCAGCCCCCCCGGGGCGCAGTTCCAGGCGCAGCGGCGCGGCACTGGGGCGCTGCTGGGCGGCCATTTCGCGCAGCACGAAGGCCGGGCCGTCGTGCGCCTGCGCGGCCAGTTGCAGGCGGCGCAGGCGCTCGGCGCGCAGGCGCGGCGGCAGCCAGGCCACCAGCGCCCCCACATGGCCGCTCTTCAGGGCCTGCTCGAAGGCCCACAAACTGTCGCTGCCCGGAATGACCCGCGCGCGGGTATTGATGACCAGCAGTTGCCCCACGTCGAAGCCCAGCAGCGCCAGCGCCCAGGCCGACAAGGCGGCCGGCGGGTCGAACAGCATCACCAGCCGGCCGGCTGCCTGCGTGGCCGCCAGGCTGGGCGCGAGCAGGCGGATCTCGCCCACGCCGGGGTGCGCCAGCAACAACTCGGTGAGCACGCGGCGCGGCCAACCGCCGCCGGGCAACTGGGCGTCGAGCGCGGCAAAACCGCTGGTCACCGCGTGTTCGGCCTGGCGGCCGAGCTGGTGGCCGAGCCACAGCGCGGGGTGCAGGGTTTCGGGGCGGAGGGCCGGTCTGTGTGGCGGTGGCGGAAGCACCGCCCGCTCGCCCCCCATCGCCGAGGGCGCCGGCGCGGGGGCAAAAACGGCAGCGGGCAGAAGGTCCATTTGAAGACTGTAGTTTTATAAGGGGTATCCGCTTAGCTCCAGTGCGGCTACTATTACTGGATGGATATCCATATCGTAGCGCCGGAGGCCGGCAAAGACTACCCCGGCAACTGGAACGAATTTCTGGACTGGTTCGGCAGCGAAGAAGCCTGCTTGG
>JANMYQ010000263.1:0-9853 GCA_031382215.1 Methylibium sp.
CAAGCGAGCGCCCAAAGAGTCGAGGGAGGCGTAATATAGCTGTATGGATGTCCAGTACATTGGCTCAACTGGAGCTAAGCGGATACCCCTTATGGATGTCCAGTACATTGGCTCAACTGGAGCTAAGCGGATACCCCTTATAAACGTACAGCATATCGCAAGGAGGGTTCTGCATGAACGGACCAACGCGCCAAGCGCTGCTTCTCAGAGTCCCGGTGGCGGTTGCTACGATGCGCCAACGCCCGAGGTGCGCCCGCACACCCATGAACGCCGTAGAAATCGAACAAGCCATCTCTGATCTGGCGCTTCAGCCCTTCGACGCTGCCGAGTTCCCCTTCGCCTTCCTGGCCGCCTTCGGGAACAAGGACACCACACTCAAGCGCCTGCGCGCCGGCAACAACAACGCCTCCGACGTGCCCGGCGGCGTGCTCCAACGCAACAACATCCACATCGCCGTCTGCCCGATCGGCACCACCGGCGCCGGACTGCACGCACTTCGCAGCAGCAGCAGATGCGCGAGATCGAGGCGGAGATCAACCGCAGGCGGGGTGAAACGCACCCTGCGCAGCGAGATCCCGCTGACCAACTTTCGCGGCATCGAACCGAGGGACTTTCCGGCGGAGATCGCGCGGCTGGCGCTGATCATCGCGGAGTTCCAGTCCGATGTCCTGTACCGTGGGCAGAAGGACGCGTTAGAGGAGTTCTTGCCGCTGTCGGCAGAGAACTGGATCATCCGCGGCAATGCGCTGCAACTGGATTGGCTGAGCGTTTGCCCGCCGACCGGCACGGGCGTCAAGGTGACAGCAGATGACTTGTTCGAGACGCCGCTAGATCAGGCTGAGATCGACTTCGACAATGAAGGGGGGGAGACATACATCTGCGGTAACCCGCCCTATCTCGGCTTTACTTGGCAGACCGCAGAGCAAAAGTCCGACTTGCGGCAGATATTCGAAGGGCGTACTGCGAGTTGGAAATCACTCGACTACGTGAGCGGATGGTTCATGAAGGCGGCGGACTACGGCACTCACACCTCCGCGACGTCGGCCCTGGTATCAACCAATTCAATCTGCCAAGGCGAGCAGGTTCCGATTCTTTGGCCACTGATTTTTTCAACTGGCAGCGAGATCGTCTTTGCTCACGAATCGTTTAAGTGGACCAACCTTGCTAGCAACAACGCAGGCGTGACGGTTGCGGTAATCGGACTTTCTACTCGGTCCCGTCCCACGAGACTCTTGTACGCGTCCGGTGGTGACGGCAGCTTGACCAGCAAAGCGGTTCAGAACATCAATGCCTACTTGGTACCAGGGCCGAACGTAATCGTCGACGCCCAGTCTCGTGCACCCGAAGAACGGGCCACTATGCATTGGGGTAACAAGCCCTCGGACGGCGGCAACTTGATTCTGGCGATGTCAGAAGCAAACGAAGCTTTGCGTCTAGCGCCAGAACTCTCACAGTACATATTCGACTTTGTTGGCTCCCAAGAATTTGTACGGGGCATTGTCAGGCGGTGCATCTGGGTCGAGGACAGCGAGGTTGAACGTGCAAAGACTTCGTCGTTCCTGTTGAGCCGATTCGCCGCTGTGCGTGCCATGCGAAAAGCGAGCAAGGCACCTTCGACGCAGGAGTATGCGGAGAAGTCACACAGGTTCAGGCAAGTGCAGGGGCGCAGCAAGGAACATGCGATCGTTGTTCCAAAGGTGACGTCGGAGTCTCGGCCCTATCTGCCTGTGGGTGTTCTATCAAAGCGGTCAATCGTGTCGGACAACGCGTTCGCGCTCTACGACGCAGACTTGTGGAATATGGCTGTGATCGCCACGCGCCTGCATCTTGTTTGGATCGCAACGGTCTGCGGGCAGCTCGAAACGCGCTACCGCTACTCCAACACCCTCGGCTGGAACACCTTCCCCGTCCCGCCGCTGACCGAGCAGAACAAGGCCGACCTGACCCGCTGCGCAGAGAACATCCTGCTCGCCCGAGAAGCGCATTTCCCCGCGACCATCGCCAACCTCTACGACCCGGACGCGATGCCGGAGAACCTGCGCCAGGCCCATGAGCACAACGACGAGGTGCTGGAACGCATCTACATCGGCCGCCGCTTCAAGAACGACACCGAGCGGCTGGAAAAGCTGTTCGACCTCTACACCAAGATGACCGCCGCTGCGGGCAAGGCCGCCCCCGCGAGGAAGCCGGCCAAGGGGGCAAAGGCATGAGCCCGCCCGGCCGTCCGAAAGGCGAATACCGAAGTGCGCAACGCGAAGGGAGCCCAGTGAGCGCCAGCAAGACCAAACCCGCCACCGCCATGAGGCCTGCGGCGCAGTATGCGCAGCTACTGGGCGAGATCAAGCGGCGCATCCGCCATGCCCAGGCCCGGGCATGGATGGCCGTCAACGCCGAGATGGTGTGCCTGTACTGGCAGATCGGTGCACTGATCGCCGTGCGCCAGGAAAAGGAGGGTTGGGGCGCTGGCGTGCTGCCGCGCCTGGCCCGCGACCTGCACAACGAGCTGCCTGACGAAAAGGGGTTCTCCGAACGCAACATCAAGCGCATGCTGATGTTTTTTCGCCAGTACCCGCACGCCGCGCTGGACGCCCGGCCGCCACCTGCGCCGACGCCGGCAATTGGGCCACCAGCGGTGGCCCAATTGCCGATGCCGGTGCCGGCACGCGGCAGTGGCGCAAAAGGGCCACAGCCTGCGGCCCTTTTTCCGGCCGAACTGCTGCTGGCCCTGCCCTGGAGCCACCATGCCGTGCTGATGGAGAAGATGAAGGCGGCACCGGCGCGCCGGTGGTACATGCACACATCCATCGAACAGGGCTGGAGCCGCAACGCTCTGCTGGCCCAGATCGACGCGGCGGCACACAAACGCGCAGGCCGGGCAGTCAACAACTTTGCCCTGCGCCTGCCGCCACCGGATTCGGCCCTGGTGCAACAGACCCTCAAGGACCCGTACCTGTTCGATTTCCTGACGCTGGCCGATCCCTTCCACGAACGTGAACTGGAAACCGGACTGGTCGCGCACTTGGAAAAGTTTCTGCTGGAGCTGGGGCAAGGCTTTGCCTTCGTTGGCCGCCAACACCACGTGGACGTGGCCGATCAGGACTTCTACATCGACCTGCTTTTTTACCACCTCAAGCTGCGCTGCTATGTGGTCATCGAGCTCAAGCGGGGGCCGTTCAAACCCGAGTACGCCGGCAAGGTCAACTTCTATTGCAACGTGGTGGATGACCACCTGCGCCACCCCGACGACAAGCCGACCATTGGGCTGATCCTGTGCCAGGATCGCAACCGCGTGCTGGCCGAGTACACGTTGCGCGGCATCGAGAAGCCCATCGGCGTTTCCAGCTACGAACTGACCCGTGCCCTGCCAAAAGCGCTGCAATCCAGCCTGCCGAGCATCGAGCAGATCGAGAGCGAGTTCATTGGTGACGATTCTTCCGGCACTTCGACGGATGGAGCGCAATGATCGGCCGCAGGAAAGGCAGCCGCAGCCAAGTTGTGCAACAGGCTGCTGCACAAATATTCAACAACCTGTTGGACGATCCTTCTGAGTACTCAGCATGAACACCAACCCGATCAACACCCACACCGTGCCGTCGGTGTCCATCACCACGGCACGCACGGGCGCTTCTGCCAAGGCCAACGAACTGGGCATGCGCACGATGCAGGAGCGTGCCTACGCCAAGCGCGGCGAACAATACCTGCTCATCAAGTCGCCGCCGGCATCGGGCAAGAGCCGGGCGTTGATGTTCATTGCGCTGGACAAGCTGCACAACCAGGGCATTCAGTAGGCCATCGTCGTGGTGCCGGAGCGCTCGATCGGTGGCAGCTTCGCCGATGAAGCCCTGACGCAACACGGCTTCTACTGGGACTGGACAGTCGCGCCGCAATGGAACCTGTGCAACGCGCCAGGCATCGACGAGCCGCGCATTGCAAAGTCCAAGGTCGAGGCGGTCAAGAAGTTCCTGGCAAGTGACGCCAAGGTGATGGTCTGTACCCATGCCACCTTCCGTTTCTCGGTCGAGGAACTGGGCACCCAGGCGTTCGACAACCGCCTGATCGCCATCGACGAATTCCACCATGTCTCCGCCAACCCGGACAACAAGCTGGGCAGCCAGCTCGGCGCCTTCATCGCCCGCGACAAGGTGCATGTGGTGGCGATGACGGGCTCGTACTTCCGCGGTGACAGCGAGGCGGTGCTGGGGCCTGCCGACGAAGGCAAGTTCGAGACCGTCACCTACAACTACTACGAGCAGCTCAAAGGCTACCGGTGGTTGAAGTCGCTCGACATCGGCTACTTCTTCTACACCGGCCGCTACGTCGATGCCGTGGCCAAGGTGCTTGACCCGGCGCGGAAGACCATCGTCCACATCCCCAGCGTCAATTCGCGCGAAAGCCTGAAGGACAAGGAGCGTGAGGTCAACGAGATCATGCAGGCGCTGGGCGAGTGGAAGGGCATCGACGAGACAACCGGCTTCCACCTCATCGGCGCCAAAGACGGCCGCACCTTGAAGGTGGCTGATCTGGTGGACGACAGCGACGCCGCCAAGCGCTCCCGCGTACTGGGCGCATTGAAGGATCCTGCGCACAAGCAGGACCGCGACCACGTGGACATCATCATCGCGCTGGGCATGGCCAAGGAAGGCTTCGACTGGATCTGGTGCGAGCACGCCCTGACGATCGGCTACCGCAGCAGCCTGACCGAGGTCGTACAGATCATCGGCCGTGCCACGCGCGACGCCGATGGCAAGGAACGCGCACGCTTCACCAACTTGATCGCCGAGCCCACGGCCGAGCAGTCCGCGGTGGCCGAAGCGGTGAACGACATGCTCAAGGCGATATCGGCCAGCCTGCTGATGGAGCAGGTGCTGGCCCCGCGCTACGAGTTCACGCCGCGCAACGCCGGCCCGCAGGAAGGCTTCGACTACGGCGCGGACGGCTACGTGGACGGCGGCAAGAACCTGGGCGTGAACCAGGAGACCGGCGAGATCCACATCGAGATCAACGGCCTGGCCAAGCCCAAGAGCAAGGAGGGCAAGCGCATTTGCAAGGAAGACCTGAACGAGGTCATCGCGGCCTTCATTCAGGACAAGCCATCACTCGAGCGCGGCACGCTGGACAAGGAGAACACGATTCCCGAGGAACTGACCATCGAGCGCCTGGGCAAGATCGTGCGCGAGCGCTACCCGGAGCTCAGCGATGCCGACCAGGAAGCGGTGCGCCAGCACGCCATTGCCGTCATCAACATCACCCAGCAGGCCAAGTTGGCGCTGGGCCCGCCCGACCAGGTGCAGCCGCCAAGCTCGACCCCTGGTGGCGACGATGGTGGCTCCCCTGCGAAGAGCAACATCGATCTGATCGAAGGCGTGCGGAAGTTCATCAACGTGCGCGACCTGGACATCGACCTGATCGACCGCATCAATCCATTCGAGGCCGCCTATGCGGTGCTGGCCAAGACGATGGATGAGAAGTCCTTGCGCCAGATTCAGGCCAGCATCGCCGGCAAGAACATCAAGATCTCCGAGGACGACGCGCGCGAACTGGCAAAGCGCGCGTTGCTGTTCAAGAACGAGCGCGGACGCGTGCCGGACATCAACTCGGCCGATGCCTGGGAAAAGAGAATGGCTGAGGGTGTGGCCGCTTTCGCACGCTATCGCGCCCAGGCCAAGGCAGCCCAGGCGCAAAAGGCCTCCGGCAATGGCTGACCTGGACGACGACGAACTGCTGGAGGCCCTGGGCGTGGCGGTCGAGCCGATCAAGGCTGGAGCTCGCACGCCGCGCGAAGAACGCATCATCGCTGGCTTCGAGGACATCCTCCGCTTTCACGAAATTCACAAGCGCGCGCCGCAGCACGGCGAAAGCAGCGACATCTTCGAACGCCTGTACGCGGTGCGCCTGGATCAGCTCCGCAAGCTGCCGGAGGCGCATGCCTTGTTGGCTCAGCTGGACAAGCCCGGCCTGCTGTCGGGATCATCAGCGACGCCGATCGATGCGGACGACCTTGACGAAGATGCCTTGCTCGCCGAGCTGGGTGCCAGCAGCGACCCATCCGATCATGCCGACATCACGGTGCTTCGCCATGTCCGCCCCCTCGCAGAGCGACAGGCCGCAGAAGAGATCGCCGACCGAACGCCGTGCGAGGACTTCGACAAATTCCAGCCATTGATCGAGCGCGCGGAGCGCGAACTGAACGACGGCATCCGAAAGGCAATTCCGTTCAAGAACGAAGCCAGCGTCGAGCTGGGGAACTTCTTCATCGTCGGAGGGCAATTCGCCTACGTGGCGGAGAAGGGCGAGGAGTTCGAGACCAGCAGCAGACAACCCGATGCACGGCTGCGGCTCATCTACGGCAACGGGACCGAAAGCAATTTGCTGATGCGGTCGCTGCAAAAGGCGCTGACCAAGGATGGCAAGGGGCGGCGGCTGAGCGACCCGGATGCCGGCCCGCTGTTCGGCCCACTGTTCGGTGACGCCGCCGAACCGGACGATATCGCGTCCGGCACGATCTACGTGTTGCGCAGTCTGTCCAAGCACCCGTTCGTTTCCGAGCACCGCATGTTGATCCACAAGATCGGCGTCACGGGCGGCAAAGTCGAGACACGCATCGCCGATGCCGAGAACCAGGCGACGTACCTGCTTGCCCCGGTCGAGATCGTGGCCGAGTACAAACTGCACAACCTCAGCCGAACCAAGCTCGAAAGCATCTTCCATCGAGTCTTCAGCAGCGCGCAACTCGACCTCACCATCGAAGATCGCTTCGGCAAGCCAGTGAAACCAAGGGAGTGGTTCGTCGTGCCGCTGCATGTGATCGACGAGGCGGTCGAGCGAATTCGAGACGGGACGATTACGGAAGTCGGCTATGACGCCCGGACAGCCAGGCTGGCGCACCACCAGGGCCCCTGACGCAGAGAACCGACGATACGAAGCCCGAAATGTCCCCGCGGGTGACCGGTTAGCTGAACTAGAGTATTTGTCTCGCAAAACCTCTTCGGGGCTTGGCATGAGTACGGTTCTGATCTCCGCCAAAGGGCAGATCGTGTTGCCGATTGCGGTACGCAAAGCCCTGGGCCTCAAACCCGGCATGAGGGTCGCCGTGAATCTCGATCGCAAGAAGGCACTGATCATGTCCGCACCGGCGAAGAAGGCGGTGAGCCTGCAGGCGCTTCAGTCCCTGCTGAAATACGTCGGGCCGGTGGTACCGATCGACGCCATGCGCGTCACCGACGACCAGGGCTGAACCTTGCGCCGCGGCAAGCCGCCAGCCAACGGATGGGCGTAGGCTCATGGCCTGATGGCGCACCTCTGGAGACCCCGATGAAGATCCTGCTCCCCGTCGACGGCTCGGAACCCGCCCTCGAAGCCGTCCGGTTCGCCATCCGCCTGGCCCAGAGCGGCCTGCGGGCGAGCTTCGTGCTGGCCAATGTGCAGGAGCCAACCTACCTGTACGAGATGGTGCTGGCGCCCGACGCCGATGTGCTCGAACGTGTGAGCGGCGCCGCCGGCGCGCATTCACTGGAGGCAGCGCAAGCGCTGCTGCAGGCGGCCGGGCTGGGCTTCGAGCGCGAGATCGCCTCGGGCGACCCCGGCCACGCGCTGGTGGAGTTGATCGAACGCCATGGCTGCGACGCGGTGATCATGGGCGCGCGCGGCATGGGCGCCTTGCGCCACGCGTTGCTCGGCTCGGAGTCGCAGGCGCTGATGCATCAATCGCCGGTGCCGGTGACGATCGTCCGGCAGCAGCACGCCGCCTGACTGCGCCTGACACATACCGACGGCGTCAGGCGGCGCTGCGCAGAGCCGGCCGCGTACCCGTCACCTCGGCGTACAGCGCCATGTACTTGCGCGCCGCGCCTTCCCACGAATAGTCTTGCGCCATCGCACGCAGCATCAGCTGGCGCCACAGCGCCGGCTGGTGGAAGACGTCGATCGCGCGCTGCATCGCCTGCTCCAGCGCGGCCGGGCTGGCGGCGTCGAAACCGAAGCCGGTGGCGCGGTCGGCGGCCACCGCGTCGGCGCTGGCGTCGACCACGGTGTCGACCAGCCCGCCGACGCGCCGCACCACCGGCAAAGTGCCGTAGCGCAGCCCATACAACTGCGTCAGGCCGCAGGGCTCGAAACGTGACGGCACGAGGATCGCATCGGCCCCGGCGATGAGCCGGTGTGCCAGCGCTTCGTCGTAGCCGATGCGCACCGCCACCCGCCCCGGGTGGGCCGCAGCAGCCGCGGCAAAGGCCGACTCCAACGCCGGGTCGCCGGTGCCTTGCAGCGCCAGTTGCCCGCCGCGGCGCAGCATGCCCGGCAAGGCGCCGAGCAGCAGGTCGAGCCCCTTTTGCGCGCTCAGACGGCTGACCAGGCCGAACACCGGCGCGTCGGCCTGCGCATCCAGCCCCATCTCGGTCTGCAGGGCCTGTTTGCAGACGGCCTTGCCGCGAAAGTCTTGCGCGGTGTAGCGCGCCACCAGGCCGGTATCTTTCTCGGGGTTCCAGATCGTGCCGTCCACGCCGTTCAGGATGCCCGACACATGCCCGGCCCGGCCGCGAATCACGCCGTCGAGCCCGGCGCCGAATTCGGGTGTGGCGATTTCGGCGGCGTAGGTCGGGCTGACGGTGGTGATGCGGTGAGCGTACTTCAAGCCCGCCTTCATGAACGACACCTGGCCATGGAACTCGACCCCGTGCGACACCAGAAAGCGTGCCGGCAAACCGAGCATGCCGAAATCGGCCTGCGCAAACAGGCCCTGGAACGCGAGGTTGTGGATCGTGAACACCGAGGCCGCGCGCGTGGGCGGGTGGGCGGCCATGTAGGCACAGGTTAAACCGGCATGCCAGTCGTGCGCGTGAACCACTTGCGGCGCCCAGCCCGGGTCGAGCTCGCCCGCGCCCAGGTGCGCGGCCACCCAGCCGAGCAGGCCGAATCGCTGCAGGTTGTCGCCCCACTCGGTGCCATCGCTGGCCTGGTAAGGGCTGCCCTCGCGGCGGTACAGGTAAGGCGCGTCGATGACGTACGCGGGCACGTGGCTGTAAGGCAACTGGCCCAGGCGCAAGGTCACGCGGCCGGCACCGAACAGGGCCCCCAGCGTGCAGACGGTCTTCTGGTGCAGCACCGCGTCGGCAATGGCCGGCAGCCCCGGCAACAGCAGGCGGGCCTCGGCGCCGCACTGGATCAGCGCTTGCGGCAGCGCGCCCACCACGTCGGCCAGACCGCCGGTCTTGATCAGCGGAAAGATTTCGGCCGCGACATGCAGGACTCTCATCGGCAGGCAACTCAGGCGGCGATGCGCGCCAGCATGGCAGCGGTGACGAGCGTGATGCCGTTGTCGGTGCGCTCGAAACGCTCCGCATCGGCCACTGCGTCTTCGCCGATCACCAGGCCGTCGGGCAGGATGCAGCCGCGGTCTACCACCACGCGCGTGAGCCGCACATGGCGGCCCACTTCGACCCCGGGCAACAGCACCGACCAGTTGACGGTGGAGTACGAATGCACCCGCACGCTCGAGAACAGCACCGAGCGGAACACATGGCCGGAGATGATGCTGCCGCCCGAGACCATCGACTCGATTGCCATGCCGCGCCGGTCTTCCTGGTTGTGCACAAACTTGGCCGGCGGCAGTTGCGGCTGGTGGGTCCAGATCGGCCAGGTGGTGTCGTACAGGTTCAGCAGCGGGTCGGTGGCGGTGAGGTCGATGTTGGCGTCCCAGTACGCGTCGATCGTGCCCACGTCGCGCCAATATGGCTCTTCGCCAGGTTTGTTCGACACGCAGCTCAGGCCGAAGTGATGCGCGCTGGCGCAGCCGTTGCGTACCGCGTGCGGAATGATGTCCTTGCCGAAGTCGTGCGTCGAGTTCGGGTCGGCCATG
>JANMYQ010000312.1:0-3223 GCA_031382215.1 Methylibium sp.
CATGGCCACGCCGCGCCGCGTTCGCGCGCCGCCCGCGCGGCGCCGGCCGTCCCACCCGCGGCAGCCCATGGCACTGAAGGCCACGCGCCCCACTGGGACTACAAAGGCGAAGCCGGCCCCGAAAGCTGGGGCCGCCTGAAGGCCGAGTTCGCGCAATGCGCCAGCGGTGCGCGCCAGAGCCCGATCGACATCCGCGACGGCATCAAGGTGCAGCTCGACTCGGTGCAGTTCGACTACAAGCCGAGCAGCTTCCGCGTCATCGACAACGGCCACACGGTGCAGGTCAACGTGGCCGGTGGCAATTCCATCGAAGTGATCGGGCGGCGCTACGAGCTGCTGCAGTTCCACTTCCACCGCCCGTCGGAAGAGCGCATCAACGGGCGCCAGTTCGACATGGTGGCGCACCTGGTGCACAAGGATCCCGAAGGCCGCCTGGCCGTGGTGGCGGTGCTGCTGGACCGTGGCAGCGCCCACGCCATCGTACAGACGGTATGGAACAACCTGCCACTCGAAAAGGGCGAAGAAGTGCCCGCCCGTGCCACGCTCGACCTGGCCGCACTGCTGCCGGTGGACCGCAGCTACTACACCTACATGGGCTCGCTCACCACGCCGCCGTGCAGCGAGGGCGTGTTGTGGATGGTGATGAAGAACCCGGTGCCGATCTCGCCCGAGCAGATCGCGGTGTTCTCGCGCCTGTACCCGATGAACGCCAGGCCGATCCAGTCGGTGAGTGGTCGATTGATCAAGGAGTCGAATTAGAGCGCGAGAGCGAAGGGCGAGGATCGCGCGAGCCGGCCGCTCTACGAAGTGAAGCAGGCGAGCGCGATCAAGTTGCGCCTGCACTGCTTTCTGCGCAACACGGACGTTGCGGCGCAACCCCGCAAGGCCGGAACGTCCCCTTCGTGGCCTTCGTGGCCTTTGGGGATCGACCAGCGAAGCGATCGGCGAAGGAGCGGGCTCGATGCCCGCGACTGAGGATCGGTTGGCGATAGACTGCGCGCCACCCCTCACGGCGCTCCAACATGACTCTGCTACTTCTCGGCCTCTTGCTGTTCCTGGGCATTCACTCTGTGTCGATCTTCGCACCCGGTTGGCGCGACGCGCAGGTGGCCGCGCGCGGCCAGGGGGCGTGGAAGGGGATCTACTCGGTGCTGGCCGGCGTCGGCCTGGGCCTGCTGATCTACGGCTACGGGCTCGCCCGCCAGGCGCCCGTGGTGCTGTACACCCCGCCCGCCGCAATGCGCCATGTGGCCATGTTGCCGCTGGTGCCGGTGTTTCCGCTGCTGTTCGCGGCCTACTTGCCGGGGCGCATCAAGGCGGCCGCCAAACACCCGATGCTGCTGGCCGTGAAGTTTTGGGCCTTGTCGCACCTGCTGGCCAACGGCACCCTGGCCGATGTGCTGCTGTTCGGTGGCTTCCTGGCATGGGCAGTGGCCGACCGCATCTCGCTCAAGCGGCGCCCCGTTCGCACTGTTACGGGTGCGCCGGCCGGGCCGGCGAACGACGTGATCGCAGTCGTCGGCGGGCTGGCGCTCTACGCGGCCACGGTGATGTTCCTGCACCGCTGGCTGATCGGCGTGGCGCCGATCTAGCCGCGCGGGCCCTGACGGTGCGCTAGGAAACTGCCACCGACGTCGTGGCCAGGCAGGCGTTGCACTTGCCCAGGCCGGGGATCCGCGCGTCGGGTTTGCCGTCGCCGGTCTTGAAGTTGGCCTGGCAACGCCGGCATACGTACATCTTCGAGCTCGACATCATCGGCTTGACGCCCGGCTGGCTGGCTGGGCGGGCGGCGGTGTATTCGGCCTGAGTCTGGCGCAGCTTCTGCGCCGAGTCGGTCGGGGTGCTGGGGGTGGGACGTCGTGTGGCCATGGTGTGCACGCTGAAGACTGAGGTGGGGCGAACTTGGTGCCGTTGGCATGCGCTCGCAACCCCCAATTGTCGGCGCAAACCGGTTCGAGCGCACGAAAATGGGCTCTTCAAGCTCACCCATCACTTTCAGTGCACCCCGCAAGTCCTTATTTTTGAACACTTTTTCTGCGCACAAGCTTGAAAAAGTCTCGCTAAGTAGTTGATTTCATTGATTTTTCAACGCGAGTTTCCATTGACCTCCTGGGGGTCATCCGCTAAAGTGGCGAAAAGTGCACTTTAGTGGGGGAGTGTGGAAGACATCGTGTTTCAGGGGCCCAACGCCCTGACGTTGGACGACAAGGGGCGCATGGCTGTGCCGGCGCGCCATCGCGAATTGTTGTCGGCCGCCGGTGTCAAAGAACTCACGATCACCCTCCATCCCGATGACGCGCTGATGATATTCCCGCGTCCCACGTGGTTGAAGTTCCGCGAGCGTCTGGTGGCGCTGCCGTTCGAATCGAGCCCGTGGAAGCGCATGTTCCTCGGCAACGCGATGGACGTCGAGATCGACGGCTCGTCGCGCGTGCTGATCGCCCCCGAACTGCGTGAAGCCGCCGGAATGGCGCGCGACGTGAAGTTGATCGGCGTCGGCAGCCACCTCGAGCTGTGGGACACCCGGCGCCATCTGGACCACTCGGCTCGCACCAAGGCCAGCGCGATGCCGGACTCCATCAAGGCCTTCGTCTTCTGAAATATGAAGCCCCCACGCTCACTTCGTTCACTGCCCCCCGAGGGGGCGCGTCAGCACCTTCGGGCGGCCGGGCGGGGCTGACATGAACGCGACCGCGCCCCTGCAACACACCAGTGTCCTGCTGACCGAGGCGGTGGATGCGCTCGTGACCACGCCCGACGGCCTGTACCTGGACGGCACCTTCGGCCGCGGCGGGCATTCGCGCGCGGTGCTGGAGCGCTTGTCCCCGCAAGGCAGGCTGGTCGCGATCGACCGCGACCCGCAGGCCGTCGAAGCAGCGACCCGCGGCGAGCAGCGCATCACCGACCCGCGCTTTTCGATCCACCACACCAGTTTTGCGCAGATGGCGCCGCTGCTGGCGTCGCTCGGCATTCAGCGGGTCGATGGCCTGCTGCTGGACCTGGGCGTCTCGTCGCCCCAGATCGACAACCCCGCGCGCGGGTTCAGCTTCCGTTTCGACGGGCCGCTGGACATGCGCATGGACACCACCCGCGGCGAAAGTGCTGCGGAATTCCTGGCCCGCGCCGACGAGCGCCACATTGCGGAGGTGATTCGTGACCATGGGGAAGAACGGTTTGCTGTACAGGTTGCAAAGGCGCTTGTTGCTCGGCGCGAAGGCGGGAA
>JANMYQ010000328.1:0-2310 GCA_031382215.1 Methylibium sp.
GCGTAGCTGAAGTCGTCCAAGATGATCAGGTCGAAGCGGTCGAGCTTGACCAGCTCGGCCGGCAGCCGCAGGTCGCGCCGGGCGGCCTGCAGACGCTGTACCAACTCGCTCGTGCGCATGAACAGCACCTTCAGCCCACGGTCAATCAGCGCATGGCCGATGGCCGCCAGCAAGTGCGTCTTGCCGGTGCCCGGCGGACCGAAGGCCAGCAGGTTGTGCCCTTGAGCGATCCAGCTGTCGGCCTCGGCCAATGCCATCACATGCGCCTTGGACACGGCCGGCACCGCTGCGAAGTCGAACTCCGCCAGGCTCTTGCCTGGTGGCAGCTGGCTGTCGGCTCGTGCGCGCGCCAGGCGCCGGGTCTCGCGCTCGGCCATCTCGTGGCCCAGCAGCGTGTGCAGCAAGCGCTCGGCCGGCCAGCCCTCGCGGTTGGACTGCGCGGCCAGGTCTGCCCACAACCGCTTGATGGTGGGCAGGCGCAGCTCGGTGAGCATCAACGGCACCGCGGCGCCCGATCCGCCTGCGTCGGCCGCACCGATGTTGATGGCGCCCGTCATGCAGCCGCCAGCAACTCGTCGTACACCGCCGTGGAGGGCAGCACCACGGTTACCTGCGGCATCACCGACGGCCGCGGCGCGAACTGGTCCCTGAGCAGTTCGATGTCTGGCAGCTCCCCTCTGGCCAGCAACGCGGCCAGCACGCCTGCAAGTTCTGCCACGACGTTGGCCCGGTTGGCCAGGTCAAGAAGGTCCACCATCAGCCGGCACGCGGCCCGCTCGGGCAGGTGCTGGCTGATGTGATCCCAGGCCTGTGCGTACTCGCTGCGCGGGAACATCGCATCGCGCAGCACCCAGCGTGCGAAGGCGCCAGGCTTGCGCTTCAGGCTGGGCAGCATGTGGCGCCAGTCGATGCGTCGGGGATGACGGTCGGCCGTGCTGGCGTGCAGCCGCTCGCACTCGAAGACCTTCACCCCGCCCAGCCAGGCGTCCAGGTGGGTGCTGTGCAGCCGCACCTTCAGGCGCTGGCCGGCCAGGCGCGAGGGCACGCTGTAGAGCACGCTCTTGGCGCTGAACACGCCGAACTTGCTGACCCGGGCGTCGATCTCCTCGAAGTCAGCCGTGCGGCGGGCCGGCAACGGCTTCAGACAGGCGCGCTCGACCTCCCAGGCCCGTGTACAGCGGGCGTTGAGCCGACGCACGGTGTCGGCCACGAATTGCTCGTAGGCCGGCAGGTCATCGAACTCGCGGCTGCCGCGCAGCAGCAGTCCCTGGTCCAGGCCGCGCTTCAAGCTGCCCTGGCGCGCCTCGATGGCGCCATTCTCGTGACTGACGCCGGTGTTGTTGCGCGTGGGGTGCATGCCGTAGTGCTTGCACAGCGCCTGGTAGCGCACGGTCAGTTCCTCGCGCTCGGCCAGGTTGTTGAACGCCGCCGACAGGCTGTCGGTGCGGTGCTCATGGGGCACGCCGCCGGCCATCCACAGCGCGTCCTGCAACCCTGCGGCCAAGCTCTGGAAGCTCTCGCCGCCCAGCACCACACGCGCATGGCGCCAGCCGCTGTGGGCCAGCGCGAACTGGTACAGCCGGTGCGGGAAGGCCAGCCCGCCCAGGCTGATGTCCAACTCGTCAGCCACGGTGAAGTCCGACAACCCCAACCGGCCGGGCGGATGCTCCTGCGCGAAGTAGATCTCGCGCTCGCCGCCGTGCTCGGCACGCCACTGGCTGACACGCCGCTGCAGCGTGCGCAACACCGCGTCGGCGAACCGCTCGGGGTGGCGGCGCTGCAACTCCTCGAGAACCGTCACCGCCATCAGCGACGGTGCGCCCTCGAGCATGGGCACCACTTCGGCCGCCCACACCTCGCCCAGCGGGTCGGCGCGCGTGCGCCAGTGCCGCGGAGCACGCTGCGAAGGCAACACCACCGCCGAATCCAGCCGCCGAGCGCTGGCCACGCTGATGCCAGTCTTGACGGCTGAAGCCTCCTGGCTGTGCTCGCCCCTCAATGCCTTGTACTTGTTCACCTGTAGGTCCGTTATGCGTTTGCCGGGCACCGTGGCCGCCTTCCACTTGAAGGTGACCACTGTAGGAACCCAACCGCAAAACGCACCCCGGCGGCGTGCGTCAACCGCTCACGATAGTTGTCGCTGAGCGCTCAAGGTAATTGTCGGCCGCCACCCGTATCCCTCGACCTTCGGTTCTCGGACAAACGTGACTCCATTGCCCTTGTATGCATAGAAGAGGAAGACTCTGCTTCCTGTCTGGTCCCCGATTCGCGAGCGCTGGTGCTCGCTCGTGGCACGTGCCAGCAGGATGC
>JANMYQ010000337.1:0-15821 GCA_031382215.1 Methylibium sp.
GCGCTGTGACTGGCGGCTCTGCCATCGCAGGCATCGCTGGCGCCAGAATCCGCACCGACAGTGCCGATGTCGGCGCACCCGGTTCAGGCGCTTGCGACACCGGCCACTCCAGCCCACCCAGCAAACCAGCGTGCAATATCAACGCAAGCAGCGCCAGCCCGGCCAGCGCCACGCCGCGGCGCCGCTCGGCAGCGCTCCAGCGGCCCGCGCCTGCGAACATCGACAATAGTGCTCCCCCGGCCACCCCGCTCCATCCCATGAAACTAGCCACCTACAAAGACGGTTCACGCGACGGCCAACTGGTGGTCGTGTCGCGCGACCTGAGCAGCGCACACTATGCCAGCGGTGTCGCCACCCGGCTGCAGCAGGTGCTGGACGATTGGAACTTCCTGTCCCCGCAGCTCGAAGAACTGTCGCAGTCCCTGAACCACGGCCGGGCCCGCCATGCCTTCCCGTTCGACCCGCGCCTGTGCATGGCGCCACTGCCGCGTTCTTACCAGTGGGCCGACGGTTCGGCCTTCATCAACCATGTGGAACTGGTGCGCAAGGCGCGCGGCGCCGAAGTCCCCGAGAGCTTCTACACCGACCCGCTGATGTACCAGGGCGGCAGCGACGATTTTCTGGGCCCCTGCGACGACGTGGCCTGCCTCAGCGAGGACTTCGGCATCGACTTCGAGGCCGAGGTCGCGGTGGTGACCGGCGACGTTGCGATGGGCGCCTCGCCTGACGACGCGCTGGAAAGCGTGCGCCTGCTGATGCTCGTCAACGACGTGAGCCTGCGCAACCTGATCCCGGCCGAACTGGCCAAGGGCTTCGGCTTTTTGCAGAGCAAACCCGCCACCGCCTTCAGCCCGGTGGCCGCCACACCCGACGAACTGGGCGCCGCCTGGCGCGGCGGGCGCGTGCACCTGAACCTGGAAAGCGTGTGGAACGGCACCCGCGTGGGCCTGTGCGATGCCGGGCCGGAGATGACTTTCCACTTCGGCCAACTGATCGCCCACCTGTGCAAGACGCGCAACGCTCGCGCCGGCAGCATCTTCGGCAGCGGTACGGTGAGCAACAAGGACTGGTCGCGTGGATACTCATGCATAGCCGAGAAGCGCGCGATCGAGACCATCGAGGGCGGCGCACCGAAGACCGCCTTCATGAAATTCGGCGACACGATCCGCATCGACATGAAGGGCAACGACGGCCAGAGCCTGTTCGGCGCCATCGACCAGCGGGTTTCGGCCTATGGCCAGGCGGGGGCCTAGTCGTCAATAGTTGGCGAAGCCTGTGGGGACATGAAGAACGCGCCGCGCGCGTGTTCGCCTGGACCCGGACAATCACACTTTTCAGCGGGAGATGACGATGCCTGGTTTGTTGCCCAATGTGGACCCCGATGGTTTGCTCGAGTTCTCGGTGGTGTTCACCGACCGCGCGCTGAACCACATGTCGCAAAGTTTCCAGGGCGTGATGCGCGACATCTCGGCCACGCTCAAACAGGTCTACAAAGCCAAGTCGGCCGTGGTCGTGCCCGGCGGCGGCACCTTCGGCATGGAAGCCGTGGCGCGCCAGTTCGGCAGCGGCAAGAAGTGCCTGGTGCTGCGCAACGGCTGGTTCAGCTACCGCTGGACGCAGATTTTCGAGATGGGCAACATCCCGGCCTCGACCACCGTGCTGAAGGCGCGCCGCGTCGGCCCGGGCAAGCAGGCCGCGTTCGCGCCCGCGCCAATCGACGAGGTGGTGGCCACCATTACCGAGCTGCGGCCAGACGTGGTGTTTGCGCCGCACGTCGAAACCGCCAGCGGCATGATGCTGCCCGACGCTTACCTGCGTGCCGTGTCCGACGCGGTGCACGCGGTGGGCGGGCTGTTCGTGCTCGATTGCATTGCCTCGGGCACGGTCTGGGTCGACATGGCCCAGACCGGCGTCGACGTGCTGATCAGCGCGCCGCAGAAGGGCTGGAGCTCCTCCCCCTGCGCCGCGCTCATCGCCATGAGCGAGCTGGCGCGCGCCCGCATCGACGCCACGCAGAGCACCAGCTTCGCGGCCGACCTGAAGAAGTGGCTGCAGATCATGGAAGCCTACGAGGGCGGCGGCCACGCTTACCACGGGACCATGCCCACCGATGCGCTGACGCGCCTGCGCGCCGTGATGAAGGAGATCGAGGCCTACGGCTTCGACAAGGTGCGAAACGAACAACTGGAGCTCGGCAAACGCGTGCGCGCGCTGCTCGCCGCCAAGGGCTTCAAGAGCGTGGCCGCGCCTGGCTTCGAGGCGCCGGGCGTGGTGGTCAGCTACACCGAGGACGCTGGCATCCAGAGCGGCAAGAAGCTGATGGCCCAAGGCCTGCAGATTGCCGCCGGCGTGCCGCTGCAGTGCGACGAGGGGGCCGACTTCCAGAGCTTCCGCGTCGGCGTGTTCGGCCTGGACAAGCTGCACGACATCGAGCGCACCGTGGCCAGCCTGGACAAGGCGTTCAGCCAGGTGGTCTGATCGTCGAGCGCTGATCGTTGAGCACCGAGCTGCCGCGCACCGTCAAGGTCGTCACCGTCTGGCTGCTGCTCGGGGTGCTCGTCTTCCTGGGCATCCAGTGGTGGCAGCACGACCGGCAAAAAACCCGCTTCCAGCTCGACGGCGGCGTGATCGAGATCCGCCGTGGTGCTGACGGCCACTACCACTGGCCCGGCAGCATCAACGGCCGGTCAGTCGATTTCCTGATCGACACCGGCGCCACCGGCACCGCCATCTCGGCCGCGCTCGCGCGCGAGCTGGCGCTCGAGTCGATCGGGCCGATCCAGTCCAACACCGCCGGCGGCGTGGTGACCGGGCAACTGGTGCGCGCCGACGTGGCGCTGCAAGGTGGCGTCAGCGCCGAACGCCTGCGCGTGGTGGCGTTGCCCGGGCTGGACGACCGGCCGCTGCTCGGCATGGACGTGCTCGGCCGGCTGCGCTGGCAGCAGCGCGACGGGGTGCTGCGCATCGAGCTGGGCGGTTCGTCCTGAGTCGTCTGACTGCCAGGCTCGGCTACCTTCCTGCCTCAATTGATCGCCAGCGTGTAGCTCCCACCGGTGGCGCCCGTGCCGCCGCTGTAAAAGCGCACCCTTACGTAGTAGGTGGCCGCCGCGCCGCTGGTGTTGGTCACGCTGGCTGAATCAACCAGCCCGGTGCCGCGGATGCTGCGCGCCACTTGTGTGCCGGCGCTGTTGTAGACATACAGGTCGTAGTCCGACGAGCCATTGGGCGTGAGCGTGCTGGTCAGTCGCCCGCTGGCGGCGACGCTTACCCAGAAGAAGTCGGTGTCGCTGCTGCTGGCCAGCGTGCCGTTGATCGTCGTGCCCTGCGTCACCCCCTGCGCCGTGCCGGTGCCGTTGTTCGGCTCGATTTCGTTGCCCGATGAAGGCGGTGGTGGCGGTGGCGGGGTCGTGCCGCCACCGGCTGCATCGATCGCCGCGCTGGCATCGACGATGCCGGCGCCACATTGCGAACAGGTGGCCGGGAAGGCGCGTGCCGAACTCTTCAACCGCGCAGCCACCTCGTCGGGCGACAGGCTCGGGTTCTTCGCCAGCATCAGCGCCACCACGCCGGCCACATGCGGCGCGGCCATCGATGTGCCCTGGTAGTAGGCATAACTGTCGGCACCCGGCGCGTTGGCGCCATTGTTCAGGGTCGACAGGATGCCGCCTGCGGCACCGCCGCGCATGTCGCCGCCCGGCGCGGCCACCGCCACCACCGTGCCGAAGTTGGAGTAGTAGGCCCGCCCGCCGCTGCGATTGGTGGCCGCCACGCTGATCACGCCGGGGCAACTGGCGGGCGAGAAATTGGCCGCGTTGGCGTTCGAGTTGCCCGCCGCGACCACCACCACGGTGCCGCGGCTGCGCGCCGAGTTGATGGCGTCGCGCGAGGCCGCGTCGCAGGCGCCGCTGCCGCCCAGCGACAGGTTGATCACCCGCGCCGGAGTGGCGTTGGCCGGCACGCCGGGCACGCTGCCGCCCGAGGCCCAGACGATGCCGGCCGCGATGTCCGACGTGTAGCCGCCGCACTTGCCCAGCGCGCGCACCGGCTGCACCTTGGCGCCGAAGGCGACGCCGGCCACACCGGCGCTGTTGTTCGTCACCGCCGCCACCGTGCCGGCCACGTGGGTGCCGTGCCAGCTGCTGGGCTGGCTCTGCGTCGGCTGGCCGCCACCGCAGGCACCGGCGGCAATCGCGTCGCCCGGGTCGAGCGCGCTGGTGTCGCGGCCGTTGCCGTCGTTGGAGACAAAGGTGTCGGCGATGAAGTCGTAGCCCGCGACGAGGTTGGCCGCCAGGTCGGCATGCGGTCGGTAGCCGGTGTCGATGACGGCGACCACCACACTTTGCCCGTCTGCCTTCACACCGGTCGCCTTGTCCCACGCCGCGGGCAGGTTCAGCCCGCCGGTGGGCTCGAAGTACTGCCACTGCTGGCCGTACTGCGTGTCGGTCGGCGTCAGCAGGGATTTGAGGATGCGGTCCGGCTCGGCGTATTCCACCGTCGGGTCGCTGGCCATGATGTCGCGCGCCAGGCGTTCGACCTCGGCATGCGCCAGACGGCGCTCCAGGCGCATCACGTGCGTGTCCATCGCGCCCACGCGCAGCAGTTGCATGCGCAGGCCCAGGCGCGCGGCGGCGTCTTGTGCGGGGCGGTGCAGCACGGCGCGGTCAGCGACGCTGGCGTTGGCCGCCGAGGCAGCCTGGGAGGCCCGGTACTTCACGATCAGCCGGTCGGTCGGCAAGCTGTCGTCAGAGGCACTCGGCGGCGCAGCCAAGGTTCCCAGCGGCCCGCCGGCCTGAGCCAGGTTCGGCAGGGACAGGACCAGGGTCAGGGCCAGCGCAATGGCGCCCCCGCCCGTTGCGCGCTGCGGTTGTTGCTTCCATCCCATCTCGACTCTCCTGGCGTGCATCGAAGGCCCTAAGCTAGGCGGCCAAAGGCCGCGCTTCAAGCGCAAAGACAATGTGTTGCCTGCCTTGCAGACCCTTGCGGCTTCGGGGGCACAATCGGCCGATCTGCCCTCCCCAAAGGACTGCCATGACCGACGCCGCCAGCTTCACCAAACTCGTGCCGGGCTTCGACTTTCTGCAGGGCCTGGTGAAGAACGCCGGTTCGGCGCTGCCCAACATCGGCCAATGGGTCGCGCCGACCTTGAACCCCGAGGAGCTTGAAAAGCGCATCGAAGAACTGCGCACCGTGCAGTTCTGGTTGGAGCAGAACGCGCGCATGCTGGGCGCCACGATCCAGGCGCTCGAAGTGCAACGCATGACCTTGTCCACCTTGAAGACGATGAACGTGCAGATGGAAGACCTGCGCGACTCGCTGAAGATCAAGATGCCGGGCGTGACTGACGCGCCCACTGAGCTGAGCGAAACGCCTGAGGTGGAGCCTGCGGCCAGACCCACCACCAAAGCGAAGAAGGCAGCGCCGCCCCCGCCGGCCGTCGACCCGTTGCAGTGGTGGGGTGCACTGACCAAACAGTTCACCGAACTGGCCTCCACCGCGATGAAGGACAACACCACCGACGCGGCCAAGAATCTGGCCACATCGATGATGAAGCAGAGCTTCGACGCAGCGGGCCAGACCCTGAAGAAGGCCGCCGGTGTGCCGGCCAGCGTGGCGCGCAAGGTCAGCGGCGCACCGGCCAGGGCCGCCAAGCCCGCCAAGCCCGCCAAGCTCACCCCACAGGCGCGCCGTGCGCCTCCACGGACCTGAAGCGACCCCCGAGATGAAGCGCTTCCTGCACGCCCACGCCACCCATCCCGACGCGCAGATGGCGCTCGCGCTGGCCGCGGTGCAGATCGAAGCGCAACGGCTGGAGCCCGGCCATGCCGGCCACCCCAACCTGGGCTGGCTCTACCTCAGCGACCACTTTGCCGGCCGCGCCGAGGCCCTGCTGGCCGACGTGCGCCAGCGCTGGCCCGGCGTCGCATGGGTCGGCGTGGTCGGTGTTGGTATTGCTGCCAGCGGCGTCGAGTACTTCGACGAACCCGCGCTGGCGTTGATGCTGGCCGAGTTGCCGCGCGAGCAGTTCCGCGTTTTCTCCGGCGCGCGCCCGCTGGGCGACTTCCGTGCCCACACCGCCCAGGTGCACGCCGACCCGGCCACCGCCGACCTGGCCGAACTCGTGAAGGACATGAGCCAGCGCACTGCCAGCGGCTACCTGTTCGGCGGCCTCGCGTCGGCGCGTACCAGCGCATTGCATGTGGCCGACGGCGTGTGGCGCGGCGGGCTGTCGGGCGTGGCGTTCGGGGCTGGCATCGGCCTGGTCTCGCGCGTGACCCAGGGTTGCCAGCCGGTCGGGCCGCTGCGCACCATCACCGAAGCGAAGCACAACGTCATCGGCACGCTTGATGGTGAACCCGCGCTGAACTGCCTGCTGCGCGACCTGCAGCTCGAAGAGTTTTCCGAGCCGCGCCGGGCCTTGCCGCGCCTGCGTGAAACCTTGGTCGGGCTGAACGACGCGCCAGATCTTGCGCGCTCACCCGCGCCCGCCAGCGGCTTTGACACGCCCGCACGGCGCGGCGCCTTCGGCTCCGACACGCGCGTGCGCCACCTCGTGGGCCTGGACCCGGCGCGCCGCGGCATCGCCATCGGCGACATCGCCGAGCCCGGCATGCAGCTTGCGTTCTGCACCCGCAATACCGAGGCCGCGCGGCGCGACCTGGTGCGCATCTGCGCCGAGATCCGCGAAGAGCTCGAACCCGAGACCTTGCCGCCGGCCAGCGCCATGGCGCTGAAGAACGCCGGCGTTGCGCAGGTCGGGCTCGGCAGTGCAGGCAGCGCTGCGTCGGACAACATTGCCGGCGCGATCTACGTCAGTTGCACCGGCCGCGGCGGGGCGCACTTCGGCGCGCCGTCGGCCGAACTCGCGCTGGTGCGGCACACCTTGGGCGACGTGCCGCTGGTCGGCTTCTTCGCGGCCGGCGAGATTGCGCGCCATCACCTGTACGGCTACACCGGCGTGCTGACGGTGTTCCGGCGCAGCGACTGACCCCACGCGCAGCGGCGACCCGGATATCGGCCCCGCGCATCCCCACTTCCGCCTGACGGCCGACGGTGCGGCTATGGTGATGCATTGACCTGTCGCGCTACATTCGAGCCTGATGAAAATCTCCCGGCCCAACCGCTCCCGACCATGAATGCACCCCTGCCCAGCGCCCTTGCCGCCAGCGAAGCCGACGCCGCAGGCCAGTTGCTGGCGCGCCGGCAACGCCAGGAAGAAGTGGTCACGGCCCTGGCCGGCGAGTTGCCCGCGCACGCGCTGCTGTGGCACCGGGAAGACACCGTGCCGTACGAGTGCGACGGTCTCACCGCCTACCGCGAAACGCCCATGGTCGTGGCCCTGCCCGAGACCGAAGAACAGGTGGCCGCCGTGCTGCGCACCTGCCACCGGCTGAACGTGCCGGTGGTGGCGCGCGGCGCTGGCACGGGGTTGAGTGGTGGCGCGCTGCCGCATGCGCGCGGCGTGACCCTGAGCCTGGCCAAGTTCAACAAGATCCTCAAACTCGACTCGCTCGCCCGCACCGCCACCGTGCAATGCGGCGTGCGCAACCTCGCCATCAGCGAAGCCGCCGCGCCGCTCGGCCTGTATTACGCGCCCGACCCGAGCAGCCAGATCGCCTGCACGATCGGCGGCAACGTGGCCGAAAATTCCGGCGGCGTTCACTGTCTGAAGTACGGCCTGACCCTGCACAACGTGCTGCGGGTGCGCGGCTTCACGGTGGAAGGCGAGCCGGTCGAGTTCGGCTCCGAGGCGCTCGACTGTGCCGGGCTCGATCTGATGACCGTGCTGGTCGGAAGCGAAGGCATGCTGGCGGTGATGATCGAGGCCACCGTCAAGCTCGTACCCAAGCCGCAACTGGCGCGCTGCATCATGGCCAGCTTCGACGACATCCGCAAGGCGGGCGATGCGGTGGCCAACGTGATCGGCGCGGGCATCATTCCTGCGGGCCTCGAGATGATGGACAAGCCCATGACCGCAGCGGTGGAAGACTATGTGCACGCGGGCTACGACCTGACGGCCGAAGCCATTCTGCTGTGCGAAAGCGACGGCACGCCGGAAGAAGTGGAAGAAGAGATCGCGCGCATGGCCGAGGTGCTGCGCGCCAGCGGCGCCACGCGCATCGAAGTGAGCGAGAACGAAGCCCAGCGGCTCAAGTTCTGGAGCGGCCGCAAGAACGCCTTCCCGGCCAGCGGGCGCATCAGCCCTGACTACATGTGCATGGACTCGACCATCCCGCGCAAGCGCCTGGCCGACATCCTGCTGGCGATCCAGCAGATGGAGAAGAAATACGACCTGCGCTGCGCCAACGTTTTTCACGCGGGCGACGGCAACCTGCACCCGCTTATCCTGTTCGACGCCAACGACCCCGACCAGCTTCACCGCTGCGAACTGTTCGGCGCCGACATCCTGGAAACCAGCGTGCAGATGGGCGGCACGGTGACTGGCGAACACGGCGTGGGTGTCGAAAAGCTCAGCTCGATGTGCGTGCAGTTCTCACCCGCCGAGCGCGAGCAGATGCTGGCGCTCAAGCGTGCCTTCGACCCGAAGGAGTTGCTCAACCCGGGCAAGGTGATCCCGAGCCTGTCGCGCTGTGCCGAGTACGGCAAGATGCATGTGCGGCGCGGGTTGCTGCCGTTCGCCGATATTCCCCGCTTCTGAATTCATGGCTCCTAACGACCCCGCGCTGCAGGTTCTGATCGACCGTGTCCAGAGTGCCCTCTCGGCCGGCGTGCAACTGAACATTCGTGGCGGCGGAACCAAGGACTTCTACGGTGAAACGCCGCAGGGCGAGCCGCTGGACGCGCGTGTGCTGGAAGGCATCTCGAGTTACGAGCCGACCGAACTGGTGATCACCAGCCGTTGCGGCACCCTGTTGTCCGAGCTCGAAAGCACGCTCGCCCAACAAGGCCAGTGCCTGCCGTTCGAACCGCCGCACTTCAGCGCCGGGGCCACGGTGGGTGGCATGGTGGCAGCGGGCCTGGCCGGGCCAGCGCGCGCGGCGGTCGGCTCGGTGCGCGACTACGTGCTGGGCGCCACCGTCTTGAGCGGCCGCAACGAAGTGCTGAGCTTCGGCGGGCAGGTGATCAAGAACGTGGCCGGCTACGACCTGTCGCGCCTGCTGGCCGGCTCGATGGGCACCTTGGGCGTGATCCTGGAGGTGTCGCTGAAGGTGCTGCCGATCGCGCCGGCCAACGCCACCTTGCGCTTGCAGATGGATCAGGCGCAAGCGCTGAACCAGCTCAACCTGTGGGGCGGCCAGCCGCTGCCGCTGAACGCCAGCGCCTGGTGGGACGGCGCGCTGATCGTGCGCCTGCGCGGCGCCGCCGCCGCGGTGCAGGCGGCCAAGGCGCGCATCGGCGGCGAGTGGGTCGAGCCGCACATCGCCGAGCCGTTCTGGCTCGGGCTGCGCAACCAGACCGACGAGTTCTTCGCCAGCGCACGCGCGGCGGTCAAAACCGGCGCCGCGCTGTGGCGCCTGTCGGTGCCGCAGACGGCGCCGCCGCTGGTGTTGGCCGGCGAGCAGTTGATCGAGTGGCACGGCGCGCAGCGCTGGCTCAGCAGCCGCGCGCCGGCGGCCGAGGTGCGCGATGCGGCGTCGCGGGTCGGTGGCCATGCCACGCTGTTCCTGGCCGGCGACAAATCGGCCGGTGCGTTCGCGCCGCTCAAGTCGCCGCTGGACCGCATCCACCGCGAGCTGAAGAAGGCGCTCGACCCGTCGGGGCTGTTCAACCCGGGCCGGCTCTACCCAGGGCTTTGATGCACCCCGTGGCCGCATGAAAGCATCGACGTGGAAGCACTGAATTGGAAGCACTGAAAGGCCTGGCCATCGTGCTTCTGTGCCAGTCGGCCGGTGAGGCGGTGGTGCGGCTGGCGCATCTGAGCCTGCCGGGCCCGGTACTGGGCATGCTGATCCTGCTGGCCGCCCTGAACCTGCCGGCGGTGCGCGCGCCGGTGCAGGCGGTGGCCGATGTGCTGCTGACGCATCTGTCGCTGTTGTTCGTGCCGGCCGGCGTGGGCGTGATGACGCACCTGGCGCTGGTCTCGCAATACGGGCTGCGCATGCTGCTGGTGATCGCGCTGTCCACCCTGGTGGGCATGGCGGTCACGGCGCTGGTGTTCCGCGCGCTGCTGCGATAGTTGGCCGAGCTGCCGCCCCCCACCCCCATGCACGGCTTCGTCGAACTCTGGGTCTACCTGTCGGCCACGCCGCTGTTCGGGCTCACGGCCACGATCGTGACCTACGTGCTGGCGCAGGCTTTCTACCTGCGCATGGAGCAGGCGCCGTGGGCCAACCCGGTGCTGTGGACGGTGCTGGCGCTGGCCGCGGTGCTGACCTTGAGCCATACGCCCTACCCAACCTATTTTTCGGGCGCGCAGTTCATCCACTTCCTGCTCGGGCCGGCCGTGGTGGCGCTGGCCTGCCCGCTGTGGCAGCGGCGTGAGGAATTGCGCCAACGGGCAGTGGCCGTGCTGCTGGCGGCGCTGGCCGGTGGCGCGGCCGCGGCGGGCAGCGCCGTGGGCCTGGGCTGGGCCTTGGGGCTGCCGGAGCCCATACTGCGTTCGCTGGCGCCCAAGTCGGTGACGGCCCCGGTGGCGATGGGCATTGCCGAACAGCTCGGCGGCATTCCGGCGCTGGCGGCAGTGTTTGCTGTGCTCACCGGCCTGGTGGGTGCAGTGAGCGCCAAGTACCTGTTCGACCGCCTGCGCATCACCGAACCCACGGTGCGCGGTTATGCGCTGGGCACCACGTCGCACGGCATCGGCGCCGCGCGCGCCTTGCAGGTGCACCCCGATGCCGGCGCGTATGCCGCGCTGGCGCTGGGCGTGCAGGCGCTGCTCGCGTCGCTGTTGTTGCCGATGCTTGCCCGGCTTTTTTGACGTGCTTTTGACGTGCTTTTGACATCCTTCTGATTCGTTTCTGATCCCCTCCTGATCAGCCTTTCACCCCCTGACTGCCCCCGCCGATGCAAACCAAGCTTGCGCCCGAGTTCCAGAACACGCCCGACGGCGTGGCCGCCGAAGCCATTCTGCGCAAATGCGTGCACTGCGGCTTTTGCACCGCCACCTGCCCGACCTACCAGTTGCTCGGCGACGAGCTCGACGGCCCGCGTGGCCGCATCTACCTGATGAAGCAGGTGCTTGAAGGCGCGCCGGTCACGCGCAAGACGCAACAGCACCTGGACCGCTGCCTGACCTGCCGCAACTGCGAGAGCACCTGCCCGTCGGGCGTGCAATACGGGCACCTGGTGGAAATCGGCCGCAAGATCGTGGACGAACGAGTCGAACGCCCCGCCGAGGAGAAGGCGCTGCGCTGGATGCTGAAGGAAGGCCTGACTTCGCCGCTGTTCGCCCCGGCGATGAAGCTGGGACAACTGATGCGCCCGCTGCTGCCGCCAGCGCTGAAGAACAAGGTGCCTGCGTCCGGCGGTGCGCGCGCGCACCGCTGGCCCACGCGCCAGCACCCGCGCAAGGTGCTGATGCTGATGGGCTGCGTGCAGCCGGCGATGATGCCCAACATCAACAGCGCCACCGCGCGCGTGCTCGACGCCGCCGGCATCCAGACCCTGGTGGCCGATGACGCCGGCTGCTGCGGCGCGATCCGCAGCCACCTGGGCGACCTGAAAGGCGGCCTGGACGACATGCGCCGCAACATCGACGCGTGGTGGCCGCTGGTGGCCGGGCTGACCGAGCAGGGCCCGGTCGAGGCGATCGTGATGAATGCGTCGGGCTGCGGCGTGACCGTGAAGGAGTACGGCCACGCGCTCGCGCACGACCCCGACTATGCCGACAAGGCCGCCAGAGTCAGTGCGCTGACGCGTGACCTGTCCGAATTGCTGCCCGAGCTGGTGCTGCGCCTGAAGCCGCGCCTGGGCGCGCTCAAGCTCACCCGCCTCGCCTTCCACCCGCCCTGTACCTTGCAGCACGGCCAGCAGTTGCGCGGCGGCGTCGAGACGCACCTGAACGCGCTGGGTTTCGACGTGAAGGTGGCGGCGGCTGAATCACACCTGTGCTGCGGTTCGGCGGGCACCTATTCGGTGCTGCAACCCAAGCTCGCTTACCAGTTGCGCGACCGCAAGCTCGCCAACCTGGCGCCACTGCAGCCGCAGGCCATCGTGTCGGCCAACATCGGCTGCATCCAGCACCTGCAGACCGGCACCACGACGCCGGTGAAACACTGGGTCGAGGTGCTGGACGAAGCGCTCGGCTGAGCCTGCGCGCTTCGGTACGCCGAGGCGTCAACCGCCCGGCAGCCTTTCCGCCAGCCGGTGCGCCACCAGGTCCACGAAGGCGCGCAGCGCGGGCGACAGGCTTTTGTGCGACGGGAACACCGCATGGATGTCGAGCTGCCGCGTGCACCAGTCGGGCAGCACGGGGTGCAGGCGCCCGGCGGCCACTTCGGCCGCGACGGCGAAGGCCGGCAGACTCGCAATGCCTTGGCCCATCACGGCCGCCATCGTCAACGTGGGCGTGTCGTTGGTGATGACGGCAAACCGGGCGGTCACGGCGTGCCGCACGTCGCCGTCGTCCTGTTGCAGCGTCCACAGGTTGGCCGAAGGGCTGACGCCGCCTTCGAGCAGGCGATGCTCCGCCAGGTCTTCGGGCGCCTTTGGCGTGCCGAATCTCGCGAGGTAGGCGGGCGCAGCGAACAGCCGCGCGCTGGCTCGGCCCACGCGCCGCGCCACCAGGCTGGAGTCCCCCAACACGCCCGCGCGCAGGGCCACATCGAAGCCCTCTTCCAGCAGATCGACGCGCCGGTTGGACAGGTCGACGAACACCTGGACCTGCGGATGGATCTGCATGTACTCGGCCACGATCAAGGGAAGGAACGCCTGGCCCAGCACCACCGGCGCACTGATGCGCAACACGCCGCTAGGCTCGGTGCGGAACTGCTCCACCATGGCCGACGCCTGCTCCAGCTCCAGAATCACGCGGCGCGCGTGTTCGTGGTACCTCTCGCCCACCACCGTCAACCGCAGCTTGCGGGTGCTTCGCTCCAGCAGCCGTGCGCCCAGCCGCTCCTCCAGCCGCGCCACCCGGGCGCTGACGCTCGACTTGGGCAATGACAAGCGCCGCGCCGCCGCGGTGAAGCTGCCAAGGTCGGCCACGCGGGTGAAGACCAGGATGTCGTTCAGATCGTCCATGAAGGCATCTGCGCAGTGGATCGGCGGCGGGTGGAAAAGTGAACCGACTGTTCGTCCGGCGCGAACACTCATTCCACCAAAGCCAGTCTAGTGCGGGCATCCCAAGCCCGTCAGAGTCACGGACTTTCGGCTTGGCTCGCTCGGAAGAGCAAACCCGCCCAGCCTCCACCGCACCCGAAAGGAATGAACAGCATGTTGACCCTGACCGCCAACGACATCGCCGAGATCCAGAACCTCGTCGCGCTCTATTGCCTGACCACCGACAACGCAGACGCTGACGGCTTCATGCAGACCTGGGTGCCGCCCGACCAGTTCGGCGGCTACGACAGCGGGGCTTTCGGCAAGATGAGCACCTGGGAAGAGATGCACGCCTTCGAGAAGCACCACGTCGGTCCGGGCGGCATGGCCAACGGCAAGCGGCATCTGTCGCTGAACATCCTGATCGAGCCCGTTGGCACCGGCCAAGCGCTTGTCACCAACGATCTGGTGGTGATGGAGGTGGCCGACGTGCCGCGCGTGATCGCCACAGGCCGCTACAACAAGAGCCTGGTCGTGAAAACCGCGCTTGGCTGGCGCTTCAAGCAGCGCACGCTGGACATCGACCCGGGCTTCTTCAAGACGGTCGCGCCAGGGCAAACCGCCGGTTGATCGACCGGGGCCCGGTGGTGCCGCGCTTTGTCCACCCCGGTGAAGCTTCAGTGCATCGGCTCATAGCCTCTGGCGATGAACGGGATTGCTTCAATCGAACACATCGATGCGGCGTTGCAGCAATACTATCGATATTGTTTCTTCAATAGTGTTCTTAACCACCGGAGTTTTCCATGTCCCTGATCAACACCCCCGTCCAGCCGTTCAAGACCCAAGCCTTCCACAACGGCAAGTTCATCGAAGTCACCGAGCAGAGCCTCAAGGGCAAGTGGTCGGTTCTGATCTTCATGCCGGCCGCCTTCACCTTCAACTGCCCGACCGAAGTGGAAGACGCGGCCGACAACTACGCCGAGTTTCAGAAGCTCGAGACGCAGGTCTACATCGTCACCACCGACACGCACTTCTCGCACAAGGTGTGGCACGAGACCAGCCCGGCCGTCGGCAAGGCGAAGTTCCCGCTCGTCGGCGACCCGACCCACACGCTGACGAACGCCTTTGGCGTGCACATTCCCGAAGAAGGCCTGGCGTTGCGCGGCACCTTCGTGATCAACCCGGAAGGCATCATCAAGACCGCCGAGGTGCACTCCAACGAGATCGCGCGCGACGTGAAAGAAACGCTGCGCAAGCTCAAGGCCGCCCAGTACACCGCCAAGAACCCCGGCCAGGTGTGCCCGGCCAAATGGAACGACGGTGCGAAGACGCTGACGCCGTCGCTGGACCTGGTCGGCAAGATCTAAAGCCCACCGCTTCCACCCGCTTCATCGACAGGACCTTCGGGCCCTGTCGACAGCCCGCCCGGCCAACGGGTGCGGGTTGTCGACCGGGCCGGGATTCTCACGCCCTCACGTTTTGACCAAAGGAGCATCACCATGCTGGACGACAACCTCAAGGCTCAGCTCAAGGGCTACCTCGAACGAGTGACGCAACCGATCGAGCTGGTTGCCTCTCTCGACGACCGCCCCGCCTCGCAAGAGATGCGCGAGCTGCTCGATCAGATCGGCGAGTTGAGCGACAAGATCACCGTTCGCCACGATGGCAGCGACGCGCGCCGCCCGTCGTTCTCGATCAGCCGACAAAGCCACGAGATGGGCCATGACATGGGCGTGCGCTTTGCCGCCATCCCGATGGGCCATGAGTTCACCTCGCTGGTGCTTGCGCTGCTGCAGGCCGGCGGCCACCCGCCCAAGCTCGAGGCCGACGTGATCGAGCAGATCGAGTCACTGGAAGGCGATTTCGTCTTCGAGACCTACATGTCGCTCACCTGCCACAACTGCCCGGACGTGGTGCAGGCGCTGAACCTGATGGCGGTGCTCAACCCGCGCATCCGGCACGTGGCGATCGACGGCGGGCTGTTCCAGGCCGAGGTCGATGCGCGCCAGATCATGGCCGTGCCGATGGTGTTCCTGAACGGTGAGATGTTCCATTCGGGCCGCATCGAGATCGCCGACATCCTGGCCAAGATCGACACCGGCGCCACGGCGCGCGACGCCGCCAAGCTCGGCGCGAAAGAAGCGTTCGACATGCTGATCGTCGGCGGCGGCCCGGCCGGTGCGGCCGCGGCGGTGTATGCCGCGCGCAAGGGCATTCGCACCGGCGTGGTGGCCGAACGTTTCGGCGGGCAGACGCTGGACACGATGGGCATCGAGAACTTCATCTCGGTGCAGGAAACGCAAGGCCCGAAGTTCGCCGCCGCGATGGAAGCGCAGGTGCGCAGCTACGGCGTGGATGTGATGAACAGCCAGCGCGTCACCGCCATCGAACCGGCAAGCCAGCCGGGTGGCGAGATCACCGTCACGCTGGCCAACGGCGCCGCGCTGAAGAGCCGCTCGGTCGTGTTGGCCACCGGCGCGCGTTGGCGCAATGTCAACGTTCCCGGCGAGCAGGAATACAAAAACAAGGGCGTGGCCTACTGCCCGCACTGCGACGGCCCGCTGTTCAAGGGCAAGCGCGTGGCGGTGATCGGCGGCGGCAACTCAGGTGTCGAAGCGGCGATCGACCTGGCCGGCGTGGTGGCGCACGTGACCCTGGTCGAG
>JANMYQ010000390.1:0-27400 GCA_031382215.1 Methylibium sp.
CGGCACCAGCTACTACAGCGGCTCGACCGCCAAGTACTGGCTGGAGAGCATCGCCAAGATCCCGACCAACGTCGAAATCGCGAGTGAATACCGCTACCGCGACAGCGTGCCCAACCCGCGCACCCTGGTCGTCACCATCACGCAAAGCGGTGAAACCGCCGACACGCTGGCTGCGCTGAAGCACGCCCGCTCGCTCGGCATGAAGCACACGCTGACGGTGTGCAACGTGGCCACCAGCGCGATGGTGCGCGAGTGCAAGCTGGCCTACATCACCCGCGCCGGCGCCGAGATCGGCGTGGCCTCGACCAAGGCCTTCAGCACGCAACTGGTCGGCCTGTTCCTGCTGACCCTGGCGCTGGCGCAAAGCCGCGGCCACCTGACCACCGAACAAGAGGCCGAGCACCTGAAAGCGCTGCGCCACCTGCCCGTGGCGGTCCAGGCCGTGCTGGCGCTGGAGCCGCAGGTCATCGCCTGGAGCGAGCTGTTCGCGCGCAAGGAGAACGCACTGTTCCTCGGCCGCGGACTGCACTACCCGATTGCGCTGGAAGGTGCGTTGAAGCTGAAGGAGATCAGCTACATCCACGCCGAGGCCTACCCCGCCGGCGAACTGAAGCACGGCCCGCTGGCGCTGGTGACGGCCGAGATGCCGGTCGTCACCGTCGCCCCCAACGACGCGCTGCTCGAAAAGCTCAAGAGCAACCTGCAGGAAGTGCGTGCCCGCGGCGGCGAGCTGTTCGTGTTTGCCGACGGCGACACCAGGATCACCAGCGACGAAGGCCTGCACGTGATCCGCATGCCCGAACACTACGGCGCGCTGTCGCCCATCCTTCACGTGGTGCCGCTGCAGTTGCTGGCATATCACACCGCGTGTGCGCGCGGGACGGATGTGGACAAGCCGCGGAATCTGGCCAAGAGTGTGACGGTGGAGTGAGCGGCGAATGGCCTCTACGCCGCCGCCGCAGCAGCCACGACGGACGTCTGCGCGCCTGCTTCTGCCAGCGCTGTGGCTGATCGCCCAGGCGGCGCTGGCACAGCAGATCCCCTCGACCTCGGAATTCGCCGCCCGTCGCCTGCCGCCAGCGCAGCTATTGCCAGGCGAACTGCCTCGCTCCTGCGCCGTTTCGCCGCAGGAGGCGAAAACGCGCTACCAGTTCCAGTTTGCAGCTCCCCAAACCGAAGCTCGCTGGAACTACGAGGGCTTTCTGAGCTGGACCCTGCAGGCGTGGGCAAAGCAGCAGTTTGCATACACCGACATCAAGTGCTTCGAAGCGGGGTTTGCAGTGCGCAAGTTCCAGGAGGCGAGCGGAACGCCCGCTACCGGCGTGCTTTCCGAAGCCGACCTCGACCGCATTCAGGCCGCCATGGACGCGGGGCGCAAGGCCCAGGCCAGGGCCACGCCGGACGCTGCTCCCGGCGCGGCCCCAGGCGCCGCTGAAGGCGCAGACGCTGTCACTGTGTTTGGTATCCCGCTCGGCAGGCCGTTGCGGATGCCGCTGTGCCCGACGCCGGCGCAATTCAGTCTGGTGCGCCCGGAGTTTTCATCGTCGACCTGTCACACGCGTTTCGGCCGAGGGGATCTGACCGATCCGACGTTGACCCTGGCCTATCAGGTCTACCTCTCCCAACCCGATCATCCGACGTGGCTGGGTCGCGTGGGTCAGTCGCAATTGATCTACCTGCCCAACCCGAGTTTGCTGTTGGATGTCCGCGATTCCGCGGTCGGTGGCGTGAGGTTCGAAACCGATCCGAAGTCGCGTGAGATCGCGTTCGAGGCGCTGACCTCGAAGTTCGGCGCTCCGGCGTCGATGTCGGAGGATCGCCACGACGGGCGGTGGGCGGGACAGGGCGTGACCGCGGTCGCTGCGTGCACGCGGCCGCCACCGCCACGGGTCGATCTGTACCAGTCCAACGGCGTGACGGTGGCGGTTCCAGCGTTTGCCGGCATCTACATTCCCGTCTGCAAATACCAGATTCAGCTGGACAGCGAAGCGGCATACAGCTCCCTGCAGCGCTCGCAGCAGGAGCAAGGTCGCAAGCAGCAATCACTCGAATCTGGCCGCAAGCTTTGACATCCGCCACTTCATCCGGGAGAGAGTTCTTGCTCAAACTCAGCCGTGTCATTGCCTGCTTCCCTCTCGTACTTATCGGCCTGAGCTCGCAGGCTCAGGTTCCGTTCGCAGCCAACCAGGACTGGCGCGGCAGCTTCGCCTGCCCCAATGGAAACATCGCGGCTCATCTCCGCGTCGATGCCATCGAAAGGAAAGGTGAGGCCGGCCATGCGCTCGTGCGGGGTGTCTTCACGTTCGGTGGTTCGGAGAAGATGTCCGCCGCCTCGCACCAGGTAAGTGGCGACTTCACCGCGGGAAACGCGTTGGTCAAGTTCACGCCTGGCAAGTGGGTCGTCTACCCGGCGGCGCCGATCCCACCGGCGGGGTTCTCGGGCACAGTAGGCGAAGCCGGCGACGTCTTTTCAGGGCAAATGGCGTACGGCAAATGCGGGGCCTTGAGCTTGACGCGAGGAGTGTCGGCCGCGAAGCTGTAGTTCACCGAGGCAGTGGACAGCGCCTGCTGGCAGAGCGCACGGCGCGACCGACGCCGTGCGGACATAGGGATATGAATCTGCCGGTGGCGCACTAAGGTTGTTCTGCCAGTGGTGCAGTGGAGCCATCGAACCCTCCAGATTGCGCGGTTGGAGTTGCTGGCAAGGCTCACCCCCAGGGAGCAACCAGCATGGCCATCCGAAATGTCTACTTGAAGATCGAGCAGATCCTCGACTACAGCCCGGTTGAACCGAGTGGTCACGCCGCGGCGAACTACCGGCGCGACTGCATGCGCAACCCCGGGCACGAGGACGGCATGATTCCGCTGTCCGAGGTGGACGCGCGCCGTCTCGACGCCCTGATCTACCGCGAATACCTCGATCCCGCCTACCTCATCCCCAAACCCGACAAACTGGTGCTGGCCGATGTGAACGAGCCGGTCTTCGCGCACCGCGTGCCGGGCACCGTGATCTACGCGCACCCGGGAGACCACCTGCACATCAAGGTGGTGAACAGCGACACCATGCCGCACAGTTTTCATGTGCATGGCCTGAGCTACGGCATCGATTCGGATGGCTCCTGGCCTTTCGGCACCCAGAGCACCGACGGCCGCCGCTCGGACGAAATCTGCCCGGGCCAGCATTGGGTCTATCACTACACCGTGACCGAAGAGATGCTGGGCGCCTGGCCCTTCCACGACCATTCGCGCCACATCGCCGAGAGCATCAACCGCGGCCTGTTCGGTGGCATCGTGGTGCTGCCCAAGGCGCGCCGCCCGCCCCGCGCCATGGTGCTGCCGCCGATGGTGGCGAGCTACCTCAAGGCAAAGTTCGCCGACCTGCCGCTGGAGCATGCAGAGCCCCGGGACGGGGCCGACCCGGACCTGCAAGACCTGCCGCCCCTGGGCCATGCCGAGCCGCACGTCCCCGCAGACGGCGGTGGGCACGCTGACCCTGGCGGCCACGGTGGTGAGGGGGGCCAAGGGGGCCACGGCGGCCATGGCGGGCATGTCGTCGCGGCGGCGGTGGATTTCGACCTCCGCGCGCGACGTGACTTCCTGGAGGAGTGGTCGCAACTCGCATACGCCCACCACCGCCCGTTGCCCAAAGAGACCTTGCACGTGCCCATGTTCATCCACCAGATGAGCAAGGTCAAAGGCGCAGCGGCCTTCAACAAGAGCCCGTTCTCACCCGGCGACGCGCCCTTCGAAGTGATTTTCGGTGCGGCGGGCACCTTCGGCTTCCACTGCGAGATCCACACCTCGATGCAGGGCACCGTGGTGGTCGAGGCCGGTGGCTTGCCCGAGGCGGTGGTGGCCATCGTCGACACCGACCCGATGAACATGCACTTCGAGCCGGCGGAGGTCCACATCGAACCCGGCGGCAAGGTGCGCTGGACAGCGGGCACGGTGCAGACGCACACCGTCACCGAAAACGGGGCCGGCTTGCCCAGCTTCTGCCTGAACGGACGCTCGTTCGTGGGCAACACGCCCACCATCGTGGCGCACGCCGGGCAGAAGATTCGCTGGTACGTGTTCAACCTGGATCTGGGGATGGGCTGGCACAACTTTCACGTGCACGGCCAGCGCTGGAAGTTCGGGAACGAGAGCATCGATTCGCGCAGCATCGGCCCGGCCGAATCCTTCGTGGTCGAGACCACGGCGCCGCCGGTCATCCTGCTGCCCGCCGACATCGCGGCCACCCAGGAGCCAGAGCACCGCCCCCATGGCGCACGGCCGTATCACCTGCGCGGTGATTTCTTGTTCCACTGCCATGTGGAGATGCACATGATGCAGGGTCTCGCGGGCCTGCTGCGCTCAAGCCAGACCGTGTGGCTGACAGCCGCCCAGGCCCGGCGGCTGCGCGCCGAAAGCGGCCTGGCGCTGGACCCCGGCGGCAATGCCTGCCCCGCGGTGGACGACCACCGCTGCGAAGAATTCAATTGCGGCAAGTGGGAGTTGGTGGCCGGAGCGCCCGAGGTCTGCCTGATGCATGCGGCGCTGCTGCCCAACACCGAGCGCGTGCTGATCTTCGGCTACGGCGACACGCGCGATGATCTGAGCCGGGTGTGGGACTACAGCAGCGCGGCCGGCAGTTTCATGACCCCGCCCAACCAGCCATTCGACGTGACGGTGCCGGTGCACAGCCGGGCGCTCGCCAACATCTGGTCGGCCGAGCACGCCTTCATCGACGATGCGGCCGGCACCCTGCTGGTCCATGGTGGCTTCACGCCGCGCGAGAGCTTCGCTTTCGATCCGGCCAGCCTGCAGTGGTCGCTCCGGCCGGCGACCGCCCATGAGCGCTTCTATTCCAGCACGCTGACCCTGGCCGATGGGCACCTGATGACCTTGTTCGGTTCGGCGTCCAAGTCGATCGAAATCTTCGACCCCGGCACCGGCACCTGGGCGGCGCCCGTCGCCACGCCGGCCGGCATGGCGCACCACCAGTACTACCCGTGGACTTACCAGCTGCCCGGAGGCAAGCTGTTCATCGCCGGGCCGCACGTGCCCACGCAGCGCTTCGCCTGGGGGCCGGGTGTGGCCAGCCTGGAGTCCTTCCCCACCCTCGCCGGGAACCGCAGCACGGGGGGCGAGCGCGGCACCTCGGTGCTGTTGCCGCTGCGTCCGCCGAGCTACACGCCGCAGGTGTTGATCGCCGGAGGGGACCCGTCGGCGGCGCAACAGACGTCCGAGCTCATCGATCTGTCGATGGCCACACCGGCCTGGACGGCGCTGCCGAACCTGAACCGCCCGCGCCCGCACCAGGTGAACACGGTGCTGTTGCCCGACGGCCGCGTGCTGTTGGCCGGCGGCATCGACAGCACGGACGGTGGGCCGGCCGAGATCTTCGACCCGCGAAACCCCGCGGCCGGTTGGGAGCTGTGCGCGACCCTGTCGATCCCGCGCGGCTACCACTCCGCAGCGATCCTGCTCGCCGATGGCAGCGTGTTGATGGGCGGCGACCGGCCGGGCGCCTGGAAGTCGGGCGAGACCACGGCACACGAGCGCTACTTCCCGTGGTACTACCCGCTGGCCCGCCCGGTGATCTCGGCGGCTCCGGCCGCCCTCGCCCATGGCGCGGCCTTCGATGTGCAGACACCGAACCCGGCCGGCATCGTCGAAGTGGTGTTGTTGCGACCCGGCGCCGTGACCCACGGTTGGAACCAGTCCCAGCGGCTGGTGGAGTGCAGCGTGGCCGGCCGCACGGCCACGGCGGTGCAGGTGCAGGCGCCACCCGATGGCAACATCGCGCCGCCGGGGTACTACCTGCTGTTCGTCCTCACCGCCGCACGGATACCGTCGGTCGGGCGCTGGGTTCGATTGACATGAGGGAGCATGCTGGGCCGGGGCCCAGCCCATACAACTCCCGCAGCGCCTGCCGGTACTGCCTCTGCCCGACCTCCGCGGTGTTCTCGTGCACGGCGCCTTCCACCAGCACAAAGCGCTTCGGCTCCCGCGCCAGCTCGTAGAGCTCGCGCCCCAGGCGCGGCTTGATCATCGTGTCTTCGGCGGCGTGCACCACCAGCACCGGCGAGCCGACGTGGGCGATGCGCGAGGCGGCGTCGAAGCGCTGCGTGATGAGGCCGGTGATCGGCAGCCAGCCCCAGCGGGTGCTGCGGAACACATCGGCGACCGAGGTGAAGCCGCCTTCGACGATCAGCCCGGCTTCGTCGCTCACCGCGTGCGCCAGTTGCACCGCCACGGCGCCGCCGAGCGAATGGCCGAAGACGAAGCGGCGTGATGTGGGGTACGTGCGCGCCAGCCAGTCCCACGCCGCCCGCGCGTCTTCGGCCATCAGCGTTTCCGACGGCATGGCCGCGCTGCTGCGCCCGAAGCCGCGGTAGTCGAGGCCCAGCACCGCAAAGCCGAGCGCGTGCAACTGGCGCATGCGCGGCGCGCTGGCGCGCACGTCCCAGTGCACCCCGTGCAGGAACAGCAGCACCGGCGCGGCAGGGTCGGGCTGCGGCACCCACAGGCCGTGCAGGCGCACCGCCGCGCCGGCTTGGGCCGGGTGGGCCGACACGTAGTCGATCCACACGTCTTGCATGCCCTCCGCGGCCGCCAGCGCGGGGGCCCAGGTGCTGGTGCGTGGCATGAAGATCCAGCGCCGCTGTTCATGGTCCACCACCGCACAGCCGACAAGGTGGCTGCACAGCAGGGTGGCCAGCGCGACCTTCAGCACCAGGAGGCGCGGTGGGACGTGCGCGGGCAGCGGGGCAGCGTCGGGGTGGCCGTACATGGTGAGATGGTCGCATGCTGCCACCACCACAATGCCGGCCCGCTCCCTCTTCCAACGAGACCAACGAGAAAACCCACCATGGCAGAACGCGTGCTCGTCTCCGGCGGCAGCGGCTACATCGCCGGCTTCCTGATCCGCCAACTCGTCAGCGAAGGCTGGAGGGTCCACAGCACACTTCGCAGCCTGGACCGCGAAGCGGCGCTGCGGCAATTGCTGGCGGTCAACAACGACCGGCTCCGGTTCTTTGCCGCCGACCTGAATGCCGATGCCGGCTGGGCCGAGGCGATGGCCGGTTGCACGCATGTGGCGCACCTGGCTTCGCCGCTGCCCGCGGGCGTTCCGAAGCATGCCGATGAGCTGATCGTGCCGGCCCGCGACGGCGCGCTGCGTGCCCTGCGCGCGGCCAAGGTGGCCGGCGTGAAGCGCTTCGTGATGACCTCGTCGGTGGCCGCCATCTCGTACGGCCGCGGCCGCGGCGTGCACCACTTCACCGAAGCCGACTGGACCGTGCTCGACCGGCCCGGTGTCTCGTCCTCCAGTGTCTCGCCCTACATCCGGTCGAAGACGATCGCCGAACGCGCGGCGCGCGACTGGGTTGCGAAGGAAGGCGCCGGGATCGAGTTCTGCAGCATCAACCCGTCGGTGGTGCTGGGGCCGGTATGGAGCGCCGACTATTCAGCCTCGGTCATGCTCATCCAGAAGCTGCTCGACGGCAGCTTGCGCGCCTGCCCCGACTTCGGCTTCGGCGTGGTCGACGTGCGCGACGTGGCCGACCTGCACGTGCGAGCGCTCACGGCGCCGGGCATGGCGGGCGAGCGCTTCATCGCGTCGGGCCGATTCATGAAGCTGCGCGAAGTGGCCGATGTGCTGCGCGCCGCGCTAGGTCCACAAGCTCGCAAGGTCACCACGCGCGACGTGCCTGACTGGCTGGTGCGCGTGGCAGCGGTCTTCAACCCCGTGGCCCGAGCGGTGGTGAGCGAACTGGGCTCGGTGCGCCACCAGGATGCATCGCACGCCAAGGCGGTGCTCGGCTGGGCCACGCGGCCGGAGGAGCAGAGCATCGTGGACACGGCGCGTTGCCTGATCGAGCTCGGGATCGTCAAGCCCTGAGCCAAGCCTGATCGGCATCAGCGCGCACGCGGGCCCAGTTCCGCGCGCACATGGGCCAGCAACCCCTCGCAGCCGTCTTCGACCCGGTCGAGCAACCTGCTCGAAGCCGTCGCTGCCGCCGTAGTACGGGTCCGGCACGTTGCGGCTGCGGTGTACGCGGCAGAACTCGGTGAAGCGGCGCAGCTTGTGGCGCTGTTCGGGCGAGCAGCGCGCCTCAGTGGCGCTCAGGTTGGCGTCGTCCATCACCAGCAGCAGGTGTGCCTGCACGAAGTCGGCCGCGGCCAGGTGGCGCGCGCGCAGGTCGGACAGGTCGTAGCCGCGTGTGCGGGCATGGGCCTGGCTGCGGCCATCAGGCGGGTCGCCGACGTGGTAGCCGTGCGTGCCGCACGAGTCGACCCGCACGGCGGCTTCGAGCCCGGCCTCGCGCACGCGCTGGCGGAACACGCCGTGCGCGGTCGGGCTGCGGCAGATGTTGCCGGTACAGATGAATATGACGTGGAAGGGTGAGATCATGGCTTGGGCGCAGGATTGCGCCCGAACACCGCGCCACCGGCAAAACGCGCGCGCTCACCCAGCCGCTCTTCAATGCGCAACGCCTCGTTCCACTTGGCCATGCGTTCGCCGCGCGCAAACGAGCCGACCTTGAGCTGCCCGGTGCCCCAGCCGATGGCCAGGTGCACGATGGTGGTGTCTTCGGTTTCGCCCGAGCGTGCCGACACGATGCCGGCGTAACCGAGCGACTGCGCGGCCTGCCAGGCCTGCAGGGTCTCGGTCAGGGTGCCGCGCTGGTTGGGCTTGAGCAGTACGGTGTTGGCCGCGCCGCGCGCGGCCGCCTCGCGCACCAGCGGTGCGTGCGAGACCAGAAAGTCGTCGCCGACGATCTGCAGCCGGTGCCCTGCGGCCTGCGTGAAGCGGGTGAAGCCGGCGGCGTCGTCTTCGGCCAGCGGGTCTTCGATCGAGACGATCGGGTATTTGTCGATCCAGCGCAGCAGCAGTTCGACCAGGCCGTCCGAGTCGAGCTCGCGCGACTCGAGCCCCAAGGTATAGCGGCCGGCGCGGCCGAACTCCGAGGCCGCCACGTCGAGCGCGATGGCCACCTGTTCGCCGGGAACGAAGCCGGCCTTCTCGATCGCGTTGACCAGCGTCTCCAGGGCCTGTTCGTTGGTGCTGAAGTGGGGCCACCAGCCGCCTTCGTCAGCCACGCCGACGTTTGAGCCGCGTTCGCGCATCAACAGGCCAGCGTGGCGGTAGACCTCGGCAGTCCACTCCAGCGCCTGGGCAAAGGTCTTCGCGCCGGGGCACACGATCATGAAGTCCTGGATGTCCACGCGCCGGCCGGCATGCGCCCCGCCGCCGAAGATCTGGATCTGCGGCATCGGCATCAACGTGGCGTCGGTGCCGCCGAGGTGCTGGTACAGCGGTACTCGGCGCGACGCCGCCAGCGCATGGGCCGCGGCCATCGACACCGCCAGGGTCGCGTTCGCGCCCAGGCGCGTCTTGGCCGGGGTGCCGTCGAGGGCGATCAGGCGCTGGTCCAGCGCAGCCTGGTCCTCGACTGAGGTGCCGAGCAAGGCGCGCGCGATCTCGCCGTTCACGTGCGCCACCGCCCGCAGCACGTCCAGCCCGCCGAACGGCGCCGTGCCGTCGCGCAGCTCGAGCGCCTCGCGCGTGCCTTTGGACGCGCCGGCGGGCACGATGGCCTGGCCGACCGAGCCATCTTCCAGCCCCAGTTCGGCCTCGATGGTCGGGCGGCCGCGGCTGTCCCACACGCGGCGGGCATGCAGGCTGCGGATCAGGGTGGCGTTCATCGTTTCAGCTCCTCGTGCCATGTTTGCGCGACCGCATTCAGGCGCTCGACCGGGTGCAGCAACAGTGCGCTCGCGACCCGCCGCACGCCATTGCGCTGCACATCGTCGGTGATGTACTCGACCGGCGACTTGCCGTCCACCCGTGCCAGCAGCAGGCCCGGCAACAGCGCGGCGGCACGGCGCTCCAGCGCGGCGCGCGGCTCCCAGTCCACGCCGTTCAGGTAGGCCTGGGCGAGTGCATCGAAGGCCGCGCCAAAGGCCGGCGTGGCCGGTGGGTTCCACAAGCACTTGAGCAGCAAGTGGTTCAGGCAGAACGCGATGTCGAAGGCCGGGTCGCCCCACCAGGCGCATTCGGCGTCCAGCAGCACCGGGCCGTGCGGGCCGATCAGGATGTTCTTCGGGCTCACGTCGCCATGCACCAGAGCAACCGCGTGTGCCTGCGTCGTGCGCACCAGTTGCCGCAGTGCCGGCGCCAGCTCGGTGTGGCGTTCGGCGGTGGCGAGCAGATAAGGCTGCAGGCGGATGTCGAAAAAAATCGCATCGGTGTCGAACTCGGCAGCGAGTTCGGGCCGCGCCGCCGAGTACGCATGGATGCGCGCGAGCACGCTGCCAACCGCGTGCGCGGTGGCCACGTCGGCCTGGCCGTCGCGCAGCATCTGCTTCCACAGGCGGTGGTCGTCGGGCGCCAGCCAGCTCATGGCCAGCACGCCCAGGCGCGGGTGCTGGCCCAGCACCTGCGGCGCGCAGCCGGGTTGCGCCTGCTGGGCCACGCCCATCCAGCGCGCCTCGTAGAGGTTGCGTTCGATCGGCGCGTGCCAGTCGGCTGCGACCCGCAGCTTGGGCAAGGCGCGCTTGGCGCACAGCGGGCCGTGCTCGGTGTCAATGCGCCAGATGTCGGACGACACGCCGCCGGTCAGCGGCGTGCCGCTCAGGGGGCCGGCGCCGGCCAGGCCCAGCTCGCGCAAGGCCTGCGCAAACTCGGCCGGCACCGAATCAGCCGCCGCCGGGTCAGCCACCGCCGGGTCAGTGGCCATGGCCGGCTTCAACCAGCTTGACCAACGCGTACAAGGCCTGGTTGACCGGCGTGGGCACACCGAGCTCGGCACCGCGGCGCGCAACGAAACCGTTCAGGTGGTCGATCTCGCTCGGCTTGCGGCGCGCCATGTCTTGCGCGGTGGACGAATGTTGTGCCGGCATCGCCACCGCAATGCGCTCCATCGCTTCGAGCGACGCCGCCAGCGGCAGGGCCACGCCCTCGGCCGCGGCCAGCGCCACCACTTCACGCACGACGGCCTGCTGCAGTTCGCGGATCGGCGCCAGTGCCGCCAGGTGTCCATAGGGCTGCTGCGCCAAGCCTGAAATCGCGTTGTACGCGCAGTTCACCATCAGCTTGGACCACAGTTCGGCCATCACGTCTTGTGACACGCGCACCGGCACCTCGGCGTTGGCGAACAAGTCCGCCAGGGCTTGCAAGGTGGCGGCGAGTGCTGCATGCGGTGTCGAACCCGGCGTCGCACTCAGCGGCCCGATCACCAGGTCACCGCGGCCGAAGTGCTTCACCAGGCCCGGCTCGGGCATCGCGGTTGCCACGTAGACCCCCGCCGGGACCACGGCCTGTTGCACCCGGCGCGCGATCGTCGGTGCGTTCTCCACCCCGTTCTGCAGGCTCAGCACCACGGCGTTCGGGTCCAGGTGCGGCGCCATCTGCTGCGCCACCGCGTCGGTGTCCGTCGATTTGACGCAAAACAGCACCAGGTCCGCGCCGCGCAGTGCGGCCAGCTCGGTGCTGGCCTCCACGCGCACGGCTTCGATCTGGCCGGCGCGGTCCAGCCGCAAGCCGTCGCGCTGCATCGCCTGCACGTGCGCGGCGCGCCCGATGAGCGTCACGCGGTGGCCGGCGCGCGCGAGCATGGCGCCGAAATAGCCGCCCACGGCACCAGCGCCGACAACGGCGATCGAATCGAAATGACGGGTCATGCGAGTCCTCCCCAGCGACGGACCCGGCATGGTAATGCGACCGACGACGGCAACCGACGGCGACCCAAGCTCAGACCTCGATCGGCGCCTCCAGGAGCCCGTGCTGGCGCTCCAGCAGGCGCGCGAACGCAACTGCATCGACCGGCCGGCTGACCAGGAAACCCTGGAACTCGTCGCAGCCGTGCGCCTTCAGGAAGGCCCACTGCGCGTGCGTTTCCACCCCTTCGGCCACCACCCGCAGCTTCAGGGTGTGGGCCATCGCGATGACGGCGGTGATGATGGCCGCGTCGTCGGGGTCGGTGGCGATGTCGCGCACGAACGAGCGGTCGATCTTCAGCGAGGTGATCGGCAGCCTCTTCAAGTAGCTCAGCGACGAATAACCGGTGCCGAAGTCGTCGATCGACAGGCCGACGCCGATGTCTTTCAGGCGCACCGCGTTGGCCACGCTCTGCTCGGGGTCGACCATCAGGATCGACTCGGTGACCTCGATCTCCAGCAGCGCCGCCGGCAGGCCGTGCTCGCGCAGCATGTGCGCCACCAGGTCGGGCAGGCTGCGCTCGCGCAGGTGGGTGGCCGCCAGATTCACCGCGATCGGCACCGCGTCCAGCCCGGCCGCACGCCACGCGGCACCCTGGCGGCAGGCCTCGGCGATGGCCCATTCGCCGATCGGGATCACCAGCCCGCTGGTTTCGGCGAGCGGAATGAACTCGTCCGGCGGCACCATGCCGCGCTCCGGGTTCTGCCAGCGGATCAGCGCTTCGGCACCGACGATGCGGCCGGTGGCCAGCTCGATGCGCGGCTGGTAGTGCAAGGTGAACTCCGAGCGGTCGATCGCACGCCGCAGGCTCGTCTCCATCACCAGGCGGTCGAGCGCGCGCGCGTTCATCGAGCGGTCGTAGAACTGGAAGCCGCCGCGGCCCGCCTCCTTGGCCCGGTACATCGCGGTGTCGGCGTTCATCAGCAGGGTGTCGATGTCGGCGCCGTCGCCCGGGTACATGGCCACGCCCACGCTGCCGCTGACGAACAGCTCGGTGCCCGTGACCGTCACCGGCTCATGCAGCGCCGCCACCAGCCGGCGCGCCACGCCGGCCGCGTCGGCCACCCGGTTCACCTCGCTCAACATCACGATGAACTCGTCGCCACCCAGCCGCGCAATGCTGTTGACCTCGGTCTCGTCCGCATTCCGGCTGACCGTGTCGAGCGACCGGATCGACGCCGCCAGGCGGCCACTGACGACGCGCAGCAATTCGTCGCCGGCGCCATGGCCGAGCGTGTCGTTGACGCGCTTGAAGTGGTCCAGGTCGACGAACATGATCGCCACCTGCTGGCCCAGCCGTTCGGCATGCGCGATCGCCTTGTGCAACTGTTCGGTGAACAGCAGCCGGTTGGGCAGGCCGGTGAGCGTGTCGTAGTAAGCCAGCCGGCGAATCTGCTCCTCGGCGTCCTTGCGCTGCGTGATGTCGTGCACCGCGCCGGCCAGGCGCAGCGCGCGGCCGGCGTCGTCCTGCGCGATCACCTCGACCTGCTGGTGCACGTGGCGCAGGCTGCCGCCCGACTGCAGCACGCGGTGTTCGATGGCAAACGCGCCGCCGTGGGCGATGGCCTGATCGCAGGCACGCCGCACGCGCTCGGCGTCTTCGGGGTGCACGGCGGCCAGGAAGGTGTCGCTCTGCAGCGCGCTGTCGACGGCGTCGTGGCCGAAGATGCGCCAGGCCTGCTCCGACGGCACGATGCGGTCGCGCTGCACGTCCCACTCCCAGTCGCCCATCTCGCCGATGCGCTGGGCGTTGGACAGGCGGCGCTGGTTCTGCTTCAGGTCATTGATGGCCGAGCTGGCGCGCAGCATGTAGCGCACCCGGTGCGCCAGGATCGGCCAGTTGATCGGCTTGGTGATGAAGTCGGTCGCGCCCACTTCAAAGGCCCGCTCGATCGACTGCACGTCGTCCAGGCCGGTCATCATGACCACCGGCACGCGGTTGCCGCCGGGCAGCTTGCGCAGTTCGGCGCAGGCGCTGAAGCCGTCCATCACCGGCATGCTCACATCCATCAGCACCAGGTCGGGCAGTTGCGCACGCATCGCGTCGAGCGCCTTCTGGCCGTCCGCGGCTTCGGTGACCTCGAAGCCCGCGCGGGCCAGGGTGGCACGCGTGAGGCGGCGCCCGCCGGCGTCGTCATCAACGACCAGGATGCGGCTGGGGGAGCTCATCCGATGATCTCCGCGCTGCGGATCGCGCCTGAGACGTTCATGCAGGCTGTCCCATTTCGCCCAGCAGCGCCGGCCGGACTCGTTCCGACATCCTCTCGATCGAGCGCACCAGCTCGGCAGCCGACGACAGGTTGCCGGCCTTGCCGTGCCGTTCGAGCTGCCGGCACAGGTCGCCGAGCTGGCTGGCGCCGACGTTCTGGCTGGCCGACTTGAAGGCGTGCGCGATGCGGCCCAGTTCGCCCGCGTCCTGCGCCTGCAGCGCGGCGCGCAGGCGCGCCAGGTTCTGCGGCACCTCATCAAGGTACATGCCGATCACCTCGTCGAGCACGAAGGTGTTGCCACCATCATCGAGCGCACGGATGTTGGCCAGGGCCTTCTGGTCGAGCTCGAAGTCGCCCATCAGCGGGGCCGGCTGGGTGAGCGGGATCGGCTCGGTGCGCTCCACGTCCATCGAGCCTTCGACCAGGTGCGGCGGCAGCCAGCGCGCCATGATGGTGCCGAGCTGCTTGCGCGAGTACGGCTTGGCCAGGTGGTCGTCCATGCCGGCGGCGCGGCAGGTGTCGGCGTCGCCGACCAGCGCGTTGGCCGTCAGCGCCAGGATCGGGATGCGGCGGCCCTGCTCTTGCGATTGCGGCTGAGCCTGCTCCCAGGCGCGAATTTCGCGCGTGGCCACATAACCGTCCATCACCGGCATCTGGCAGTCCATCAGCACGATGTCGTAACCGCCGCGCTGCACCGCCAGCAGTGCTTCCTTGCCGTTCGGCACGATGTCGAATTCGCAGCCGAGCGACTTGAGCATGTTGCGCGCCACGAACTGGTTCACGCCGTTGTCTTCGGCCATCAGCACGCGGCCCAGGATGCGCATGGCCGTGCCGGTGTTGGGCAGCGTCGCGTCGCTGGTGGGCACGCCGCCCACCGCCTGGGCGAGCGCGCGGTACAGCTCCTGGCGCCGCACCGGCTTGGACAGGTAGGCGCTGATGCCCACTTCGCGCGCCCGCGCCATCTCGTCGGTGGAATGCAGCGAGGTCACCAGCACCAGCCGCAGGCTGCACAGCTCGGGGTCGTTGCGCACCTCGGCGGCCAGTTCGAGCCCGTCCATGCCAGGCATCTTCATGTCGATGATGGCGAGCTCGTACGGGTCGCCCTCGCGCACCGCCTCGCGCAGGCGCCTGAGCGCTTGCGCGCCGCTGCTGGTGCTGCTGCAGCGCATGCCGCCGGAGCGGGCGTGGTGCTCCAGGATGTCGGCGTTGGTGGCGTTGTCGTCCACCACCAGGGTGCGCCGGCCGGCCAGTTCACCCGGGTGGCCCACCACCGGCAGGCTGGTCGCGGCTTCGAGCGGCAAGGTGAACCAGAAGGTCGAGCCATGCCCTTCAACGCTGTCCAGGCCGATGCTGCCGCCCATCAGCTCCACCAGGTGGCGGCTGATCGCCAGGCCCAGGCCGGAGCCGCCGAAGCGCCGCGTGGTCGAACCATCGGCCTGCTCGAAGGCGTTGAACAGCCGGCTGCGGGCGCTGGCCGAAATGCCGATGCCGGTGTCGCGCACGCTGACGTGGATGCTGTCGTTCGCGTCAAGAGCACCCCCAGGCCGACGAAGTACGTCGTCCGCCCCCCGAGGGGGATGAGGAAGCTTCGGGCGGCCGTGCGCTTCCTCAAGCGCCACCTCGACCACCACCTCGCCCGACTCGGTGAACTTCAGCCCGTTGGCGAGCAGGTTGGTCAGCACCTGGCGGAAGCGATAGGGGTCGCCGCGCACGGCGGCCGGCAGGCGTTCGTCGATGCGGCAGGCCAGCTCGAGCTTCTTCGCGTGGGCGCGCGGCGCCATCAGTTGCACCACGTCTTCAACCGCCTGGTAGAGGTCGAAGTCGAGCACTTCGGTCTCCAGCTTGCCGGCTTCGATCTTGGAGAAGTCGAGGATGTCGTTGATGATCGACAGCAGCGATTCGCCCGAGCTGCGCACGGTTTCGAGGAACGGCCGTTGCTGCGAGTTCAGCGGCGTTTCCAGCAGCAGCTCGGTCAGGCCGAGCACGCCGTTCATCGGGGTGCGGATTTCGTGGCTCATGTTGGCCAGGAACTCCGACTTGGCCTTGCTGGCGTTCTCGGCCGCGGCCTTGGCCACGCGCAGTTCATGCTCGCTGCGGCGCAGCGCCTGCTCGGCCAGCGCGCGCTGCGTGGTATCGAAGAACACGGTGTAGACGCCGACCACCTCACCTTCGTCGTTGACGTCGGGCACGTGGCGGCCGGAGTGCCACACCAGGTTGCCGTTGCGGTCGGTGCGCTGGCGCTCCAGCGGCACCGACTGGCCGGCCAGTGCGGTGGACAGGTGCGGTTCGATGTTGGCCCACACCTGGTCGCCGACCAGGTCGGGCACCTTGCGGCCCAGCACGTCGGAGTCGGTCTTGCCCAGCCACACTTCCTGCGCGCGGTTGATGTAACGGTAGCGGAAGTCGGCGTCGATGTAGGACACGGTCACCGGAATCTGGTCCATGATCGTGCGCAGGCGCCGCTCCGAACGCTGCGCCGTTTCGAGCTGGCGCTGCTCTTCCGAGACGTCCAGCGCGAACAGCTGGCAGCCCACCACCTCACCCTGTGCGTTGGGTTCCGGCAGCAGTTCGATCTGCAAGGTCTGCAGGCTCTGGTCGGGCTGCAGCGACGAGCAGCGCAGCCGCTGCACGGTGCCCTTCAAGACGGCGTCGAGCCGGGGGCGCAGCACGTTGGCGTTGATCGGGCCGAAGGCCTCTTCGATCGCACGCCCCTGGACTTCGTCGCAGGCCCGTCCCAGCAGCCGGGCGAGCAGAGGGCTGATGTGAGTGCACAGGCGCTGCGCGTCGATGAACGCCACGGCGCCGAGCGGCGCGGCCGGCACGGCCGCCGCTTCGTTCAGGGCGTGTTCTGCATGGCTGCGCACCTCGTCACACACCGGGCCGGGCCCGGCGTGCCTGCGCCACGTGTGGCACAGCAGCACCAGCAGCGCAAAGGCCGTCGCCGGCACGCTGAACAGCGCGCCCGGCAAGGCGTCGCCCACCAGGTCGATCGCAAGCGCGGCCAGGGTGAGCGCCGCCAGCGCCGAGCCGACCCAGGGTTCGTCGAGCCAGTGAGAGGTCGGTTTCATGCCGGGCACCTTGTTGGGTTGCGGGCGCTGCGTTGAACGAAGGGCGCCAGGTCGAAATGCGCCAGCTCGCCGTTGTCAAGACCAGGCCCTCCCGGGCCCGCCAGGCCAGTCGTGCGGTTCTGGCCCGGTTGCCCGAGCAGCTCGCCGAGTGCGCGCGCCACGCCTTTGCTGCCCACCAGCAGCGGGCGCTGCGCCAGGCGCGGCAGCAAGGTTTCGAGCGCCAGCGCAATGCGCTCGAAGAAGTGTTCGTTGGACTCGCCGCCCGGCGGGGTGATGCCGTGTTGCAGCTCGGCCTCGGTGTCGGCGATGGGACGCAGGTTCCAGGCCCCCAGGTGGCGCTCGCCGAAGCCGGCCTCGACCACCACCTCGACCCCCGGCAGAGCCGCCGCCACGATGCGCGCGGTCTCGCGCGTGCGTTGCAGGTCGCTGGTGACGATCAGCCCGACCGGGCGGCCGAGCGCGGCCAGGCGCCGGCCCACGTCGGCGGCCTGGCGGCGGCCAGCGTCGGTGAGCGGCACGTCCAGATCACCGCCGCAGCGCAAGCCGGCCAGGTTGGGCTCGGTGGCGCCGTGGCGCACGAAGCTCAGCGTGTGTTCGCCGGGCGTGGTGGGAAAGAAGTTCGGCGGGGTCTTCATGGCGTCCGGCCTTCAGCGCAGCACGGTGGCGGGCGCAAAACTCAGCGGCGTGCCCGGGTGGCGCTCGCGCTGCGGCGCGTGCAGCACGGTCCATTCGCGTTCAGCCACGCCGGTGCCCTCGAGCCAGTCACGCAGGAACCAGATCTGGTTGCGGTCGGCCAGCAGCGGCGCGTGGCCGGTGTCGGGCAGGTGCATCAGGGTGATCTGCTTGCCGCGCGACATGCGCTTGATGGACCAGTCGGTCAGCACATCGGACTGCAGGCCGTGGATCAGCAGCACCGGGCAGGCGACCTTCTTCCACAGGTCCCACTGTTGCAGCGTTCTCTGCGCGTCGCGCCGGTAGGCCTGCAGCGCGCGCACGTCATGGCGGTAGATGCGCCCGCCTTCTTCGTCGGACCAGCGCGTCTGGTGGAAGGTCAGGTTGAAGCGGATGTCGTCGCTCACCGGGCCGTCGTTCTTCTGCGAAGCGCCGACGCGACGCAGCATGTCGGACGGCTCGCGGAACACATAGTGCCGCGCGAGTGTGTCGGCGCGCCGCTTGCGGCGGCGTGCCGGCACGGAGGGGCCGATGTCGTTCAGGATCAGGCGGTCGATCAGCCCGGGGTGGCGCGCCGCCACCTCGATGGCCGCGCTCCCGCCCAGAGACGAGCCCAACACCGTGACCGGCCCGCCGCCCAGGTGTTCGATCATCTGGCGCAATTGTTCGGCATAGGTGGCCAGCGAGTAGTCGCCTTCGGCGGACAGCCAGCCCGAACGGCCGCGGCCGACCCAGTCCATGCACACCAGCCGAAAGCGGTCGTGCAGGTCGGAGCCCAGGTAGTTGAAGCGCATCGCCACGCTGGCCACACCGCCGCAACAGATCACCAGCGGCGCGTCCGGCGCACCCCACTCGGCATAGGCCACGCTGACGTTGTAAGGGCGTTTCAGGCGCCGCACCGTGCCGGGCTGCAGCCGTGTCGGGTGTTGGTAGTCGAAATGGCCCATCCGGTACTGGCCGTGGAAGCGGCCCACCACCTGGCTGGCCAGCGCGATGTATTCATTCCAGTTCGCCAGCACGCGGCGGCGGCCCGGCACGGGTGGCTCCCAGGCCAGGTCGAACAGCGCGGCGGGCACGGTGTCACCGGCCGCTTCGTCACGCGCCAGCGTGACTGACTTCACGGCCGAGCTCATGCTGCGCCGCCGGTACGGCCGCCCCAGCGGCAGGCGTGCGCCCCCTCTCGGGGGCGGATTGTTGTCGTCGAATCTGCACTCACGTTGGCCCTCATCCCTGAATAGATGGTCATCGTTGGCCGCTCCGGCGGCGTATGACCTGCTTGGGCTGTATCGGCCGGGCGGGCCGTGTGCTTGAGGAGATTCCTTACGCCGATGGCCCCGTTTGATCACCCAGCGATGGCATTCAAGTGGTGCCCCGGCGCGCCGATATGGGCAGGGTCGGCCGCCAATATCTTGGTGCGGTCGGGGAGTGAGTGCCATGAATACAACAAGACCCCAGATGATCCTGGTCGCCGTGCTGGTGTGCCTGTTCGCCGTCGGCATGGCGGGGTTCCTGAACTTCTTCAAGTACCGCAGCAATGCCGAGCGGCTGATCAAGGAGCGCCTGGTCGTCACCGGCACGTCGGTGGAGAACAGCATCCAGTCGTCGCTGGCGCTGGGCCTGCAGTTCGGCGACCTGGGCACCTTGCCCGGCACCCTGGAGCGTGAGCGCGCCACCGACGACCTGATCCTGAGCATCGAAGTCTTCGACACCGACGGCAGGCCGCTGTACAGCACCGACCGGCTGCGCGCCACGCGCAGTGTTCCGGCGCCCTGGTTGACTGCGGCGCGGCATGCCGACGGCGCCGACTGGTTTGTCAAGAGCGGCACCGAATCGGCCGCCGGCATTGCGATCCAGAACAGTTTCGGCCTCGTGCTGGGCTACCTGGCGCTGCGTTACTCGGAAGAGCAGGTCAGCGAGTCGACCAACGCGGTGGCGCGCGAGCTGGCGATATCCGCCCTCGGCGTGTTCGCGGCGGCGGCGACGCTGGCGTCGCTGGCCCTGCTGACGGTGATGCACCGGCTTGAGCGCGACTTCGCTGCGGTGGAGACCGAACTTCGGTCGGCCGACCCGCTGCGCCCGTCCGAAGCGGTGCGCAGGGGCCCGTTCGGCCGATCGCTGGGGCGCTTCTTCGAGCGCGTGCGCGGCGCCGAGGCGGAGATCGCCTTGTTGCGCGGCAACCTGGAGCGAGGGGTCGAGCGGTGAAAACGATGAGTCAATCCTATCTGCGCAGCATCTACCTGCGCCTGGCCGGCGTGGTGATGCTGGTGGTGGTGCTGGCGCTGGCCGCCAACGCCTACCTGTCGCACCGCGCCTTCGAACGCGCGCTGGCGCCCGAGATGGCCAAGAAGGTCGCCAGCGGAGGCGCTTCGGCGCGCTCGCTGTTGCTCAAGGCGATGGAGCTGAACATCGGCTTTCGCGAGCTGTACGGCATCGAGCAGACCTTCGACGAGCTGAAGCGTTCGATCCCCGAGGTGTCGTACGTGGCGGTGACCGACACGCAGGGCAACATCCTGTACCAGCGCTTCACGGCGCCGGCCGGCTCTGCCGAGCACTTCCGCAAGCCCGAGGTGCTGGTGGCGTTGTCCACGCCGGAGCAGTCGCCGCCGGCGGTGCGAGTGGACAAGCAGTACGTCGTGTCGATGCCGATCGTCACGCCGCAAGCGGCGGTGGGCATGCTGCACATCGGTGTGGGCGTGGACTTCGTCGACCAGATCATCCTGGACATGCTGTACGACGTGCTGGTCGTGCTGGTCGTGGCGCTGTTCTTCACGATCGAGCTGCTCAACTTCATGGCCGGCACCCGACTGGAGGCGTCGCTGAAGGCGCTGGGCGAAACCGTCGAGCGGGGCGCCGCGGGTGACTTTTCCGCAGCTCGACCGCGCAGCGGCGACATGGCGTTCGGCAGCGTGCTCAAGTTGCTTGAGGCGGTGCGCAACCGCGTGAACTCCGCCTACGAGGCGCTGGCGCGCGACATCGAGGCCGGCCGGCGTGGCCCGGCGCACGAGCGCCCCCCTGGCCTGACGGCGGCCCACAGCGGACTGCAGGCACTGGCCACGCGTTTTCGCTTCGGTCCGGCCGAAGCAGCCACCAAGGCCGACGAAGGGCAACTGGCCAAGGTGCGAGCGCCGCTGTTCATCTTCATCCTGGCCGAGGAGCTGACCCGGCCGTTCCTGCCCGGTTACGTAAAGAGCCTGCTGGTGCCGATCCCCGGCCTCTCGCCGGAGATCGTGGTGGGCCTGCCGATCGTGCTGTTCATGTTGATCGTGGCAATCGGCCAGCCCTTCATCGGCGCCTACAGCGAGCGCGTGGGCAACCGCCGCGCCATGCTGGTGGGGGCCGGCATCGCGGCGTTCGGATTCGCCGCCACGGCGATGGCCCACAACGTGCTGGACCTGCTGGTCTGGCGCTCGCTGTGCGCGCTGGGGTATGCGATGGTTTTCGTCGCCGCGCAGGCGCATGTGCTTGAACACGCCTCCACGGCGAACCGGGCGCGCAGCTTTTCGCTGTTCGTCGGCGCGATCATGGTGGCCACGGTCTGCGGCCCGTCGATCGGCGGCATATTGGCTGACAACATCGGCGAGCGCCTGACCTTCGGCGTGGCGGCGCTGCTGGCGCTGGGTTCGATCGGCGCGATCCAGCTGTTGCCCGGCCCCGGCCCGATCGACCCTAACCGTGCCCCGGCCAAGGCGCCGAAGCTGCGCGAGATCGGTGCGCTGCTGCTGAACCGGCGCTTCATGACCGTGACCGGCCTGGCCGCGATGCCGGCCAAGATCCTGCTCACCGGCGTGTGCTTCTACCTGGTGCCGCTGTACGTGCTGTCGATCGGCGGTTCGCAATCGGTGGTCGGTCGCATCTTGATGGTGTACGCGGTGGCGATGGTCGTGTTGTCGCCGCTGGCTGCCGCGGTGGCCACCACACGCGTGCGCATGGAGTGGCTGGTCGGCGCGGGCTTGCTGGTCTCAGGCATCGGCGGCGTGCTGCTGTTCGCGGGCGCCAGCGTCGGCTGGGTGTTCGCGGCGATCGCGCTCGTCGGCCTGGGCCAGTCGCTCTCGATCACGGCGCAGAGCGCGCTGGTGCGCGAGCATTGCGACGCGGAAGTCGCGACGATGGGCGAGCCCGCTGTCTACGGCGTCTACCGGCTGCTCGAGCGCCTGGGCAACGCCCTGGGCCCGTTGCTGGCCGGCATTCTGGTGCTGATGTTCGGTTACCGGACCAGCTTCATCTCGATCGGCGCGCTGGTGCTGGTGTGCGGGTTGGCGTTCATCGTCGCGACCCGCCGCCCGACCAGCCCGGCTCTTGTACACGCATGAAAACTCGGAGGAAAACCTTGACGAACCCCACCACTTCCCGCCGCGCGTTGCTGGCTGCCGCCCTGGCTTCGGCCTTGCCTTCGACCGGCTTTGCCGCGCCCGCGGCGCCGGTCGTGCCAGAGCGGCGCGCGACGGGCCGGCCCTACCGCATTTACGCGATCACGTTTCGCGGCATGACCGAGGTCGAAAAGGGCTTCGAGGAGTTCTTCGCGTCGCGCAAGATCCCGGTGCAGATCATCTACCGCGACCTGAACCGCGACGCGTCACGCATGCAGGGCTTCCTGGACGAGATTCGCGCCACCCGGCCCGACCTGGTCTACACCTGGGGTACCTCGGTGACCCTGGGCGTGCTCGGCCCTTACGACGCGATCCTGCCCCAACACATCACCGACATCCCGGTCGTGTTCACGCTGGTGGCCTCGCCGACCTTGGCCAAGATCGTTCCCGAGATCGAAACGTCGACGCGCCGCAACGTCACCGGCGTGGTGCACGTGGCACCGGTGTCGGCCCAGATCAAGGCGATCTCGGCCTACCGTCCGTTCCAGACCTTGGGCGTGCTGTACACGCCGACCGAGCAGAACTCGGTCGTCGTGCTCGACGAGATCCGCAAGCTCGGCCGCGCGAACGGCTTCGACACCGTGTCGCGCACCTTCCGGCTCGACGCCAACCGCAAGGTCAGCGCCGATGGCGCCGCCGACCTGGTGCGCGAACTGAAGGAAGCCAAGGCGCAGTGGCTGTACCTGCCGCCGGACAGCTTTCTGGGCACGCTGGCGCAGGACGTGATCATCCCGACGGCGATGGAAATCGGCCTGCCCACCTTCGCGTCGACCGAGCAGCTGATGCAGGCGGGCGCGCTGTCGGGGCTGGTGAGCCGCTACCACAGCGTCGGCCAGTTCACGGCGCACAAGGCCGAGCAGATCCTGGTGGGCAAGCAGTCGCCGTCGACGGTGCCGATCGAGACGCTCAAGCGCTTCTCGTACCAGGTGCGCATCAGCGCGGCGGAAAGGCTGCACCTGCCGCCGCCCCTGCCGATGTTCAACTACGCCGAGATCATCACCAACGCGCCGGTCGCGCAGTAAGGCGCCGGGCCGGCAGCGGTGCCTCAGCCCGGCCGAGCCGGGCCCGGCTTGTCCGGCGTGTAGGCGGCGTGCAGTTCGACCGGCTTGGCCGAGCGCTTGCGCAGCCGGATGTTGAGCATCTCGACGCCGAGCGAGAACGCCATCGCGAAGTACACGTAACCCTTGGGCACGTGCTGGTCGAAGCCTTCGGCGATCAGCACCACGCCGACCACGACCAGGAACGACAGCGCGAGCATCTTGATCGTCGGGTGGTCGGAGACGAAGCGCCCGATCGTGCCGGCGAACAGCATCATCAGGCCGACCGACAGGATCACCGCAGCGATCATCACCTCGACCTGATCGACCATGCCGACGGCGGTGATGATCGAGTCGAGCGAGAACACCATGTCGACCACCATGATCTGCAGGATCACCGCGGTGAAGGTGGCCTTGACGGCGCTCGACTCGTGGCCTTCCTCGCCTTCCATCGACTGGTGGATCTCGCCGGTGCTCTTCCAGATCAGGAACAGGCCGCCGCCGATCAGGATCAGGTCGCGGCCCGAGATCTCCTGCCCGAATACGGTGAACATCGGCGCCGTCAGGCCGATGATCCAGGCCAGCACCAGCAGCAGCCCGATGCGCATGAACATCGCCATGAACAGGCCGATGCGGCGTGCCATCTCCTGCTTCTCCTTGGGGAGCTTGTCGACCAGGATCGAGATGAACACGATGTTGTCGATGCCCAGCACCAGTTCGAGGGCAGTGAGGGTCGCCAGCGCGATCCAGACTTGGGGGTCGGTCAGCAGTTCCATCATCGTGTTCTTCTCGCTTCAGTTCGAAGGGTGTTGTGGCGTCACTCTTCGCGCCCGCCGGTCAGGCCGAACACGGCCAGCAGCGACTGGAACACGTTGTACAGGCTCAAGTAAACCCCCAGCGTGGCGCTGATGTAGTTCGTCTCCAGCCCGTCCTGCACACGCTTCAGGTCATACAGGATGAAAGCCGAGAAGATGCCGATGGCCAGGACCGACAGCGTGATCATCAGCGCGCTGGACTGGATGAAGAAGTTGGCGATGCCCGCCACCAGCAACATGATCGCGCCGATGAACAGGAACTTGCCCATCGAGCTGAGGTCGCGCTTGATGATTGACGACAGCGAGGCCATGCCCAGGAAGATCGCGCCGGTGCCGGCAAACGCCATCATGATAAGGCTGGCGCCGTTGGCCAGGCCGAGTACCGAGCCGACCATGCGCGACAGCATCAGGCCCATGAAAAAGGTGAAGGCCAGCAGCACCGGCACGCCAGCGGCGGAGTTCTTGGACTTCTCGATCGCATACATGAAGCCGAACGCGCCGACCAGGAAGACCACCAGGCTGATGCCCGGCGACATCAGGCTGGCGATGCCTGTGGACACGCCGATCCAGGCGCCCAGCACAGTCGGCACCATCGACAGCGCGAGCAGCCAGTAGGTATTGCGCAGCACGCGGTTGCGCTCGACCGCGGTCACGCTCGCGGTGTTCCAGGACGGTTCGGTTTGCAGAAGTTGGCTCATGGAAGTTCCTTTCGGAGTGGATCGGGGGAATCTAGTCGGTGTGTCACTTCGAGTAAAGTCGAATTTCTAGAGAAAATGCTTCGCATAAGCCGAAGTGACAGAGATGAATTTCAAGCACCTGCATTACTTCTGGGCCACCGCCAAGGCGGGCGGCATCATGCGCGCCTGCGAACAACTGCACATCACGCCACAAACCTTGTCGGGCCAGATCAAGCTGCTCGAAGACCGGCTCGGCTGCAGCCTGTTCCGCAAGAGCGGGCGGCGCCTGGAGCTGACCGAGGAGGGCCGCGTGGCGCTGGGCTACGCCGACCAGATCTTTGCGCTCAGCGCGGAGCTCGAAGCCGCCGTGGCGCGCGCGCGCGGCGGGCGCAAGACCCTGGATTTTCGCGTCGGCCTGGCCGACTCGGTGCCCAAGGCCATCGCCTACCGGCTGCTCGAGCCGGCGCTGGGGCTGCCCGAGCAGGTGCGGCTGGTCTGCCACGAGGGCAAGTTCCCTGACCTGCTGGCGCAACTGGCGGTGCAGCGGCTGGACCTGGTGATCGCCGACGAACCGATGGGCAAACAACTCAGCGTGAAGGCCTTCAACCACGCGCTGGGCGCCACGCCGATGAGCTTTTTCGCGTCGCCCGCGCTGAAGCGCTCGCTGCAGAGCGAGTTCCCCGCCAACCTGGACGGCGCGCCGATGTTGAAGCAGGGCACATCGTCGGCCATGCGCCAGCGCCTGGAGTTGTGGCTGGCCAAACACCACCTGCACCCGCGCGCCGTGGGCGAATTCGACGACGCCGCGCTGATGAAGGCTTTTGGCCGCGAAGGGCGCGGCGTGTTCATGTCGCCCACCGTGCTGGAGGCCGAAACCTGCGAGCAGTACGGCGTGCAGGTGCTGGGCCGAAGCGCTGAACTGGTGGAAGAGTTCTTCGCCATTTCGGTCGAGCGGCGCATCACGCACCCTTGCGTGGTGGCGATCACGCGCGCGGCGCGCGACGAACTGCTGGGCGCGTGAGCACACCACGGCCGATTCTCGGCAACAACGCACGCTGCCCAGTGCCGAAGGCCTTCGTCGCGGCCCGCGTCAGCCGATTTCCTACATGAGCTTGCGCTGCCGGCCGACAGATCTGTCAGGCCGCCATCCGTGGCGCTGCGCGGAGAGGCTGCCTAAGCTTGCGTCATCAGTGGATTCCGAGCTGTATTGAAGGAGCACATCGAGATGAACAGCTTTCCGATGCCTTTGGCCGACGCCGATCACTTCGAGTTGCGCTACCAGTCACTCTTCAACGAAGGCCGCGCGTTCTCCTTCCCGTGCGACGCCACGGGGCAAGTAGACATGGACGCGCTCAGCGAGCGCGCGCGCCACAACTACTTCTACGTGCGCACCGTGGTCGGGCGCGAGTTCGCAACGCCGGCCGTGCGTCCCCACGCATTGCAGTGAAGCGGCACTGACCGCGGCCTTCAGCGTCCCCGGCCCCTTTCCTCGGCGGCCACCCGGCCCGTCAGCGCTGCGCCCACCCTGATCGCCTGAGCCGACACCCCGCACCAGCGCAGGGAATGCGCCGCCCCAGCCTCGGGACGGCAGCGAGGCCCAGCTTACAATCCAAGGCTTTTTCGCGGCTGAATGGTCGCCGCGAGCAGACCGAGGATTTTCAAGTGTTCATCTCAGAAGCCTTTGCACAAGCCGCGCCTGCCGCCACCGGCGGCGCCGATTCCCTGTTCGGCAGCCTGGGCACGATGCTGCCGCTGGTGCTGATGTTCGTGGTCCTTTACTTCGTCATGATCCGACCCCAGATGAAGCGCCAGAAGGAGCACAAGGCGATGATCGATGCGCTCGCCAAGGGCGACGAGGTGGTCATTGCCGGGGGCATGCTGGGCAAGGTGGCCAAGATGGGTGAGAGCTACCTGCACATCGAGGTCGCAGGCGGGGTCGAGGTCCAGGTCCAGCGCGGCTCGGTGGTCCAGGTGCTGCCCAAGGGCACCTTCAAGTAAGCCGCGAACGCCATGAACCGCTATCCGCTGTGGAAGTACGCGATCCTGCTCGTCGCGCTGGTTGTGGGGCTGGTCTACACCTTGCCCAACTTCTTCGGCGAGGCGCCCGCGGTGCAGGTCAGCAGCGGCAAGGTCACGCTCAAGGTCGACAGTTCGCTGGCCACGCGGGTCGGGCAGATCCTGTCGACCGCCGGCATCAAGGCCGACTTCGTCCAGTTCGAGGGCACGTCGGTCAAGGCGCGGTTCCAGGACCTGGACACGCAGAGCAAAGCCAAGGAGGCGATCGACAAGGCGCTCAACCCCGACCCGGCCGACCCCACCTACATCGTCGCGCTGAACCTGCTGTCGCGTTCGCCGCACTGGCTGACCGCGGTGCGTGCGATGCCGATGTACCTGGGGCTGGACCTGCGCGGCGGAGTGCACTTCCTGATGCAGGTGGACATGAAGTCGGCGCTCACCAAGAAGGCCGAATCGCTGGCCGGCGACATTCGCCTGATACTGCGCGACAAGAACCTGCGCCACGCCGGTATCACGCGCGACGGCAACAACGTCGACGTGAGGTTTCGCGACCGTGAGACGCTGACTGCCGCGCGCAAGCTGCTGGCCGACCAGTTGCCCGACCTGCTCTGGGCCGACGCACCCGATGGCGCCGACTTCAAGCTGACCGGTTCGCTCAAGCCCGAAGCCGCGCGGCTGGTGCAGGAAACCGCGGTCAAGCAGAACATCACCACCTTGCACAACCGCGTCAACGAACTCGGCGTGGCCGAGCCGGTGATCCAGCAGCAGGGCCTGGACCGCGTGGTGGTGCAGTTGCCGGGCGTGCAGGACACGGCCAAGGCCAAGGAC
>JANMYQ010000035.1:0-11672 GCA_031382215.1 Methylibium sp.
CGACAAGTCAGTCTACGAACGCGCTCCGCGCGGGGCCGCAAGCCCTGTGCTCCTCGCGCCTTGCAGGCCGCGCCGGGCACAGAGGCCCGGCTCCTCGCCAGGCACGAACAGTCCACTGGACTGTTCGTGTCCGGGCTCGGCTCCAGAAATCGCCCCCGCCGGGCACCGCCCGCCGCGAGCGGAACCGTTTTCTCTCTCTGCAGCAAATACGAAAGCCGGTGCCGCAAAGGTGCGTTCGGGCAGGTCGGAGGGCGCCTCTTCGGCGCTGAGGCGCGGAAGGCTCGTGGCCCGCGCGCGCAGCGCGCATCAACAACTGACTTGTCGCCGCCTGTTTGAGCGTAGCGCGGCGAAGCAAGCGAAGTGAGTTCGGCGACGGGCCACGAGACTGAGCACCGGAAGGCAGTCGGAGCGCCAGCGCAGACCGCCGAAGCGAAGCCCTCCGGCCTGCCCGGACGCACCATTGCCGCGCGAACCCACGATCGGGTAACTCCGGATGTCACGCTCCCCCCTCCAGTGCTTCAATGCGCGCAAATGGAATCGGTTCCATTTCCCCGGTTCCACCTCCACAACGCATCGCACCGAGCATGTCCCAACCCATCCCCGCCCTGCAGATCCCCGCCAGCGCCGCCATCGCGAAGCCGGCGTTTCTCTATGGCGTGGCCACCGCCTCGTACCAGATCGAAGGGGCCACGCAAGAGGACGGGCGGCTGCCTTGCATCTGGGACACGTTCTCGGCCACACCCGGCAAGGTGCTGGGCGGCGACACCGGGGCGGTGGCGTGTGACCACTACCACCGCTGGGAGGCCGATGTCGAGCTGATCGCTTCGCTCGGCGTCGGCGCCTACCGCCTCTCGATCGCCTGGCCGCGCGTGATGGACGAGCAGGGCCGGCGCAACGAGCGCGGGCTGGACTTCTACAAGCGCCTGCTCGCGCGGCTGAAGCACAAGGGCCTGAAAACCTTTGTGACGCTGTATCACTGGGACCTGCCGCAGCACCTGCAGGACCGCGGCGGCTGGCTGAACCGCGAGACGGCCCACCGCTTTGCCGACTACGCCGACCTGATGAGCCGCGAACTGGGCGGCCATGTGGACGCCTGGGCGACGCTCAACGAGCCGTGGTGCTCGGCCTTCCTGGGCCATGGCATCGGCATCCATGCTCCCGGCCACACCGACCTGCGCCAGGCCACGCAGGCCATGCACCATCTGCTGCTGGGCCACGGGCTGGGGCTGCAGGCGCTGCGGGCCAACGATGCGGCCTCGAAGAAGGGCATCGTCGCCAACGTCGGCGCGTTCACGCCGGCCACGATGCATGCGGCCGATGTGGAAGCGGTGCACCTGGGCCACACCTTCCACAACCAGTGGGTGCTGGACCCGCTGCTCAAGGGCAGCTACCCGCGCGACCTGTTCCGCCTGTGGCCGGGCACCGAGCCGCTGGTGCTCGACGGTGACATGAAGCTCATATCGCAGCCCAACGACTTCCTCGGCATCAACTACTACTTCCGCACCGTCGTGCGCAGCGACGGCAAACATGGTTTCGTCGAAGCGCCGCCGCCTGATGTGGAACGCACGCAGATGGGCTGGGAGGTCTACCCGCAAGGCCTGCGCGACCTGCTGGTCGACTTCAAGCAGCGCTACCCCAACTTGCCTCCGATCTACATCACCGAGAACGGCATGGCCAGCGACGATGCCGTCGTGAATGATTCCAAAGGCCAGGGTGCCGTGGCCGACCCGCAGCGCATCCGCTTTCTCGAGCGCCACCTGATGGCAGTGAACGAAGCGATGAATGCCGGTGTGGACGTGCGCGGCTACTTCGTGTGGTCGCTGATGGACAACTACGAATGGTCGTTCGGATACGAGCGCCGCTTCGGCATCACGCATGTGGACTACGCAACTCAGCAGCGCACGCTCAAGCACAGCGGGCATGCGCTGCGTGCGTTCCTGCAGGCGCGCCCGCGCTGACCGATCTGAAAGAGGACTTCCAAGATCCCACCCCGGGGCGGCATGCCCCACATTCCTACAGGAGACATCGATGAAACTGCAAGCGCACATCCTGGCCGGCGCCGCCGCCGCGGCCCTGGTCGCCCTCGCCGCGCCGCACGCCGCGGCGCAAACCAAGGCCGAGGTGATCCACTGGTGGACCTCGGGCGGCGAGTCGGCCGCGGTTCAGGAACTGGCCAGCGCCTTCAACAAGGCCGGCGGCCAATGGGTCGACTCGGCCGTGGCCGGTGGTGACGCCGCACGGGCCCAGGCCATCAACCGCATCGTCGGCGGCAACCCGTCCACCGCGGCACAGTTCAACACCTCCAAGCAGTACCACGACGTGATTGCCGAGGGCCTGCTGAACAACGTGGACGCGGTGGCTGCGAAAGAGGGCTGGGAGAAGATCCTGCCCAAGCCCATCATCGACAGCATCAAGGTCAAGGGCCACTTCTACGCGGTGCCGGTGAACATTCACATGCCGTCGTGGTTCTGGTATTCCAAGCCGGCGTTCGCCAAGGCCGGCATTGCCGCCGAACCGAAGACGATGGACGAGTTCTTTGCCGCGCTCGACAAGCTCAAGGCCGCCGGCCTGGTGCCGCTGGCCTTTGGCGGCCAGGCGTGGCAGGAGAACCTGCTGTTCCAGGGCTGGCTGGCGCAGACCGGCGGGGCCGACCTGTACCTCAAGTTCTACCGTGATCGCGACGCCAAGACGGTTGACTCGCCTGCCTTCCGCAAGGTGCTGGCCGACTACAAGCGCCTGAAGAGCTACGTGGACCCGGGCTCGCCGGGGCGCAACTGGAACGACGCGACCTCGATGGTCATCACCGGCAAGGCCGGCGTGCAGATCATGGGCGACTGGGCCAAGGGCGAGTTTCTGGCCGCCAAGCAGACAGCAGGCAAGGAGTTCGGTTGTTTCCCCGGCTTCGGGCCGAAGTCGCCGTACATCATTGCCGGTGACGTGTTCGTGTTCCCGCGCACGAAAGACGCCGCCGCCATCAAGGCCCAGGAGATGCTGGCCACGGTGATGACATCGCCGGCCACGCAGGTGGCGTTCAACAACAAGAAGGGCTCGATCCCGATCCGCACCGACGTGAACACTGCCGACATGGACCAGTGCGCACAGACCGGCTTGGCGATCATGAAAGACAGCAGCCGCCACCTCGCCAACCCCGACATGCTGGTCACGCCCGACGTGGCGGGCTCGATCAGCGATGTGATGACGAAGTACTGGAACAACAACCAGTCGGTGGATGATGTGGTGAAGGCGCTGCAAGGGGCGATCAAAAGCTGATCGGCCTTACTCCCTCCCCCTCTGGGGGAGGGCAGGGGTGGGGGCTGCCGGCGTCGCGGTACCACCACCCGCAGCCCCTCACCCCAACCCTCTCCAGGGGTCACGAAGGGGCCCCTTCGTGGCCCTCAGGGGCGAGGGAGCCAACACCCAAAGGAACCATCGATGGCAGGAGCCAACCGTCCCCGCCGAGGCCCGCGCTTCAACTGGCAGCTGAACCTGGCGCTGGTGCCGAAGTCGCTGGCGGTGCTGTTCTGCTACATCGGCACGGTGCTGTGGTCGGTGCGCATCTCCGTCAGCAGCTCGCGCACCTTCCCGGCGGATGACTTCGTCGGCCTGGCGCAGTACGAGCGCCTGTTCGGCAGCGAACGCTGGATGGTGTCGCTGCAGCACATGGTGCAGTTCGGCGCGGTGTTCATGGTGAGCACGCTGGTGATCGGCTTCCTGCTGGCAGTCTTCATCGACCAGAAGGTGCGTGCCGAAGGCGTGCTGCGCACCGTGTTCCTGTACCCGTATGCGATGAGCTTCGTCGCCACCGGGCTGGTGTGGCAGTGGCTGCTGAACCCCGAGCTCGGCTTGCAGTCGGCGGTGCGCCGCATGGGCTGGAGCGGCTTCAGCTTTGACTGGATCGTCACGCAGGACAAGGTGATCTACACCGTCGCGCTGGCTGCCATCTGGCAGGCCTCGGGGCTGGTGATGGCGCTGCTGCTGGCGGGCCTGCGGGGCGTGGACGACGAGATCTGGCGCGCCTCGCGCATCGACGGCATTCCGCGCTGGCGCGTCTATGTGAGCATCGTGCTGCCGATGATCGCGCCGTCGATCGCCACCGCGCTGGTGCTGCTGTTCCTGTCGGTCGTGCGTGTCTACGACGTGGTGGTGGCCATGACCGGCGGCGGCCCCGGCAACGCCAGCGAAGTGCCGGCCAAATTCATTCTCGATTACCTGTTCGGCCGCTCCAACATCGGCATGGCCTCGGCCGCGTCGACGGTGCTGCTGATCACCGTGATGGCGGTGCTGGCACCGTGGATGTATGCGCGCAAGCGCAGCGAGCGGCTGGCGAATGAGAGGACGAAGTGAGATGAGCGCTGTGATCGGTCCTTCCCACGCCGGGCGCGCGACCGGCGCCGTGCCGCGCGTGCGCCCACGCCGGCCTTGGCTCACCCCGGCTCGCGTCGGCATCTACGGCTTCCTGCTGTTCAGCGCGCTGTTCTTCCTGTTGCCGCTGTACGTGATGCTGGTCACCTCGCTGAAGCCGATGGACCAGATTCGCCTGGGCGACATCTTCGCGCTGCCGGGCACCGGCGCGAGCTTCGATGCCTGGGCGCAGGCCTGGTCGAGTGCTTGCACCGGGCTGGAATGCAAGGGCATCCAGGTGGGCTTCTGGAACTCTGTGAAGATCGTCGTGCCCAGCACCATCCTGTCGATCCTGGTCGGCGCGCTGAACGGTTATGCGCTGGCCTTCTGGCGCAGCCGCTGGGCCGGCTGGCTGTTCGGCGTGCTGTTGCTCGGCGCCTTCATTCCGTACCAGGTCTTCATGTACCCGCTGGTGCGCGGGCTGGCTTTCATGGGTTTGTTCGGCACCTTGTACGGCATCGTGCTGGTGCACACCGTGTTCGGCATGCCGGTGATGACCTTGCTGTTCCGCAATTACTACACCTCGATCCCGCAAGAGCTGTTCAAGGCCGCGCGCATCGACGGCGGCGGCTTCTGGCGCATCTTCCTGCAGTTGATGCTGCCGATGTCCACGCCGATCCTGATCGTGGCGGTGATCATGCAGGCCACCAACATCTGGAACGATTTCATCCTCGGCCTGGTGTTCGCCGGGCGCGAGAACCTGCCGATGACGGTGCAGCTGAACAACGTGATCAACAGCACCACCGGCGAGAAGCTCTACAACGTCAACATGGCAGCCACCATCCTTACGTCGATGGTGCCGCTTCTGATCTACCTGGTCTCGGGCCGCTGGTTCGTGCGCGGCATCGCCGCGGGCGCGGTCAAGGGCTGACCCCACTGAACCCACAAAAGGTCGCGCATGTCCAGCGTCAGCATCGAACAACTCCATGTCCGCCTCGGCCAGGTAGACATCCTGAAAGACATCGACCTGCAGGTCGAAGACGGTGAATTCCTGGTGCTGCTGGGGCCTTCGGGCTGCGGCAAGTCCACCTTGCTGCACAGCATCGCCGGGCTGCTGGACGTGAACGACGGCGCGATCCTGATCGACGGCAAGGACGTGACCTGGGCCGACCCGAAGGACCGATCCATCGGCATGGTGTTTCAGAGTTACGCGCTCTACCCGACGATGAACGTGGAGCGCAACATGTCGTTCGGGCTGCGCATTGCCGGCACGCCCAAGGCCGAGATCGACAAGCGCGTGCAGCGGGCCGCCACCATGCTGCACCTGACGCCGCTGCTGGCGCGCAAGCCGGCGCAGTTGTCGGGTGGGCAGCGCCAGCGCGTGGCCATCGGGCGTGCGCTGGTGCGCGACGCAGGCGTGTTCCTGTTCGACGAGCCGCTCTCCAACCTCGACGCCAAGCTGCGCAACGAACTGCGCCGCGAACTCAAGCAGTTGCACCTGGAACTGGGCACGACCATGGTCTACGTGACGCACGACCAGACCGAAGCGATGACCCTGGCCAGCCGCATCGCGGTGATGCTGGACGGCAAGATCCAGCAGATCGGCACGCCCACCGAGGTCTACGAGCGGCCGGTGAACCGTTTCGTGGCCGGCTTCCTGGGATCGCCGACGATGAACTTCCTGGAAGGCCAACTCGAATTGCAGGGCGACCGGGTGCTGTTCCGCTCGCCCGCGCTGCTGCTCGACGTGACGGGCCACGCCTTCAGCGAGCCACCGCAGGCCGGCCGCGCCGCAGTGCTGGGCCTGCGGCCCGAGCACATTGCGCTGGTGGCGCCCGATCAGCCGGCCGACGGCCGCGCCACCGTGTCGCTGGCCGAGCCGATGGGCGCCAACGTGGTGTTGTGGCTCGACCTGGGCGGCACCGCGATTTCCGTCAACACCCACAGCCACACGCCGCACGCACGGGGCGATGCGCTCGGGCTGCGCGCCGACCCGCGCCGCGTGTCGCTGTTCGACGCTGCCAGCGGTGTGCGGCTCTGAAAGGCCTGAACCGATGGCCACCACGATCAAGGACGTGGCGCGCCTGGCCGGCGTGGGCGTGGGCACGGCGTCGCGCGTGATCTCGGGCAACGGCTCGGTGGCCGCGGGCACAGCCGAGCGAGTGCGGGCGGCAATCAAGGCGCTGAATTTCCGCCCGTCCAGTGCCGGGCGCGCGCTCGCCACGCGCACGATGGGCATGCTCGGGCTGTACGTGCCGCACTTCTCGGGCCTGTACTACGGCCCGATCCTGCAGGCGGTCGACAGCGAGCTGCGCGAAGTCGACCGCCACATGGTCGTTGCCAACGGTTGCGGTGCCGGCGACGGGCGCCAGCTTGCGCTCGACGGGCTCGAGTTCCTGTTGCAGCGTGAGTGCGACGGCATCGTGATCAGCAGCAACGAGTTGCTCGACGCCGACCTGCTGGCGATGCACGCACGCTTCCCGAAGATCGCGGTGCTGAACCGGGTGGTGCCGGGCCTGGAGGCGCAGTGTTTCGGCGCCGACCATGGGCAGGGCGGGCGCCTGGCGGCGCGTGCGCTGCTGGCGCAGGGGCACCGCGAGATCGCAGTGATCGCCGGCATGGAAGTGGCCGAAGACAACGCCGCGCGCATGGCCGGCTTTCATGCCGAGTTGGCCGATGCGGGCCTGGTGGTGCCCGATGCGCTGCGCACCAGCGGCGCCTACACCTTCGAAGGCGGCGCCCGCGCGGCAGCTGAGTTGTTGGCCGGCAGCCGGCCCTTCACCGCGGTGTTTGCCGCCAACGACCTGATGGCGATGGCGGCGATGTCGGTGTTCGGTGGCCAGGGCCTGCGCCTGCCGCAGGACATGTCGGTCGTCGGCTACGACGACAGCGCACTGTCGGCCTACACCACACCAGCGCTCAGCACGGTGCGCATCCCGTTCACCGAATTCACGCGCAACGCCTGCCGCCATTTGATCAACGTCTGTTATGGGCTGGAGCTGCCGGTGACGCGCGATTTCGCGCCCAGCCTCATCTGGCGCGACTCGCTCGTCGCCGGCCCGCACCCGGTTCGCAAGCGGCTGCTGCGCAGCCTGGACAAGATCAACGCGTGAGCCCCTTCATCGCGCGACGTCTCACTCGTCGATACCCCACAAGGAACCTCTGCCCATGGTCATCCAGATCGGCATCATCGGTGCCGGCAACATCTTCCCGGCTTACCTGAACACCTTGCGCAAGCAGCGCAAGGTCCGCATCGTCGGCATTGCCGACGGCAACGCCGCCGCGGCGCAGGCGCGTGCGACCGAGTTCGGGCTGACGGCAATGAGCGTTGATGAACTGCTTGCCGGGCCGGCCGGCGTGGTGCTCAACATCACGCCGCCGCTGGCGCACCACGAGGTCGGCATGGCGGTGCTGAACGCCGGCAAACATTTGTTCACCGAGAAGCCGCTTGCCGCCACCTTTGCGCAGGGCCAGGACCTGGTGGCCTTGGCCGCGAAGAAAAACCTTCGTCTCGGCTGCGCGCCCGACACCGTCCTGGGTGCTGGCAGCCAGGCGGTGCGCGCGCTGGTGGATGCCGGCACGGTGGGGCGCATCGTGGGCGGCAGCGCCATGTTCATGAACCATGGGCCTGATCACTGGCACCCGAACCCGGCCTTCTTCTACCGCCCCGGTGCCGGCCCGCTGCACGACATGGGGCCGTACTACATCAGCCACCTGGTGCACCACCTGGGGCCGGTGGCCGAGCTGAGCGCCACGGCGCGCATGACCTGGCGCGAACGCATCATTCCGCGCGGCGAGAACGCGGGCAAGGCCATCAAGGTCGATGTGCCGACCACGGTGGTCTCGCTGCTGCGGTTTGCCTCCGGCGCCGAGGTGTCGTTGACGGTCAGCTTCGACGTGTGGAAACACGCGCACACGCCGATCGAGCTGTATGGCGAGAAGGGCACGATCCTCGGCCACGACCCGAATCTGTTTGGCGGCAAGGTGCGCTGGTCGGCCGAGAACGGCGACTGGCAGACGGTGCGCGAGCGCCGCCCCTACACCACCAACTCACGCGGCATCGGCCTGCTCGACATGGCGCTGGCCATCGAGCAGGGTCGCCCGCACCGTTGCAACGAAGCGCTGGCGCTGCATGTGCTGGAGGTGATGGACAAGGCGCTCGAATCGGCCGCGCTCGGCCGTGCGATGAAGCTCACCACCACTTGCGAACGCCCGGCCGCGATGAGCGGGCGGCTCGCATGAAGCATCTTTCAAGGAACCCGCCATGAAACTGTCCGTCCAGATCTACAGCCTGCGCAATGCGGGTGACCTGAACACGCAACTCGCGCTGGCCAAGGCGGCCGGCTTCGAGTGGATCGAAAGCGTATCGACGCACGGGCTGACGCCAGCGAAATTTGCGCAGACGCTGGCCGAGCACGGCCTCAAGCTGTCGTCGATGCATGCCGGCCTGGAGCTGCTGGAAACGCAGCCCGGCCATGTGGTCGAAGCCTGCGAGGCGACCGGCTGCCCGCTGGTGGTGATGCCGTGGTTGCCGCGCGGTGAACTGAGTGCCACCGGCGCCGGCTGGGCCGCGATGGGGCGGCGCCTGGGCGGCATTGCAGAAGGCTTGACGAAGCATGGCGTGCGCATGGCGTACCACAACCACGACTTCGAGTTCTTTGCGTACGACGGGCGCATGGCGATCGACTGGCTGTTCGGCGCTGTGCCCGCAGAGTTGCTCGGCTGGGAGGCCGACCTGGGTTGGGTGCGCCGGGCAGGGCAGGACCCGTTGCACTGGGTCGAACATTTTGCGGACCGGCTGGTGGCGGTGCACGTGAAGGACATCGCACCCGACGGCCCGCGCCGCGGCGAAGACGGTTGGTGTGCGCTGGGGCGGGGCATTGTCGGGTGGCCGGCCTTGTTGCCGAAGTTGCGCCAGCGCTGCGATCTGTTCGTGTTCGAGCACGACAACCCGGTGGAGTTTGCGGCGACTCTGAAGATCAGCAACGAGTTGATGCGCGTCGGGTTGAATTGAGCATTTACTCCCTCCCCCTCTGGGGGAGGGCAGGGGTGGGGGCTGCCCACCCTGCGCTGTGCTGCCGCGCGCGGCCCCTCACCCCAACCCTCTCCCCAAAGGGGCGAGGGAGCCAATCACCACGCCGACCGCAGTCGCGCCTTGATGTCCAAGGGCGCCAGGAACTCCAGTTCCGCCGCTGTTCGCTCCATTGCCACCGCCGCCACCGGCCCGACCCGTTCGAACATCGCCGCCACCTCCGGCGGAACAAAGCGCGACAACGACCCATACAGATGCCGGTCGCCGAACGCGCCCTGCTGCGTTACGTAAAAGCGCTGCGGCACCAGCAGGTGCAGGTGCTGGCGGGCGCGCGTCATCGCCACGTAAAGCAGGCGGCGCTCTTCTTCGATCTGGCGCGCCGAGCCGGTGCTCATATCGGCGGGCATGCAACCGTCGACGACGTTGAGCACATGCACCGACTGCCACTCCTGCCCCTTGGCCGAGTGGATGGTGGACAGGATCAGGTAGTCCTCGTCGAGAAGCGGTGGGCCGGACTCGTCGCTGGTGGCCTGCGGTGGGTCCAGGGTCAACTCGGTCAGGAAGCGTTCGCGGTTGGAATAGCCAGCGGCGATGCGCGCCAGTTGCGCCAGGTCTGCCAGGCGCACGCGCGCGTCGTCGTGCAGGCGTTCGAGTTGCGGTTGGTACCAGCGCTGCACGTGTTCGATGTCGGCGGGCCAGGCGGCAGCCGGCTCGCGCAAGGCCAGCACCAGATCGCGCCGCGCGTGCCAGTCGTCGCGTGCGGCCGGTGGCGGGGTGAACGCGGCGAACGCCGCGGCCGGGTCGGTGGCCGCTTCCATCGCATCGAGCAACCGCTTCGCGCTGGCCGGGCCGATGCCGGCCACCAGCAGCGCGACGCGAAAGCCGGCCAGCCGATGCCGCGGGTTCTGGGCCCAGCGCAGCACGCTGAGCACGTCCTTGATGTGCGCCGCTTCGAGGAATTTCAGCCCGCCGAACTTGACGAACGGGATGTTGCGCCGCGCCAGTTCCAACTCCAGCGCAGCGCTGTGGTGCGAGGTGCGGAACAGCACCGCCTGCGACTTCAGCCGCAGCCCTTGTTCGCGGTGTTCGAGCACGCGGTCGGCCACCCAGCGCGCTTGCGCCGATTCGTCTTCCACCGTCACCAGCAGCGGTTGGTGCGATGAGACGCGGTCGGTCCACAAACGCTTGGCGTTGCGCTCGGCGGCGAGGTCCATCACCGCGTTCGAGGCGTCTAGGATCGGTTGCGTCGAGCGGTAGTTGCGCTCCAAGGTGAGCACGCGCGCCGGCGGCGTGAACTGGTTCGGGAAGTCGAGGATGTTGCGCACTTCGGCGGCGCGGAACGAATAGATCGCCTGCGCGTCGTCGCCCACCACGGTGAGGCCACGGCCGTCGGGCTTGAGCGCCAGCAGGATCGCGGCCTGCAGGCGATTCGTGTCCTGGTATTCGTCGACCAGCACATGCTCGAAGCGCGCGCCGATGTGCCGCGCCAGCGCCGGCTCGGTCATTGCCTGGGCCCAGTACTGCAGCAGGTCGTCGTAGTCGAGCACCTGCTGCGTCTGCTTCTGAGCGACGTAGGCGCCGAACAGGCGGCGCAGCTCGGCCTCCACGTCGGAGCACCACGGGAAGTGTTCGTCCAGCACCTCGCGCAGCGTGGCCTGGCTGTTGACCACGCGCGAGTAGATGGACAGGCAGGTGCCCTTCATCGGGAAGCGCTTCTTCGTCGTGCTGAAGCCCAGTTCGTGGCGCACCTGGCCGAGCAGGTCTTCGGCGTCGCCGCGGTCGATGATCGTGAAGCCGGGCGCCAGGCCAATGTGCGCCGCGTGCTCGCGCAACAGCCGCGCGCCGACGGCGTGGAAGGTGCCTGCCCACGGCAGCACCGGCGCGGCCGTGGTGCTCGGCAGGCCCAGCGCCTGGTGCAGCAGCGCGCCGGCGCGCTGTGTCATCTCAGCCGCGGCGCGGCGCGAGAAGGTGAGCAGCAGAATGGATTGCGGGTCGGCGCCGGCCAGCACCAGGCGCGCGACGCGGGCCGCCAGCGTCTTGGTCTTGCCGCTGCCGGCGCCGGCCAGCACGAGCAGGGCGGGTGCCTCACGCGGGTCGCCCTCCAGGCCGTGTTCGACGGCGGCGCGTTGGGCGCCGTTCAGGCCGGCGAAGATGTCGTCGCGCGATGCGTTGTGCACAGGCATGGCGCGACTGTATATTCATAAGGGGTATCCGCTTAGCTCCAGTTGAGCCAATGTACTGGACATCCATAAGGGGTATCCGCTTAGCTCCAGTTGAGCCAATGTACTGGACATCCATA
>JANMYQ010000041.1:0-54670 GCA_031382215.1 Methylibium sp.
GCGCGCCCGCCGCCGCGCGGGTCGCGCAGGCCGTACTTCTGCCAGTAGGTGTAGTCGGCGTGGCCGGGGCGGAAGGTGTTGAGCAGGTTGCCGTAGTCCTTGCTGCGCTGGTCGGTGTTGCGAATCAGCAGGCAGATCGGCGTGCCGGTGGTCAGGCCCTCGAACACGCCGGAGAGGATCTCCACCGCGTCGGGTTCGTTGCGCTGCGTCACGTGGCGGCTGGTGCCGGGGCGGCGGCGGTCGAGCTCGGGCTGAATGTCGGCTTCGCTCAGCGGCATGCCGGGCGGGCAGCCGTCGATCACGCAGCCGATGGCGGGACCGTGCGATTCGCCGAAGTTGGTGACGCGGAAAAGGTGGCCGAGGGTACTTCCAGACATGGGCGCCTACGAAGCCTTGCCGCCAGAGGTTTGTTCGTCGGCCGGCTCGTCGACCGGCCAGTCGCGGATGTAGGCCTTCAGCATGCGGTTCTCGAAGTCTTGCCCGTCGACCACCGCCTTGGCCACGTCGTAGAACGAGATCACACCCATCAGCGTGCGCTCGGTGATGACCGGCATGTAGCGCGCATGGCGGCCGAGCATCATGCGGCGCACTTCGTCGATCTCGGTTTCGGGGGTGCAGGTGAGCGGCGCGTCGTCCATCACGCTGCGCACGGTGGTGTTGCCCACCGAGCCGCCGTTCTTCACGATGGCCAGAATCACCTCGCGAAAGGTCAGCATGCCGATCAGGTTGCCATGGTCCATGACCACCAGCGAGCCGATGTCGCGCTCGGCCATGGTGTTGACTGCGCCGGCCAGCGGATCGTCCGGAGACACGGTGAACAGCGTACCGCCCTTGACGCGCAGGATATCGCTGACTTTCATGGGGAACCTCGCCTTGCAGTGCTATGAAAAGAATATAGCCCACAATGATTGCAGAGGGCACCGATAGATTCCCGACACAGAGATTGGAGACAGCATGGCCGGATATTCAGACCCTGGTTTCGACACCCTGGCGCTGCATGCTGGTGCAGCCCCCGACCCCAGCACTGGCGCGCGCGCCGTGCCCATTCATCTGACCACCTCGTTTGTGTTCGAGAACAGCGAGCACGCCGCGTCACTGTTCAACATGGAACGCTCGGGCCATGTGTACAGCCGCATCAGCAACCCCACCAACGCGGTGCTCGAAGAACGTGTGGCCGCACTGGAAGGGGGCGTTGGCGCCATCGCCACCGCAAGCGGGCAGGCGGCCTTGCATCTGGCCATCTGCACACTCGCGGGCGCCGGCTCGCACATCGTGGCGTCGAGCGCGTTGTATGGTGGCTCGCACAACTTGCTGCACTACACGCTGGCGCGCTTCGGCATAGCCACCACCTTCGTGAAGCCGGGCGACGTGGATGCGTGGCGCGCCGCGATCCGCCCTGAAACGAAAATGCTGTTCGGCGAGACGCTGGGCAACCCGGGGCTCGACGTGCTCGACATCCCCACCATCTCGGCCCTGGCCCACGAGCACGCCCTGCCGCTGCTGGTGGACAGCACCTTCACCACGCCCTACCTGATGAAGCCCTTCGACCTGGGCGCCGACCTGGTGTACCACTCGGCCACCAAGTTCCTGTCGGGCCACGGCACGGTGATCGGCGGCGTGCTGGTGGACAGCGGGCAGTTCGACTGGGCCAAGTCCGCACGCTTCCCCGAACTGAACCAGCCTTACGCCGGCTTCCACAACATGGTGTTCAGCGAAGAAAGCACCATCGGCGCCTTCTTGCTGCGCGCACGCCGCGAGGGCTTGCGCGACTTCGGCGCGTGCATGAGCCCGCACACCGCGTGGCTCATCCTGCAAGGCGTCGAGACGCTGTCGCTGCGCATGGCGCGGCATGTGGAGAACACGCGCAAGGTCGTGGCCTTCCTGGCCGCGCAGAAGATGGTCGAGAGCGTGGGTTACCCCGAGCTTGAATCGCACCCCAGCCACGCGCTGGCCAAGAAGCTGCTGCCCAAAGGCTGCGGCTCGGTGTTCAGCTTCAACCTGCGCGGCTCGCGCGCGCAGGGCAAGGCCTTCATCGAGGCGCTGAAGATCTTCTCGCACCTGGCCAACGTGGGCGACTGCCGCTCGCTCGTGATTCACCCCGCCTCGACCACGCACTTCCGCATGGACGACGCCGCGCTCGCGAGTGCCGGCATCACGCCCGGCACGATCCGCCTGTCGATCGGGCTCGAAGAAGCCGACGACCTGATCGACGACCTGAAGCGCGCGCTGAAGGTGGCAGAGAAAGTGACAGGAACGACCGCCGAGAAAGCAGGTGCGTGATGGAACTGCAAGTCGCCACCCCCACCGGCAAGCACACCGCCTACGCCTACACCGGCGGCAAACCGTTCGACCCCACCCTGCCCTGCATCGTCTTCATCCACGGCGCGCTGCACGACCACAGCGCGTGGACGCTGCTGTCACGCTGGTTCGCCCACCGCGGCCACGCCGTGCTCGCCGTCGACCTGCCCGGCCACGGCCTGAGCCAGGGCCCGCCGCAGGACAGCGTCGAAGCCCTGGCCGACTGGACCCTCGCCCTGCTAGCCGCCGCCGACGTGCAACAAGCCGCCCTCGTCGGCCACAGCATGGGCTCGCTGATCGCGCTGGAAGCGGCTGCACGCGCCCCCGCCCGCATCACCCGCCTGGCCATGCTCGGCACCGCCTACCCGATGAAGGTGAGCGACGCCCTGCTGAACACCGCCCTAGAGACCCCACTGAAGGCCATCGACATGGTCAACGCGTTCTCCATCTCAACAACAGCCTCCAAACCCTCGTACCCCTGCCCCGGCATGTGGGTGCACGGCAGCAACCGCGCGCTGATGCGGCGCACGCAAGCCGGGCAGACGGGGTTGAACTTGTTCCACCTCGACTTCAGCGTGTGCAACCAGTATGCGAACGGGATGCAGGCCGCGAAGCAGGTGCGCTGCCCGGTGACGTTCGTGCTGGGGAAGGCCGACCAGATGACGTCGCCGAAGGTGACGGGTGAACTGGCGGCAGCGCTGAAGGCGCGGGTGGTGATGGTGGAGTCAGGGCACCACATGATGGCGGAGGCGCCGGATGCGGTGTGGGAGGCAGTGAGATCTCAATTTGGTGACGGTCACGCCGCTCAAGCTCCTGAGCACAACGCTAGGGCCATCCAAGCCGGCATCCTCGCTGTCCCAGTCGCCCTAGACCTAGCCGCAAAGATTGACAAAGTGCGCCAAAGTACTGATAGGTCTGCCCTTTAAGTAGATTTTCTATCCCCGTACTATTTCCTCGCAAAGCGGCGGCCTCTAGGATCTGTACTTCTATTCTCCGTTTAGGAGGTCTCCATGCAAAAGAAGGCATTCCTGTCTCACAGTAGCAAAGACAAGGGCCTCATTGATCCAATTTTCCGCCAGTTGGGGGCCGCAAATGTTCAGTACGACGCCGCAACATTTGAACAAGGCGGTCTGAGCGCGTCTGAGATCTTCGAGGCCATTCGAAGAACAAGCGTTTTTGTTCTTTTCGTCAGTAAAGCATCGGCAGATTCTCAATGGGTCAAGACAGAACTATCACTGGCACAACACTATGTATCGGCCGGTGAGATTTCAAAGGTCATGGTATTTCTGCTTGGCGATGCAGTCACAGAAGACCTTCCCGAATGGCTGCGCATGTATGTTTATCGTCGAACAACAAGCCCCGGAGTTATTGTAAACGCAATTCGATCTGCATTGCTCGACATGGCGCTACAGAGTAATCCGTCGCTTAGCTTCTTCGTCGGGCGAGATAAAGAAATGAGCGTAATAAAGGATGCATTATCCTCATTAACTGATTCTGCTCCCACTGTACTTTTCATTGGTGGCAACGATGGAATAGGACGCAGAACCCTCGCAAAACGAGCAATCAGCGATATTCATCCGCAGCTCATAAAAATGCCAGTGGAAATTACCTTGGCTGACGAGGAAGGTCATGTAGAACTACATCGCGCCTTGCTAAATCAGACTGAGAATCTCAACTTGCTCGATGCAACCAACAGGCTCGATGCGTTCTCCGCACTTCCTGAAGAAGACCAATCCGCTAGCTCAGCTCAAATCATCGAAACCCTGGCAGCTCAGAAGCAACTTGTGCTAATCCGTGGCAAGGACGCCCTTGTCGATGATGGCGGCCTCATATCGAGTTGGCTCACTGCGTTGACGAGAAGGCTCTCAAGCTCACCTTGGCCCAAACTGGTACTAATATCGCGCCGGTTGATAGCGCCGTCGAAAAGAGGTTACTATCCGAATACATTCTTCGTACAAGCGAACAGCCTCGACAATCCGGACTCAAAGCGACTGCTGTCGATCTGGATGAAACACCTTGGTTTGGCAGTCGACAATGAACTTGTGGATGACATTTGCCAGCACGTCACGGGGCACCCTCGAAATATTCAGATTGCGGCTAGATACGCTGCAGAACTTGGTATTGCACGGCTACGAACTGAGCGCATAGAGTTTCTTGAAACGCTGCGACAACAATCGCGAATAATTGTCGATGGACTAAAGCTTTACGCAGAACGCGAACAACTCTTGGCTCTATTTGCCGAGTATGAATACTTGTCGGCCGAGGATCTACTCGTGGCCACAAACATGAAGGATGAGGAAATACTATCGAGTAGTATTGGATATCTTCAAGATCACGGGATACTCGAAAGCGACGGGTCCTACATCCGCTTAGCGCCGTACCTACCGGTTGTTCTGTCTCGCCACGTTTGGAGCGTGGAGTCGAAGCGATTTGTGGATGACTGCAGAACCCGCCTAATTCAGAGGTTCTCAACTCTGTCCACGACGGACGAAGTAGATATCTCAACTATCGACAGCAGCATTTTATCGGCACTCTACAGAGATCCCAACGCAAGCAATCCGCTTCTGAACAGGTGTCTATTGCCATCCCATCTTTTGCGGGTGGCGCGCTCGTTTTATGATTCGCAAGAGTACTCTCGCACGATTCAGCTTTCCCGGCGCGCATATGATGGTAAGGGAAAACTGACTTATGAGGCTCAAATTGAAGCGCTTCGTTTGTGGTGCCTCGCAGCAGTTAGAGTCGTTGGCGGCGAGCGAGACTTGGAAGATGGAGTTTCTATACTGTCAACCAAGAAGGATCAGCTGGCACGCCGAAACCTCAATTTCATTAATGGCTTCAAGGCGCGATATGACGGTAGACTGGATCAGGCAGAATCTGATTTTCGAGCTGCACATAAACTAGGAGGAGAGCGAAACTTTCATATTCTTCGCGAGCTCTCCCAGTTGTGCCGACTCAAGGATAACCTGGTGGAGGCAGAATCATTTGCACGTGCTGCTTTCAGAATAACTGACAGAAATCCATTTGTCGTTGATGGACTCCTTGAGATACTTGTTGAAAGGCATCGAGATGACCGTCGATACCTTGAAAATGACCCTGAACTAGAACGTCTCTTTCGCATACTGGAAGAGACTGCCAAGTATGAGAATCGTAGCTTCTATGAAAGTCGTCGGGCTCAATATTATGGCGTCCTTCGTGATGCGGTTCAGGCTGTCGATTGGGCGCGGCGCGCCGTTGCCACCACACCGAAACACATTCCAGTATTACTCACGCTTGCTCGAATTGAGCTTGATATTGGATCCACCAGTGAAGCTCGTAGTACGATAGACAAGATCAGCAGGCTGATTCACAGTGCAGGCACAAACCTTGACCGTCGACACGTCGGCGATCTGGACAAGCTAATGGTTCTTCTCGAAATACAGAGTGGTGACTTTGGTGCAGCAAGGATAAAGCTAGGCCGCGCGCCATCACTACCGCGAGCGGTCAAGGAGGCCCTCGCGAAGAAGATAGATACAGCGGAAGCCTACTCAAGAAAGTGACTTCCGCGCGTGCTCCGGCCCGTCTAACTCTACGGACTTATATACTTGACAAACGCACTTCGCGGCCTGAAAATACTCTCAACGACGGGAGACAACCATGGCCTCAGCACTCTTCACCGAACCCCGATTCAACGACGATGGCGCAGCACGCGAGCATCTTGAAGCGCTGCGCTGGCCCAATGGCGCAGTGTGCCCCCATTGTGGCGGCGCCGACCGTCAAACCAAACTCGAAGGCGCTGCGCACCGCCCTGGCCTGTACTTCTGCGGCCACTGCCGTTCGCAGTACACCGTGACCGTCAATTCTGTCTTTGAGCGCTCCAAGGTTCCGCTTCACAAATGGGTGCTGGCCACGCACCTGATGTGCTCATCGAAGAAGGGCATCAGCTCGCACCAACTGCACCGCACGCTGGGCGTGACGTACAAGACCGCATGGTTCATGTCGCACCGCATCCGAGAAGCGATGAACATCGAGCCCGAAGGCCAACTCGGCGGCGACGGCGGCCCGGTTGAGGTCGATGAAACCTTCTGGGGCAACAAGGGCAAGCAGGCCAAGGGCGCGCGCAGCTACCACCACCAAATGAAGATCGTCTCGCTGGTCGAGCGCGATGGCGAAAAGCGCTCGTACCACGTGCCCAACATCGGCCCGAATACTCTGCGCCCGATCCTCAATGCGCAGATCGCCGCGAAGGCCCATCTGATGACAGACGATGCCGGTGTCTACCAGAAGCTCGGCAAGGACTTCGCGCAGCACAGCGTGGTCAACCACACAGCGAAGGAATACTCGCGCGGCGATGTGACGACGAACACCGTGGAAGCGTCCTTCGCGCTGCTCAAGCGCGGCCTGGTCGGCACGTTCCACCACGTCAGCGAGAAGCACTTGCAGCGCTACGTGACAGAGTTCGACTTCCGTTGGAACAACCGCGAGAAGCTGGGCGTGAACGATGTGGAGCGCGCGGCTTGGGCGCTGCAAAACATCGGCGGCAAGCGCCTGACCTATCGGCGGTCTGCTACGTCAAAGTTCTTCCAGTAAGCACACCGCCAGCCCACGCACGACGGCACTCAAGAAGATCGCTGCGATGGAAGCGAAGAAGCTCGGGAAGCGCTCAGGCTACGCACCGGCCGTTGGTGCCGAGCATTGCCCGGCCTGCTGGGTGCTGGCGGGCGCATCGAATCGGCTGCGCACCGAGTTCCATCACAACGGGGATCGCGTGAGCGTCGCGGTGTGCGATTCGTGCGGCTTGTTCATAGCCATCTGAACGGACAACAAAGAATGCCCCAACCGAACATCATGCGAGTCACAAGAATTGAAGCCGCGAGGCGGCAACTTGAAACCGCATTGACTCTATGGTTCGCAGATGGCGATGCGGTTTCGATTCACTCGCTAGCCGGATCGGCATACCAAGTGCTGCACGACCTGAACAGGAAAGCCAAGGGGCCTCCGCTTCTCTTCGATAGCCCATTGATCAAGAAGGAAATGTCCAAGGAAGCGGTGGCCTCGCTAAAGGATCATCTGAACTTCTTCAAGCATGCCGACCTACGAAAGGGAGATGGCGCATTTGCTATCGACTTCGACCCAGCCCTTTCCGAACTCTACTTCATTGCGTGTTTGCTTGGCGTTGAGGCTTTGGGAGAAAGGCTCAACGATCAAGAGTCAGCCTTCATGTTGTGGAGGCAGATTCACGGATTCATGGTGACGGTTGAGAACAGCAAGAAAATGCTCAGCGAGCAGTTCAGCGCTGAAGGTGTCGCCGCACTTCGTGGGCTCGAAAAGAGCGAGTTCATTGCGCACTATCTCACTAGCAGAGCGACTCGGCGCGCGGCCGGCCTGCAATAGTTCCTGATCTGCTGATGCTGCTTGATTCATAGGATGTCCAATCTTGAAAGTGCTTGGATACATTGCGCTTGCTGCCGTTGCAGTTGTCGTTCTGATGTGGGCCATCGGAGCCAATATGTCGGATGAAAAGTCTGCGGCCTACGACAAGCAATCGAACGTCAACGACTTCTGCGACAAGGCCATGCAGGACGCTGCACCAGGCAGCGACAAGCGCATGACACGACAACTCTGCGAAGACCTGAAAGCCAAGGCCAAGGCAGACATCAAGGCCGCGAAGTAGCGCCGTTGATCATCAACACAAGGAGCCCAACTCATGACGAAGCGAACCCAGGAAGAAGCTGAAGCCAACAAGCCTGACGACGTGCTTCGGCGCATGCTCAACACGATGCCGAAGCAGCATCCGAAACCGGCCGAGAAGGCCGCCACGTCGCCAACGAAGAAGCCAAGCAAAGCGAAGTAGCCCATGCGCCGCATCGTTGCTTTCGCGTGCGCTGCATTGGTCTTAGCAGGACCTTCAATAGCGGCTCAGGAAGGCCAACGGGTGACCAAGCCAAGCCCAACTGTAAAAGGCAAAGCTGCCAGCGAACCCGATCGGCGCCAATACCCAACCGAAAGCGCGCCGCTTCCTGTCCGGGTGATCGAGTCCCCAAGTGATGCCGCGCACACTAAGGAGCGTGAAGCACAGTCCACCAAGCATGATGCCGCCGACCTGAAGGCCCAAGAAAGGACTGCGGATGCCACCGAGGAACAGGTGCTTGCGTCGAAGGCGGCCGTCGTCCTTTCTCTCTTTGGACTTGTCGGTCTCGGCCTGACATTCTGCGAGACGCGAAGGACAGCTATCGCTGCGGTCAAGAGCGCCTCCATTGCGCAATCTATGGCCTGGCCAATCGTGGTCCCGCGCATTGCCAATGCAACGTTTCTCTATCCACCCAAGGGCCACCAAGGGCCGTTCGCCAAACCGCAACTGACGCTCTCGCTGGAAAACTACGGGCAGTCTCCTGCCTTCATGGTCGCGGCTGACTGCGAACTCCGCATCTCCTGGGACACGCCGCCACAGAGTGAGCTTGTGAGGCCACTCAAGAAGGAGGATAGAACGGTCATACCGGTGCGGCCTGAGCCATCGACCTACCAGTTCCTCCTCTGGCACGATCCCGTGACACCGGAGCAAGTCACCGAACTGAACGGCAAACTTGACGCTGGCGGCAAACGCTTCTTCTTGATTGGGCGCGTTATCTATGACGACGTTTTCGGCGAGCGGCATACCAGTGGCTTCTGTCTCAAAATCTTTCGCAACGGCACAAGCGTTGCTCGCGGAGGCGAGCAGTTCAACTATTTCAGGCGAGGCAAGCGAGATAGCGGTCGCGAACCAGGAAGCGAGCAAGACGATGACGGTGGCACCTAAGATCATGGCGTCGAACTTTCGCCATCAACCACGGGGACAAACATGGAAATCGACTTCAACAACCCACTGGAAGACAACGGGTTTTTGCAACGAGAAATCGCCATCGAAGGCGAATCTCCTTCCGGACATAGGGAGCGCGTTACTTTGGTGGTCTGGGCTACAGCCTCAGACTCACGCGCATCTCTCAACGCGGCATCTCGCGTCGCTGGTATCGCTTTGCTAGAGCGCGCGCTAGAGGCCCTTCGTCGCGCATGAGACCCCTTGCCAATGCGCTTTCAATGAAGCGCATCGGCGCGCGCACCATCGTTGCGAAACGATCCCTGATGCGGGTTGCCGCATTGAAGCGGCGCAGCGCGCCGCTTCTGGTTTCGCCTTCGTCTTCCATATTCGCTCCAAACGTTTTCGGAGCACCACACCGGCCTGTCAAAGGCTAATTTCGGCGGTTATGGTGCGTTTGTCAAGTATATAAGTCCGTAACTCTAGACCTCCGAAGAGCCGACATGCCAACGCGCGCATGCGCGCGAAGAACGACTACTTCAATTGTCGCCAACGGCACCGCACAAATGGCAGCGTGAAGTTCTCGCGCCCAAACAGGAGTTTCAAAGCACCCAACTTATCGCGCCATCAACTCCCTCACCGTCATCTGATCAAATCCCGCCCTCTTCCAGAACGCCTCCATCGACGCCGCCGGCTCCATCAGCAACTGCGCCACCAGGCGCTTGGCGGGCGTGGTGTCTGGGTCGCACAGCAGCACGTAGCGCGCGTTGCCGGCTTCGTCCAGCAAGCCCACCCAGTCGATCGCGACCAGCGTGTCGAGGATGGGCTCGATCTGAAGCGGGTCGGTACGCAGCGTCTCCGACAGTTCGCTCGCGTTCAACCCCCGCCCAGGCTGAGCCTGCGCCGCGGCCAACTGCCGCAGCACCACCACCGCCAGATGAAAGCGCGACCCCGGCGTGTCGGGCCAGCGGGCCACGCGCATCTGCAGGCTGGGGGCGTAGGCGGCGATCACGGCGCCGAGCAGCACGATCACCCAGCCGAGGTAGATCCACACCAGGAAGATCGGCACGGTGGCGAAGGCGCCGTAGACCACCGAGAACGTTGGCACCTGGGCCAGGTACCAGGCCAGCAGCTTCTTCGCCAGCTCGAAGCCGAGCGCCACGAAGACGCCGCCCGAGAGGGCGTGGCGCCAGCGCACGTGGGTGTTGGGCACGTAGTGAAACAGCCCGGCCATGCCGGCGGCGAGCAGCACGAACTCGACGGTGCCCAGCAGAAAGCTCACACCACCGGGCAACGAGCCGACCAGGCCCTTCGACGCAGACAGCACGTACGACGTGAGGCTCAGGCTCACGCCCAGCAGCAGCGGGCCCAGGGTGGCGGCCGACCAGTAGACGAGCACGCGCTGCGCCATCGGCCGCGGCGTGCGCACGCGCCAGATGGCGTTGAGCGTGCGGTCGATCGTCAGCATCAGCGCCAGCGCGGTGATGACCAGGAAGGCCAGGCCCACCGTGCCGAGCCGGTTCGACTTGGCAGCGAACTGCGTCAGCGCGGCCAGCACCGGCTTGGCAATGCCGTCGGGCACGAGGCTCTGCAGGAAGTACGTTTGCAGCGAGGTCTGGAAGCTCGCGAACATCGGGAAGGCCGAGAAGATCGCGAGCATCACCGTGACCAGCGGCACCAGCGAGATCAAGGTCGTGAAGGTCAGGCTGCTGGCGGTGATGCCCAGGCGGTCTTCGCGAAAGCGAATGCGCAGGGTCTTCAGCGTGTCGAGCCAGGGCCACGTCTGCAGGGTCTGCAGCAGGCGGGCCCCATGCTCTTGCCAGCCGGCCCTGAAGGCGAGCGGCACGCGGCGGGTCGGCGGGTTCATTGCTGGCATGATAGCCAGCGATGAATTCGACCCCCGCTGCACCTCTTCAATCCGCCGCCCCGTCCACCGCCGTCGCGTGGACGCGGGTGCTGGCCGTGGCCAGCCTGCTCGGTCTGATCGTGCTGGGCCTGGCGTGGGAGCTGTGGCTCGCACCCACTGGCCGCGGCACGCTGGCGCTGAAGGTGCTGCCGCTGGCGTTGCCGCTGGCGGGGCTGCTGAAGAACCGCATGTACACCTATCGCTGGGTCAGCCTGCTGGTGTGGGTGTACTTCACCGAAGGCGTGGTGCGCGCGGCGGGTGACGGCGGCTTGAGCGCGAAGCTGGCGATGGTCGAAGTGGTGCTGTGCCTGGTGCTGTTCACCGCGTGCGCGCTGCATGTGCGGTGGCGCTTGAAGAATGCCAAGGAGACCGCGGCATGAGCCAACTTCTCAACGCGCTGATCGGCGTGGTCGGCCCGACCCAGGTGCTGACCGAAGGCGACCTGTCGGCCTACGAGGTCGATTGGCGCAAGCGCTGGCACGGCAAGGCACTGGCGGTCGTGCGGCCCGGTTCGACGGCCGAGGTGGCGGCGGTCGTCAAGGCCTGCAAGGCCCACGGCACGAGCCTGGTGCCGCAGGGCGGCAACACCGGGCTGGTGGGTGCGTCGGGGCCCGATGCGAGCGGCACGCAGGTGGTGCTGAACCTGGCGCGTTTGAACCGCGTGCGCCACATCGACACGGCCAACCTCGCGATGACGGTGGACGCCGGCTGCGTGCTGCAGGTCGTGCAAGAGGCAGCCGCCGCGCAAGGCCTGCTGTTCCCGCTGAGCCTGGCGGCCGAAGGCAGTTGCACCATCGGCGGCAACCTGGCCACCAACGCCGGCGGCACGCAGGTGCTGCGCTTCGGCAACGCGCGCGAACTGTGCCTGGGGCTCGAGGTGGTGACGGCCGACGGCGACGTGTGGGACGGCCTGAGCGGCCTGCGCAAGGACAACACCGGCTACGACCTGCGCGACCTGTTCATCGGCAGCGAGGGCACGCTCGGCGTGATCACCGGCGCCACGCTCAAGCTCTACCCGCAGCCCGCGGCGGTCACGACGGCGCTGGCTGCGCTGCCGTCGATGGAGGCCGCGGTCGGCCTGCTGCAACTCGCGCAGGCGCGGCTCGGGCCGGGGCTGACGGGCTTCGAGGTGATGGGCGAATTTGCGCTGGGGCTGGTGCGAAAGCACTTCCCGCAACTGGCGCAGCCGCTGCCATCGGCAACGTGGACAGTGCTGCTGGAGCAATCGGATTGCGAGAGCGCCGAACACGCCACCGCGCTGTTCGAGGCGCTGCTGGAAACGGCGTTGGAGCGTGGGCTGATCACCGATGCCGCGGTGGCCAGCAGCATCGACCAGTCGAACGCCATGTGGCATTTGCGCGAGTCGATCCCGCTCGCGCAGAGCCTGGAGGGGCTCAACATCAAGCACGACATCTCTGTGCCGGTGTCGAAGATCCCCGCCTTCGTCGCCGCCACCGACGCGGCGCTGGAGCGCGCCTTCCCGGGGGTGCGGCTGGTCGACTTCGGTCACCTGGGCGACGGCAACCTGCACTACAACGTGCAGGCACCAGCGGGCCAATCGGCGGCCGACTTTCTGCGCGAATGCGAGAAGGCGGTCAACACCATCGTCTACGACGCGGTGAGCGCGCAAGGCGGCTCGATCTCGGCCGAGCACGGCATCGGCACACTCAAGCGCGACGAACTCGCCAAGCGCAAGTCGCCGGTGGCGATGCAGATGATGCGCGCGATCAAGCAGGCGCTCGACCCCGAGGGGCGCATGAACCCGGGTCGGGTTCTCTAGAACTCAGGCCGGTGCGCGACCGCGCGAAGGGTTCAGACCGGGGCGCGCCCACGCGCCGTGGCGTCCGCCTCGTTGCGCAGCCAGGCCACAAACTCCTGCACCTCGGGCTTGCGGCTGGCGGCGTCGGACTGCACCAGGAAGTAGCCCCGCGGTGAACCGAGCGCGCCCTTGAACGGCGCGACCAGCTTGCCCTGCTCCATCAACCCCGCCACCAGCGGCAGGCGCCCCAAGGCCACACCCTGGCCGCTGACGGCCGCCTGGATGGCCTGGTCGTACTGCGAAAAGTGCATCGCCCCGGCCGGCTTCAAATCGCCGATCTGCATGATGCGCAGCCACATCGGCCAGTCGGGCGAATGGGCGTCGCCGTCGGATGTGAGGTGCAGCAGCACGTGGTGGCGCAGGTCTTGCGGTTCGACCAGCGGCGTGGCGGCAGACTGCATCAGCGCCGGGCTGCACACCGGCACGAACTGCTCGCCGAACAGCCGCAGCGCGCCCGGGCCGGCCATCTCTTCGGTCTTGTAGCGCACCGCCACGTCAACGCCGTCGCGGTTCAGGTTGACGAGCTGGTAGCCGGCCGAAATGCGCACGTCCACCTCCGGGTGCGCGGCCACGAACGCCGCCAGGCGCGGGATCAGCCACAGCCCCGCAAAGCCGGGTGTGGTGGTGACGACGACGGTCTTCACGCGGCCCGCCGCGCGCAGCTCGCCGCTCACCTGGTGCAGCCGCGCCAGCACCTCGCTGACGGCGCGGTGCAGGGTCTGGCCGTCTTCGGTGAGCAGCAGGGCGCGGTGCAGGCGCCGGAACAGCGGCACGGCAAAGTGCTCTTCGACCGCAGCGATCTGGCGGCTGACGGCCGACTGCGTGAGCGCCAGCTCGTCGGCCGCCTTCGTGAAGCTGAGGTGCCGGGCGGCGGCCTCGAAGGCTTCGAGCTGGTTCAGCGGCGGCAGGTCGTAGAGGCGGTTTCTCATGGGAGGCGACGATGTCGAGCGTCGGTTTCGCATTCCTTCAGTGCATGCATCACATTCCGGAATACCGTTTGAACGCTCCGAGCGCGTACTGCAGACTGTACCCAGGCGATCGACCGATCGTCAACCACTTGCCCCGATTGATGCATGCACCTCATTCATGCAAATCGATGCAAAAGCAAAGGAGCTGACCATGGACACCGACCTGTTTCGCGCCGCCAACGACCTGGCCAAGGGCAGCCTGTACAGAATCCACGACGGCCAGGGCCGGCGCGTGGTCTGCCTGTCGGGCTGCGTGTGGTTGACTCAAGACAACGACCCGCGCGACACCGTGCTGGAGGCTGGCGACGGCTTCACGATCGACCGGAGCGGCGACACCTATCTGAGCGCGTTGGCCGCTTCACGCTTCGCGGTGTTGTGCAACCCGGGGCACGCTGAACGCGCGCCCCAGGCCGCCGAGCCGGTGGCACAGCGCTACTGAACGTTGCCCTTCAGCGCAGCCGGCACCGCCACGGCCATCACCTCGATGCCCTCTTCGCGCAGCGCGTCGGCATCTTCACGAGTGGCCTGGCCGCGAATGCCGCGCTCCTGCACTTCGCCGTAGTGAATGCGGCGTGCTTCTTCAGGGAAGCGCTCGCCGACGTCTTCGGTGTTGTCCATCAGGTGGCGCACCGCGCGCATCCACTTTGATTGGGCTTGAGCCTGCGCGTCATCCGGTGGCCGCACGGCCGCCACTTCACGCAGGTTCGACACGTTCAACCGCGGCGCGCTGGGCAGGCGGGTGACGGTCTTGTCGGCGCACAACGGGCATTCGACCAGGCCGCGCTCGTGCTGCGACTGAAAGTCTTCTTCCGAGCCGAACCACCCTTCAAAGCGGTGGTCGTGCGTGCATCGGAGGTTGAGGACCTTCATGCTCCGATTATTGACCGGCGCTCCCTCAGGGCGCTGGAACCCAGGTCAAGGGCCAGCGGCCGGAGCGCCAATTCTGCAACCACAGCAAGCCGATCAGCGTCTTCGCGTCGGTCAGTTCGCCACGGCCGGCGAGCTCGTTCAGGGCCTCTTCGCTCATTGAATCAACCTCCACGAACTCGCCCACGTCGAGCCGCTGCTCGCCTTGGCTCAAGCCGCGCGCGAACCACACGGCGATGCCCTCGTTCGAGTAGGCGATGGCGTTGTGCAACACGCCCGCACAAGCCCATTCGGCGGCGCGGTAGCCGGTCTCTTCGGTCAACTCACGCACGGCACAGGTGAAACTGGCTTCACCGGCGTCGATCTTGCCGGCCGGGAATTCGAGCATCACCCGCTCCATCGGGTGGCGCCACTGGCGCACCACCACCAGGCTGCCATCGCTGTGCATCGGCACTACCATCGCGGCGCCGGGGTGCACGATGTACTCGCGGTGCGCCAGGCTGCCGTCGGGCAACTGCACCTGGTCGCGGCGGACGTCTAGAAAGTGGCCGCGGTAGACCTGCTCGGATCGGACCGGGGCTTCGCGGAGGTGCGCGTCTGGGTGCGCTTGCAGGGGCGCTTGCGAGTGCGCCCGCGGGTGCGCGTCGGGATGCTCGTTGCCGGTATCGGCCACCGTCACGTGGCCAGTGCCTTGACGATGGCCTGTGCGCACAAGGCCATCAGCCCGCCCGGCAGCAGACCGAACACCAACACCGCCACGCCGTTGAGCGACAGCATGGCGCGCACATCGCCGGTGCTGACGATGGGGTGCGAGTCTGTCGGCTCGTCGAAGAACATCACCTTGACCAAGCGCAGGTAGTAATACGCGCCCACCAGCGACAGCAGCACCGCCACCACCGCCAGCTTGATGTAGTCGGAATCGTTGGTCGACACGAGCGCCTGCAGCACCGACAGCTTGGCGTAGAAGCCCACCGTCGGCGGAATGCCGGCGAGAGAGAACATGAAGATCGCCATCACCGCTGCGAACCACGGGCCGCGCCGGGCCAGGCCCTTGAGGTCGTCGATGTGCTCTGCCTCGAAGCCCTGGCGCGACAACAACATGACCATGCCGAAGGTGCCCAGGGTCGTCAGCACATAGGTGACGACGTAGAACATTGCCGAGCTGTAGGCATTGGCGGCCGACAAGGTGTTGCTGTTGACCACGCCCGAGCACAGCCCCAGCAGCATGAAACCCATCTGCGCGATGGTCGAATAAGCCAGCATGCGCTTCAGGTTGGTCTGCGCGATGGCCGCCAGGTTGCCCAGCAGCATGGAGCCCACCGACAGCACCACCAGCATCTGTTGCCAGTCCACCGCCAGGCCGAGCATGCCTTCGACCAGCAGGCGGATCGTGATCGCGAACGCCGCCAGCTTGGGCGCGCCGCCCAGCAGCAGGGTCACCGCGGTGGGCGCGCCCTGGTAGACGTCGGGCACCCACATGTGGAAGGGCACCGCACAGAGCTTGAAGGCCAGGCCCGAGACCACGAACACCGTGCCCAGGATCAGCACCGCCTTGTTGATCTGCCCGGTGCCGATGGCCTTGAACACCTCGTTGATGTTGAGCGAGCCGGTGGCGCCGTACATCATCGACAAACCGTACAGCAGGAAACCGCTGGCCAGCGCGCCGAGCACGAAGTACTTCATGGCCGCTTCGGTGGCGGGCAGGTTGTCGCGCCGCAGCGCCACCAGCGCGTACAGGCTGAGCGACATCAGCTCCAGGCCGAGATAGACCACCAGGAAGTCGTTGGCCGACACCATCACCAGGATGCCCAGCAGCGAGAACATGCTCAGCGTGAACAACTCTCCCTTGAGCATGTCGCGCACGGCCGCGTAGGGGCGCGCGTAGACGAGCGAGATCATCACCGCCACCGTCGCGAAGAAGCCGAGCAGGTGGCCCAGCGGGTCGGCCACGACCATGCCCTGCATGGCGTAGCTGGTCAGGCCGGCGTCGAAGGCCATCAGGTGCAGCACCGCCACGACCGCCAGCGAAGCCTGGGTGAGCCAGTAGGTCGGCGTGCGGCGCGGGTCGGTCACCCACAAATCGACCAGCGCGACCACGCAAGCCATGGTGAGCAGCACGATCTCGGGGTAGACGGCTTGCCAGTTGAACTGATTCATCTTGGTTTCCTGCAGCGCGGTCAGTTCAGTTGGCCAACTTGGACAAGGCCACGTGCTTGAGCAATTCGGTCACGGAGACATGCATCACGTCGGTGAAGGGCTTCGGGTACAGGCCCATCCACAGCACCGCCACGGCCAGCAGCCCGAGCATGAAAAACTCGCGCGCGCCGATGTCGGTCAGTTGGGCCACGTGCTTGTTGGCGACGGCGCCGAAGTACACGCGCTTGACCATCCACAGCGTGTAGGCGGCGCCGAAGACGAGCGTGGTGGACGCCAGCGCGGCGAGCCAGAAGTTGACCTTGACGGTGCCCAGGATCACCATCCACTCGCCGACGAAACCGGCCGTGCCGGGCAGCCCGCAATTGGCCATCGCGAACAGCACTGCAAACGCGGCGAACTTGGGCATGGTGTTGGCCACGCCGCCGTATGCCGCGATCTCGCGCGAGTGCACGCGGTCGTACAACACGCCGATGCACAGGAACATGGCGCCTGACACGAAACCGTGCGACACCATCTGCACGATGCCGCCCGACATGCCCAACTCGTTGAACATGAAGAAGCCGAGCGTGACGAAGCCCATGTGCGCGATCGACGAATACGCCACCAGCTTCTTCATGTCCTGCTGCACCAGCGCCACCAGGCCGATGTAGACCACCGCGATGATGGACAGCGCGACGATCAGCCAGGTCCACTGGTGGCTCGCATCAGGCGTGATCGGCAGCGAGAAGCGCAGGAAGCCGTACGCGCCGAGCTTGAGCATGATGGCCGCCAGCACCACCGAGCCGCCGGTGGGCGCCTCGACGTGGGCGTCGGGCAGCCAGGTGTGCACCGGCCACATTGGCACCTTGACGGCAAACGCGAGCAGGAACGCGAAGAACAGCAGCGACTGCGCCTCGGCCGCCAGCGGCAGCTTGTGCCAGGTGAGGATGTCGAAACTGCCACCCGACTTGAAGTACAGGAAGATCAGCGCGACCAGCATCAGCAAGGAGCCGGCCAGCGTGTACAGGAAGAACTTGAACGCCGCGTAGACGCGGTTCGGCCCGCCCCACACGCCGATGATGATGTACATCGGGATCAGGGTGGCCTCGAAGAACACGTAGAACAGCAGCCCGTCGATCGCGCAGAACACGCCGATCAGCAGGCCCGACAGGATCAGAAACGCGCCCATGTACTGGTTGACGCGGTCGGTGATGACCTCCCAGGCCGAGATCACGACGATGACGGTGATGAAGGCGGTGAGCGGCACGAACCACATCGAGATCCCGTCCACACCCAGGTGGTAGTTGACGTTGAAGCGCGCGATCCAGCCCAGCTTTTCCTGGAACTGCATCGCGGCGGTGGTAGTGTCGAAGCGGCCGATCAACGGCAAGGTGGCCGCGAGGCTCGCCAGCGCGGCGACCAGCGCCATCCAGCGCACACCGCCGGCCTGGTTGTCGCGCCCCAACGCGAGCAGCAGCACCCCCGACACGATCGGCAGCCAGATGGCCAGACTCAACAAACCCATGTTCTTGTTCTCCGTGTCCTGGCGATCACTTGGCGCCGAACGGGTTGGCCAGGTAGGGCCACAACTGCCAGGTCATCAGGCCGACCACGCCGACGATCATCACCAGCGCATACCAGTACAGATAGCCGCTCTGAAGCAGCCGTGTGAGTTGGGCGATGCCGCCGATGCCGCGCGCCGAGGCGTTGATGATGGCGCCGTCGATCAGGGCGACGTCACCACCTTTCCACAGCCCCTGGCCGACCGCACGCGCAGCCGGCGCCAGCAGCCGTTCGTTGATCCAGTCCATGTAGTACTTGTTTTCGAGCAGGCGCTGGAGGAAGCCGAAGCGCTGCTGGATCGCGGCCGGGATCTCCGGCTTGAGCATGTAGAACACGTAGGCGGTGACCACGCCGGCGAGCGCGAGCCAGAACGGCAGCGTGGTCAGGCCGTGCAGGGCCATCGCACCGGCGCCGTGGAAGGCCTTGCCGATGTCTTCCATCGCCGGGTGCTTGAGCGCGTCGACGAAGATCGAGTCCTTGAAGAACTCGCCGTGAAGCATGGGCTGGATGGTCATGTAGCCGATCACGACCGAGGGGATGGCCAGCAGCACCAGCGGCAAGGTCACGACCCAGCGCGACTCGTGCGGCGTGGCATCGTGGTGGTGATGATCGTGGCCGTGATCGTCAACGTGGGCATCGGCATGCGCATGGTCATCCTCTGGAGGGAACGGTTTATGGCGGAACCGCTCCTTGCCATGGAACACCAGGAAGTACATGCGGAACGAATAGAACGCGGTGACGAACACGCCCGCCACCACCGCAAAGTACGCAAAGCCCGAACCGGCAAGGTGCGTGGCGTGCACCACCTCGATGATGCTGTCCTTGCTGTAGAAGCCGGCGAACAGTGGCGTGCCGATCAGCGCCAGCGAACCCAGCAGCGACGTGATCCAGGTGATGGGCATGTACTTGCGCAGGCCGCCCATGTTGCGGATGTCCTGGTCATGGTGCATGCCGATGATCACCGAGCCTGCCGCCAGGAACAGCAGCGCCTTGAAGAAGGCGTGCGTCATAAGGTGGAACACCGCCACCGAATAAGCCGAGGCGCCGAGTGCGACCGTCATGTAGCCGAGCTGCGACAGCGTGGAGTACGCCACCACGCGCTTGATGTCGTTCTGGATGATGCCCAGGAAGCCCATGAACAGCGCGGTGATGGCGCCGATGACGAGCACGAAACTCAGTGCGGTGTCAGACAGCTCGAACAGCGGCGACATACGCGCCACCATAAAGATGCCGGCGGTCACCATCGTGGCCGCGTGGATCAGCGCCGAGATCGGGGTCGGGCCTTCCATCGAATCGGGCAGCCACACATGCAGCGGGAACTGCGCGCTCTTGCCCATCGCGCCGATGAACAGGCAGATGCAGATCACCGTGATCAGCAGCCAGCTCGTGCCGGGCAAGGTCATCTTGGTCAGCGCACCGGCCTGGCCGAAGGCCTCGGTGTAGTTCAGCGTGCCGGCGTAAGCGACGATCAGGCCGATGCCCAGGATGAATCCGAAGTCGCCGACCCGGTTGACCAGGAAGGCCTTCATGTTCGCGAACACCGCCGTCGGCTTGGTGAACCAGAAGCCGATCAGCAGGTAGCTCACCAGGCCCACTGCTTCCCAGCCGAAGAACAACTGCAGGAAGTTGTTGCTCATCACCAGCATCAACATCGAGAACGTGAACAGGCTGATGTAGCTGAAGAAGCGCTGGTAGCCGGGGTCTTCTTCCATGTAGCCGATGGTGTAGATGTGCACCATCAGCGACACGAAGGTCACCACGCACATCATCATGGCCGACAGGCCGTCGATCAGGAATCCGATCTCCATCTTCAGGCCGCCGAGCACCATCCACTCGTAGATCGTGGCGTTGAAGCGGGCGCCGGCGATCACGTCTTTCAAGGTCATCGCCGAGATGACGAAGGCGATGAACACGCCGAGGATGGTGATGACGTGCGCGCCGCGCCGGCCGATGGCCTTGCCGAACAGTCCGGCGGCGATGGCGCCGACCAGTGGTGCCAGGGGCACGACCAGCAGCAGCGAGGGGGAGAGTTGTGCGGACATGATGGTGGGCGACGCTTGAAAAGGCCGGCTCAGCCCTTGAGGCTGTCGAGTTCGTCGACGTTGATGGTCGCCCGATTTCTGAACAGCACCACCAGGATCGCCAGCCCGATGGCTGACTCGGCCGCCGCGACGGTGAGGATGAAGAACACGAACACCTGCCCCGCCATGCGGTCGGCCACGACCGGCAGGTAGTGCGAGAAGGCCACGAAGTTGAGGTTGACCGCCAGCAGCATCAGCTCGATGGCCATCAGCAGCACGATCAGGTTCTTGCGGTTCAGGAAGATGCCGATCACCGACAGCGCGAACAGGATCGCGCCGACCGACAGGTAGTGACCGAGCGTGACGGGGCCGAGCATCATGTCTTGTCTCCGGCGGATGCGGCGGCGGGCCCCGCGGCTGAGGTGGCAGGTGCGGCCACGGGTACCAGCGCCTCGACCTCGGGCTTCATCTGCACGATGCGCATGCGGTCGGCCTTCTGGGCGCGCACCTGCTGCGACGGGTTCTGGCCCTTGGCGTCCTTGCGCTTGCGCAGGGTGAGCGCGATGGCCGCCACGATGGCCACCAGCAGCAGCACCGCGGCAATCTGCAGCGGGTACAGGTACTTGGTGTAGATCTCGATGCCGAGCAGCTTGGTATTGCCCATCTGCAGTGCCGCGGCGTCGGGCACGGGGGCCACGCGCACATCGAAGCCCTTGATCAGCACCAGCGCCAGTTCGAGCGCAATGATCACGCCCACCAGCGCGGCCACCGGGAAGTGCTTCCAGAAACCGTCGCGCAGGCCTTCGACGTTCACGTCGAGCATCATCACGACGAACAGGAACAGCACCATCACCGCACCCACGTACACCAGCACCAGCGCGATGGCCAGGAACTCGGCCTGCAGCAGCATCCACACGCAGGCGGCGCTGAAGAAGGCCAGCACCAGGAACAGCGCCGAGTGCACCGCGCTGCGGGCCGTGATGACGCGGAACGCCGCCAGCAGTAGCACGCCGGAGAAGATGTAGAAGAGCGCGGTGGTCGTGTTCATGGAAACGTTCTTGTTGACGCAGCGGGCCGAGCAGCTCGGCGGCGACTCAGCGGTAGGGGGCGTCAGCCGCTTTCTGCGCGGCAATTTCCTTTTCGTAGCGGTCGCCCACGGCGAGCAGCATGTCTTTGGTGAAGTACAGATCACCGCGCTTTTCGCCGTGGTATTCGAACACGTGGGTTTCGACGATCGAGTCGACCGGGCAACTCTCTTCGCAGAAGCCGCAGAAGATGCACTTGGTCAGGTCAATGTCGTAACGCGTGGTGCGACGCGAACCGTCGTCGCGCACGTCGCTCTCGATCGTGATGGCCATGGCCGGGCAGACCGCTTCGCACAGCTTGCAGGCAATGCAGCGTTCTTCGCCGTTCTCATAGCGGCGCAGCGCGTGCAGGCCCCGAAAGCGCGGCGACATCGGGGTTTTCTCTTCGGGGAACTGCACGGTAATGGCCGGCGACAGGAAATGCCTGCCTGTCAGCTTCAAGCCCTTCAACAGCTCGATCAGCATGAAGCTCTTGAAGAAATCTTTCACGGGGGTAGCGGTGCTCATGCGGCCCTCACTTCCAGATGTTCCAGAGCGACTGGATCCACAGCCCCACGACGACCAGCCAGATCAGCGTGATCGGAATGAAGATCTTCCAGCCCAGTCGCATGATCTGGTCGTAACGGTAGCGCGGGAACGTGGCGCGGACCCACAGGAACATCGTGACCACACAGAAGGTCTTCAGGCCGAGCCAGATCCAACCCGGGATCGCGTTGAACAGCGCGCTGTCGATGGGCGACAGCCAGCCGCCCAGGAACAAGGTGACGGTCAGGATCGACACCAGCAGCATGTTGGCGTATTCGGCCAGGAAGAACATCGCGAACGACATGCCCGAGTACTCGATCATGTGGCCGGCAACGATCTCGGACTCGCCTTCCACCACGTCGAACGGGTGGCGGTTGGTTTCAGCCAAACCTGAGATGAAGTACACGATGAAGATGGGAAACAGCGGCAGCCAGTTCCATGACAGGAAGGTGAGGCCCAGGTCGGCGAACTGGCCCTTGCCCTGCACCAGCACGATGTCGGTCATGTTCAGGCTGCCGGTGACCATCAGCACCACGACAAGCGCAAAGCCCATCGGGATCTCGTAGCTCACCATCTGCGCCGACGCGCGCAGTGCACCCAGAAAGGCGTACTTCGAGTTCGAGGCCCAGCCGGCGATGATCACGCCGTAGACCTCCATCGAGGTGATCGCCATCAGGAACAAGAGGCCGGCGTTGATGTTGGCCAGCGCGATCTCGGGCCCGAACGGGATCACCACCCAGGCGGCCAGCGCCGGCATGATGGTCATGATCGGGCCGAGCAGGAACAGGCCCTTGTTCGCGGCGGTGGGGAGGATGATTTCCTTGAAGATCAGCTTCACCGCGTCGGCAATCGGCGTCAGCAGGCCCCACGGGCCGACGCGGTTCGGGCCGGGACGGATCTGCGTCCAGCCGATCGCCTTGCGCTCCCACAGAGTGAGGTAGGCGACCGCGCCCATCAGCGGCAAGACCAGCGCGACGATCTTCACGAGCGTCCAGACAACGGGCCAGGCGCCGCCCAGCAGGCCGCTGCCGAAGGTGGTGAGGGTGTCCAGCATGGTCAGGCCTTCTCCACTGTGAGGCTGCCGAACATCGGGCCCAGCGCCGCCGTGTGCGAGTGGCCGGCCGGCACACGCACGGCAGTGGGCGCCAGGGTCGTGTCCATCCTGGCCGGCAACACCACGTGGGCTCCTCCCTGGGTCACCATCACCTTGGCGCCCTGCGTGAGCCCGAGCTGGGCCCAAAGCGCGGGCGGCAGGCTGGCCACGGGCATCTGCGCATCGGCAGTGAGTTGCAGCGATGCGGCGCGGCGCACGATCGCATCGGTGGTGTAGATCGGCACATCGGCAATGCGCTCCAGGCCGTTTGCGGCCGCGCTTGTGCCCTGCGAGCTTGTGCTCTGCGAGCTTGTGCCCTGCGCGCTTGCCATCGCGGCCCGGTTGTCGAGCCGACCCGGCAGCGTCGATACATCGCCCAGCGCCTGGGCACGCACGTCTTCCGAAGTCTCGAAGTCGAAGCCTTTCAGCTCGAGCAGGTTGCCCAGCACGCGCAGCACTTTCCAGGCCGGCCGCGCGTCGCCGAGCGGCTTCACGACGCCGTGGAAACTCTGCACCCCCCCTTCGGCGTTGACGAAGCTGCCCGAGGTTTCGGTGAACGGCGCAATCGGCAGGATCACGTCGGCCACGTCGTGCGCCGCGGTCTTGAACGGGCTCATCAACACGACCATCTCAGCCGCTTGCAGTGCGACCATCGCGGCCGCGCCGTGGGCCGCGTCCAGGCCTGGCTCCAGATTGAGCAGCAGGGCGGCCTTCAGCGGCGCAGCCGCGGAAGCAGCAGCGGCAGCGGCAGCACCCAGCATCTGCGCCGCATTCAGCCCACCCGGCCCCGGCACGGCACCGACGAGTTGCGCGCCAACGCTGTTGCCCGATTCGCCAAGGTAGCCCACCGTCGCACCGGTGTGCTCGCCGATCCAGTTCGCCAGTGCCAGCAGCGCGCCGGCCTGCGGGTGATGCGCGGCGGCGTTGCCGAGCAGCACCGCTTTGCGTTCGCCGCCGATCAGCGAGTCGGCAATCGCCTGGGCTTGCGCGTTGGCACGGCCTGCCATGGGCGCGTCGACGCCCTTGGCCGCTGCGACGCCGCTGGCGACGTCGGCCAGTGCCTGCACCCAGGCGCTCGGCGCGGCAGTGAGGCGGTTGGCCACCGGCATCAACCAGTCGTCGTGCACGGCATTCAGGCTGTGCACCTTGGCGCCCTTGCGGGCCGCCTGCCGAATGCGCTGGGCGAGCAAGGGATGATCCTTGCGCAGGAACGAACCGATCACGAAGGCACGCTGCAGGCCCGACAAGGACGCCACCGACGTGCCCATCCAGCGCGCCGTGGGGCCCGCGGCGCCGGTTTCACCCAGGTTGGCGAAGTCGGCGTGGCGAAGGCGGTGGTCGATGTTTTCGCTGCCCAGGCCGCGCACCAGCTTGGCCAGCATGTGGAGCTCTTCGACCGTGCTGGTGCTCGACGCCAGCGCACCGATCGTCTTGGGGCCGTGGTCGAGCGAGATCTGCGTCAGGCCGCGCACCACGTACTGCAGTGCCGTGGTCCAGTCGACCGCCTTCCATTCGCCGCCCTGCTTGATCATCGGCGTGGTCAGGCGCTGATCGCTGTTGAGCGCTTCGTACGAGAAGCGGTCGCGGTCGGAGATCCAGCACTCGTTGACGGCATCGTTCTCGAGGGGTACGACGCGCATCACCTTGTGCGCCTTGACCTGCACGATCAGGTTGGCGCCCAGGCTGTCGTGCGGGCTCACGCACTTGCGGCGCGACAGCTCCCAGGTGCGGGCGCTGTAGCGGAACGGCTTGCTTGTGAGCGCGCCGACCGGGCAGATGTCGATCATGTTGCCCGACAGCTCGGAGTCGATCGTCTCGCCGGCGATGGTGGTGATCTCGGAGTGTTCGCCGCGGTGGATCATGCCCAGCTCCATCACGCCGGCCACCTCTTGCCCGAAGCGCACGCAGCGGGTGCAATGGATGCAGCGGCTCATCTCTGCCATCGAGATCAGCGGGCCGACGTCTTTGTGGAACACCACGCGCTTCTCTTCGGTGTAGCGCGAGCTGGAGCCGCCGTAGCCGACCGCCAGGTCTTGCAGCTGGCATTCGCCGCCCTGGTCGCAGATGGGGCAGTCGAGCGGGTGGTTGATGAGCAGGAACTCCATCACCCCCTGCTGCGCCTTGAGCGCCTTGTCGCTCTTGGTGCGCACGATCATGCCTTGCGTCACCGGCGTGGCGCAGGCCGGCATGGGCTTGGGTGCCTTCTCGATGTCGACCAGGCACATGCGGCAGTTGGCCGCGATGGACAGTTTCTTGTGATAGCAGAAGTGCGGAATGTAGGTACCGGCCTGGTCGGCCGCGTGCATCACCACGCTGCCTTCGGGCACCGACACCTTCTTGCCGTCGAGTTCGATTTCGATCATGTCAACGCCTTCTCGTGCGAGAGGGCCAGCGCGACAGCAGAAACCGTGCAGGTCTTGTGCTCGATGTGATGAATGAACTCATCGCGGAAGTGTTTGATCATCGCCCGCACCGGCATCGCCGCCGCGTCGCCGAGCGCGCAGATCGTGCGGCCCTGGATGTTGTCGGCCACCGAGTTCAACAAGTCGATGTCTTCCATCCGCCCCTTGCCATGCTCCACCCGCTCGACCATGCGGAACAACCACCCGGTCCCTTCGCGGCAAGGCGTGCACTGCCCGCAACTCTCGTGCATGTAGAAATAGGACAGCCGCAGCAAACTCTTGACCATGCAGCGCGAATCGTCCAACACGATCACCGCGCCCGAGCCCAACATCGAGCCCGCCTTGGCGATGCTGTCGTAGTCCATCGTCAGGTCCATCATGATCGAGGCCGGCAGCACCGGGGCCGACGAGCCGCCCGGGATCACCGCCTTCAGCTTGCGGCCGGTGCGCACCCCGCCGGCCAGTTCCAGCAGCTTGGAAAACGGCGTGCCGAGCGGAATTTCGTAGTTGCCCGGCAGGTTCACGTCGCCCACCACCGAATAGATCTTGGTCCCGCCGTTGTTGGGTTTGCCCACCTCGAGGTAGGGCCCCCCGCCGTTGCGGATGATCCACGGCACCGCCCCGAAGGTCTCGGTGTTGTTGATCGTCGTCGGCTTGCCGTACAAGCCATAGCTGGCCGGGAACGGCGGCTTGAAACGCGGCTGGCCCTTCTTGCCTTCGAGCGATTCGAGCAGCGCCGTTTCTTCGCCGCAGATGTAGGCGCCGAAGCCGTGCGCCGCATGCAGCTGGAAGCTGAAGCCGCTGCCCAGAATCTTGTCGCCCAGGTAACCCGCATCGCGCGCCTGGCGCAGCGCTTCTTCGAAACGTTCGTAGACCTCGAAGATCTCACCGTGGATGTAGTTGTAGCCCACGCCGATGCCCATCGCATACGCCGCGATCGCCATGCCTTCGATGACGATGTGCGGGTTGAACATCAGGATGTCGCGGTCTTTGCAAGTGCCCGGCTCGCCTTCGTCGGAGTTGCACACCAGGTATTTCGAACCCGGGTACTGGCGCGGCATGAAACTCCACTTCAGCCCGGTCGGAAAGCCCGCGCCGCCGCGGCCGCGCAAGCCCGAGGTCTTGACTTCGGCGATCACCTGCTCGGGCGTCATGCCCTCGCCGCCGTCTTGCCCGAGGATCTTGCGCAGCGCCTGGTAACCGCCGCGCGCTTCGTAGTCCTTCAGCGCCCAGTTGCTGCCGTTCAGGTCCGCCAAAATCTGCGCGCCGATGTGCCGGCCATGGAAGCAGGTCTCGTGGCCCTGAGACTGGAACTTCGAGAGGTCGGGCATCGCCTTCGTCATCATCACACCTTGGTCCCGGCGTCGGCGCCCGCATGCTCGCGCAAGGTGGCGAGCAACTCATCGAGGCGTTCGTTGTTCATGAAACTGCACATCTGCCGGTCGTTGACCAGCATCACCGGCGCGTCGGCACAGGCTCCCAGGCATTCGCTCTTCTGCACCGTGAACAGGCCATCGGCCGTGGTGCCGCCTTCTTCCACCGCGAGCCGACGGCACAGGTGCTCGAGCGCGCTCTGCCCGTCGCGCAACTGGCAAGGCAGGTTGGTGCAGACGTTGAACTTGAAGCGCCCCAGCGTGTGCTGGTTGTACATGTTGTAGAAGGTCGTGACCTCGTGCACCGCGATCGGCGGCATGCCCAGGTACGCGGCGACCGCCTTCTCGGCTTCGCCGGATACGAAGCCCTGCTCTTGCTGCACGATCGCCAGGCAGGCCATCACGGCCGACTGGGCCTGGTCGGCCGGGTACTTGGCGACTTCGACCGCGAAGCGGGCCCTGGTTGCGTCGGACAACATCACCGATCGATCTCCCCGAAAACGATGTCCATCGTGCCGATCACGGCCACCGCGTCGGCAATCATGTGGCCCCGTGCCATCTCGTCCAACGCGGCCAGATGCGGGAAGCCGGGGGCGCGGATCTTCAGCCGGTAGGGCTTGTTGGCGCCATCGCTGACCAGGTAGATGCCGAACTCGCCCTTGGGATGCTCGACGGCGGCATAGGCCTCGCCTTCGGGCACATGGAAACCTTCGGTGAAGAGCTTGAAGTGGTGGATCAGCTCTTCCATGCTCGACTTCATCTCGACCCGCGACGGCGGCGCCACCTTGTGATTGGCGGTGATCACCGGGCCGGGGTTGTCGCGCAGCCAGGCCACACACTGCTGGATGATGCGGTTGGCCTGGCGCATTTCTTCCACGCGCACAAGATAGCGGTCGTAGGTGTCGCCGTTGACGCCCAGCGGGATGTCGAAATCCATGTGCTGGTAAACGTCGTAGGGCTGGTGCTTGCGCAGGTCCCACAAAATGCCCGAGCCACGCAGCATCGGACCGGTGAAGCCCAGGTTCAGCGCGCGCTCCGGCGACACCACGCCGATGCCGACGGTGCGCTGCTTCCAGATGCGGTTGTCGGTGAGCAGCGTTTCGTAGTCGTCCACATTGGACGGGAAGCGCTTGCAGAAATCGTCGATGAAGTCGAGCACCGAACCTTCGCGGTTCTCGTTCAGCTTGGCGATCGCCTTGGCGTTGCGGATCTTGGAGGCCTTGTACTGCGGCATGGTGTCCGGCAGGTCGCGGTACACGCCGCCGGGGCGGAAGTAGGCCGCGTGCATGCGCGCACCGGACACCGCCTCGTACATGTCGAACAGGTCTTCGCGTTCGCGGAACGCGTAGATCAGGATGTTCATCGCGCCGCAGTCCAGCCCGTGCGCGCCGATCCACAGCAGGTGGTTCAGGATGCGCGTGATCTCGCTGAACATCACGCGGATGTACTGCGCGCGCACCGGAACGTCGACACCGATCAGCTTCTCGATGGCCAGGCAGTACGCGTGCTCGTTGCACATCATCGACACGTAGTCGAGCCGGTCCATGTAGGGCAATGACTGGATGTAGGTCTTGCTCTCGGCCAGCTTTTCGGTGGCGCGGTGCAGCAGCCCGATGTGTGGGTCGGCGCGCTGGATCACCTCGCCGTCGAGCTCGAGCACGAGGCGCAGCACGCCGTGCGCGGCCGGGTGCTGCGGTCCGAAGTTGAGCGTGTAGTTCTTGATGTCAGCCATGAAGCGCGATCAGTGCATGCCGCCGTAGTTGTCTTCGCGAATGATGCGCGGCGTGACCTCTCGCGGCTCGATCGTCACCGGCTGGTAGATCACGCGCTTCTTCTCGGGGTCGTAGCGCATCTCGACGTGGCCAGTGGTCGGGAAGTCCTTGCGGAACGGGTGGCCGATGAAGCCGTAGTCGGTCAGGATGCGGCGCAGGTCGAGGTGGCCTTCGAAGATGATGCCGAACAGGTCGAAGGCTTCGCGTTCGAACCAGTTGCACGAACTCCATACATCGTTCAGCGAGGCCACCGTGGGCACCTCGTCGTCGGGGCAGAACACCTTCAGCCGCACGCGCCAGTTCTTGCTGACCGAGAGCAGGTGCGACACCACGCCGTAGCGCAAACCTTCCCACGGCTGGTCTTTGTAGCTGGAGTAATCGACGCCACACAGGTCGATCAGTTGTTCGAAGCGCAGGTCCGCGTGGTCGCGCAAGGTCGTCGCCACCGACAGGTAGTCGGCCGCCGAGACCGTCATCGTGATCTCGCCCAGATCGGTCACCATGGCCTTGAGGCGGCCCGCGAGAACGGTTTCGAGCGCAGCTTGCAGGGTGTCGAGTTTGCTCATGGGCCGGGCTCAGCGCGCGATCGTGGTTTCACGCCGGATCTTGGCCTGCAGTTGCAGGATGCCGTAGAGCAGCGCCTCCGCCGTCGGCGGGCAACCGGGCACGTACACGTCGACCGGCACGATGCGGTCGCAGCCGCGCACGACCGAGTAGCTGTAGTGGTAATAACCGCCGCCGTTTGCGCACGAGCCCATGCTCAGCACCCAGCGCGGCTCGGCCATCTGGTCGTAGACCTTGCGCAGTGCCGGCGCCATCTTGTTGCACAGGGTGCCGGCCACGATCATCAGGTCGCTCTGGCGCGGGCTGGGGCGAAACAGCATGCCGAAGCGGTCGATGTCGTAACGTGCTGCACCGGCATGCATCATTTCGACCGCACAACAGGCCAGCCCGAAAGTCATGGGCCACAACGAACCGGTCTTGGACCAGTTGATGACCGTGTCGAGGCTGGTGGTGACGAAGCCTTCCTTCAGTACGCCTTCAATGCCCATGGCTTGCTTTCGTCGTTGCCGCGGTTGTCGATTCCGTCATTCCCAGTCCAGCGCGCCCTTTTTCCACTCGTAGACGAAGCCGACGACCAGGATGCCCAGGAAGATCATCATGGCCCAGAAGCCGGTCGCGCCGATCTCGTGCAGCGCCACGGCCCAAGGGAAGAGGAACGCGATCTCGAGGTCGAACAGGATGAACAGAATGGCCACGAGGTAATAGCGCACGTCGAACTTCATGCGCGCGTCTTCAAAGGCCTCGAAGCCGCATTCGTAAGGGGAGTTCTTGGCCGCGTCGGGCCGGTGTGGCCCGAGCAGGAAGCCCAGCACCTGCGGCGCAACGCCCACCCCGACACCGACGAGGATGAACAGAATGACGGGCAGGTAGGGTTCCAGATTCATGATCGGCACGTTGACGCGACATTCGCGCACAACCCACATTTAGCCCCGCTGGTTCACAACGAACCGGTGAGGCTTCAAGCAAGGAAGATACCTGGTGCCGACGGCGAGACTCGAACTCGCACAGCTTTCGCCACTACCCCCTCAAGATAGCGTGTCTACCAATTTCACCACGTCGGCGGCACACCAGAGCCGAGCCCGGATTGCGTGAGGATTGGCTCACCGGACAGCTTTGAATTCTAACCACAAAGGTGCAGCCAACCGCCCCGATCGCTGCGCTGCAGCAACGCGCTTTGGCGTGCTTGCGTGTCGTGCTTGCGTGGCGTTGTTGCGTGGCGTTCCTGCAGCCGGTGTTACTTGGCCGGAACGGCCCCGGCACCCGAAGATGCAGGCGGTGCGGCGGGCACGACCGGCGCCGCGGGGACGGCAACGGCAGAAGCGCCGGCAGCGGCGGCAGCCGGTGCGCTGGCCGCCGAAGGAATCAGTGCCGCTCCGGTGGCCGGCACGCTCGCTGCGGGTGCCGAGGACGCCGGCCGGTCCAGCACGCTGCCGGTCGATGCGCCGGAGCGGTCGTTGGAGGTGTAGGCAAGCGTCAGCGTGCAGATAAAGAACACGGCTGCGCACACTGCCGTGGAGCGCGACAGGAAGTTGGCGCTGCCGGTGGCCCCGAACAGGCTGCCCGATGCACCACTGCCGAACGACGCGCCCATGTCGGCGCCCTTGCCATGCTGGATCAGCACCAGGCCGATCATCACCAGCGCAGACAGGATCTGCGCCGCCACCAACAGGTTCAACAACAGGTTCATTCTTTCAACTCCGGAAATTTCAGTTGGCGGGCTCAGCCCGCCGCGCGGCAGATGGCGCTGAAGTCGGCCGCTTTCAACGAAGCGCCGCCGATCAGGCCGCCATCGACATCGGGCAATGCAAACAGCGCCGCAGCGTTGTCGGCCTTGACGCTGCCGCCGTAGAGGATCTTCATTTCGCCGGCCTTCTGCGTGGCCGCCATCAACTGGGTTCTGAGCAGCGCATGCACGGCCTGCGCCTGATCGGGCGTGGCGGTCTTGCCGGTGCCGATGGCCCACACGGGCTCGTACGCCACCACCACTTGCGAGATGCAATGTGCCAAGGTGTGGATCACGGCTGACAACTGCCGCTTGACGACCTCGTCGGTGCGGCCGGCCTCGCGTTCGGCCAGGGTTTCGCCGACGCAGACGATCGGCGTCAGGTTGTGGGCCAGCGCGATCTTGGCCTTGTCGGCCACCAGCTGGTCGCTCTCGGCATGCAACGCGCGGCGCTCTGAATGGCCGACGATCGCGTAGCGGCAACCGAACTCGGCCAGCATCGCCGCGGCCACCTCGCCGGTGAAGGCTCCCGACTCCTGCGCCGAACAGTCTTGCGCGCCCCAGGCCATGCTGCTGCCCTGCAAGGCCAGCACCGTATCGGCCAGGTAGACGTATGGCGGGCACACCGCCACGTCGGCGTTCCACGGGCCGGCGGCCTTCAATGCAGCCAGCAGTTCGGCATTGGCAGCGCGGCTGCCGTTCAACTTCCAGTTGCCGACGACGAGTTTTCTGCGTGCCATGCTCAACCTCTTGCCGTGTTCATCACCACACCAGCACCAGCTTGCCGATGTGCTGATTGCTTTCCATCAGCGCATGCGCCTGCGCCGCCTCGGCGGCCGGGAACGTCTGGTAGATCTCCGGCTTGATGCGGCCGGCCTCGATCCACGGCCACACCTTGGCGCGCAGCGACTGCGCAATCGCGCCCTTGAATGCGATCGGGCGGGGGCGCAAGGTCGAGCCGCTGATCGTCAGGCGCCGACGAAGCACCATGCCGGCGTCGAAGTTCGCCTCCACGCCACCCTGCACCGCAATGATCACCAGCCGGCCGTCTTCGGCCAGGCACTTCAGTTCGCGCGCCACGTAGGCACCGGCGACCATGTCGAGAATCACGTCGACACCGCGTTTGGCGGTGATGCGCTGAACTTCTTCGACGAAGTCCTTCTCGCGGTAGTTGATCGCGTGGTCGGCGCCCAGGCGCACGCACGCGGCGCACTTGTCGTCGCTTCCGGCCGTGGCGATCACCGTCGCACCGGCCGCCTTGGCCGTCTGGATCGCGGTGACACCGATGCCGCTGGTGCCGCCTTGCACCAGGAAGGTTTCGCCCGGCTGCAGACGCGCGCGGTCGAACACGTTCGACCAGACGGTGAAGAAGGTTTCGGGCAGGCTCGCCGCTTCGATATCCGTCAGGCCCGCTGGCACCGGCAGACATTGCGCCACCGGGGCGACGCACAGCTCGGCATATCCGCCGCCCGCCACCAGCGCGCAGACTCTGTCGCCGATCTTGAAGCCGGCCGCTGCAAGCGCCGCAGCATCGCCCTGCACGATCGTGCCGGCCACTTCGAGCCCCGGCAGGTCCGACGCCCCCAGCGGCACCGGGTACATGCCTTTGCGCTGCAGCACGTCGGGCCGGTTCACGCCCGCGGCGGCCACGCGGATCAGCACCTCGCCCGCGCCCGCCACCGGGTCGGGCCGCTCGGTCAGGCGCAGCACTTCCGGCGCGCCGTACGACGTGATCTCGACTGCTTTCATCGGTGCCTGCGCAAGCCTTTACTCGTGGTGCGCCGGTTGCGCGTCGCGGTCGATCAGGGCCTTCATCGACAGCTTGACCCGGCCCTTCTCGTCGGTCTCCATCACCTTGACCTTGACAATCTGGCCTTCCTTCAGGAAGTCGGTGACTTTCTCGACGCGCTGGTGAGCGATCTGGCTGATGTGCAGCAGGCCGTCCTTGCCCGGCATCAGGTTCACCAACGCACCGAAGTCGAGAATCTTCGTGATCGGGCCTTCGTAGACCTTGCCCACTTCGACCTCGGCGGTGATCTCCTCGATGCGCTTCTTCGCGTAGGCGGCTTTGTCGCCGTCGGTCGAGGCGATCGTGATCGTGCCGTCTTCGCCGATGTCGATCGTCGTGCCGGTCTCTTCGGTCAGCGCACGGATGGTGGCTCCGCCCTTGCCGATCACGTCGCGGATCTTGTCCGGGTTGATCTTCATCGAGTACAGCCGCGGCGCGAACTGCGACACCTCGGTGTTGGCGCTGCCCATGGCATCGACCATCTTGGCCAGGATGTGCAGCCGTGCTTCCTTGGCCTGCGCCAGCGCAACCTGCATGATTTCCTTCGTGATGCCCTGGATCTTGATGTCCATCTGCAGCGCGGTGATGCCGGCGGTGGTGCCTGCCACCTTGAAGTCCATGTCGCCGAGGTGATCTTCGTCACCGAGGATGTCGGTCAGCACCGCAAAGCGGTTGCCGTCCTTGATCAGGCCCATCGCGATGCCGGCCACGTGCGCCTTGAGCGGCACACCGGCGTCCATCAGCGCCAGGCAGCCGCCGCAGACGGAAGCCATCGACGACGAGCCGTTCGACTCGGTGATCTCGGAGACCACGCGCATGGAGTACGGGAACTCGGCCTGGCTCGGCAGCACCGCCACCAGGGCGCGCTTGGCCAGGCGGCCGTGGCCGATTTCGCGGCGCTTGGGCGTGCCCACGCGGCCGGTTTCACCGGTCGCGAACGGAGGCATGTTGTAGTGCAGCATGAAGTGCTCGGTGAACTCACCAGCCAGCGCGTCGATGCGCTGCGCGTCGCGTGACGTGCCCAAGGTGGCGGCCACCAGGACCTGGGTTTCACCACGGGTGAACAGCGCCGAGCCGTGCACGCGCGGCAGCACGCCGTTGCGGATCTCGATCTGGCGCACGGTGCGCGTGTCGCGCCCGTCGATGCGCGGCTCGCCCGACAGGATCTGGCTGCGCACGATCTTGGCTTCGATGTCGAACAGCACGTTGTCCAGGTTCACCTTGTCGAACGCGGCGCCATCGGCTTGCAGCGCGCTCACGGTCGCGGCCGTGACGGCGCGGGTGGCGTGCGTGCGGGCCTGCTTGGAGCGGATCTGGTACGCATCGCGCAGCGGCTGCTCGGCCAGCGCGCCGACCTTGGCGATGAAGGCATCGTCCTTGGCTGCGGCGGTCCAGTCCCAGGCCGGCTTGCCGGCGTCGCGCACCAGCTCATGAATGGCGTTGATGGCGATCACGCCTTGTTCATGGCCGAACACGATGCCGCCCAGCATCAGCTCTTCGCTGAGCTGCTGCGCTTCGGACTCGACCATCAGCACAGCCGCTTCGGTACCGGCGACGATCAGGTCCATCTTCGATTCGAGCAGTTGCGTCTTGCCCGGGTTCAGCACGTACTGCCCGTTCACGTAGCCCACGCGCGTGGCACCGATCGGGCCGTTGAACGGGATGCCGGAGATCGCCAGCGCGGCGCTCGAGCCGATCAGCGCAGCGATGTCTGCCGACACTTCCGGGTTCAGCGACAGCACGTGCACGACGACCTGCACTTCGTTGTAGAAACCTTCAGGGAACAGCGGGCGCAGCGGGCGGTCGATCAGGCGCGAGGTCAGCGTCTCGAGTTCGCTCGGGCGGCCTTCGCGCTTGAAGAAGCTGCCGGGGATCTTGCCGGCGGCGTAGGTCTTCTCGATGTAGTCGACCGTCAGCGGGAAGAAGTCTTGCCCCGGCTTGGCGTTCTTGGCGGCCACCACGGTGGCCAGCACCACGGTGTCTTCGATGTTGACGATGACGGCACCGCCCGATTGCCGCGCGATCTCGCCGGTTTCAAGAATGACCTTGTGTTGACCCCATTGGAAGGTCTTGGTGATTTTGTTGAACATGCTCATGCGTCTCTCTCCGGTGGATGACGGGCGCCTTCAGGGTGGCAGCCCAGACCTGGAACGCGGAACTCGTCGGGCGGGATGCCATTCCAGTGCGGCTCTGCATGCGCAGAACATCTTTGGAATGACACAGCAGCGCCAGCGTGCCCTTGCTCCCGATGGATGACCCAAAAGCGAAGAGCCTGTGCAGGGACCCCCCAGACAGGCTCTCATGCTCTTGTGCCGCTTACTTGCGCAGGCCCAGCTTCTGGATCAGCGCGGTGTAACGCTCAGCGTCACGGTCTTTCAGGTAGGCCAGCAGGCTCTTGCGCTTGTTGACCATCTTCAGCAGGCCCCGGCGACCGTGGTGGTCCTTCAAGTGGGTCTTGAAGTGCGGGGTCAGTTCGTTGATGCGGTCGGTCAGCAGGGCGACTTGAACTTCCGGCGAGCCGGTGTCGGTGGCGCTGCGTGCATTGGCCTTGACGATCTCGGCCTTGTGGAGGGTGGTTGCGGTCATGACTCTCGATTTCCTGTGGAATGAAACCGAGCCATCGCGCCCCGTTCATGGTGGTCATGAGGGGGCGAAGATGCCGCGGTTCCGATTGCTTTTCACTTGCGGTCGCCGGTGAAACCGACCTGCGCCGTGCCTGCCTTGCCAGCCATTCAGCCGACAAAACCCGACGATTATAGCCTGAGCATGCGGGCCAGCCGCCCTACGCCCTCGGTCAGCCGCGTGGGGTCCTTCGAGGCAAAACACCAGCGCAGCCAGCCTTCCGCCTCCGGCCCAAAGGCCACGCCCGGCGCCAGGCCCAACCCGCCCTCGCTGACCAGCCGCTTGGCGAAGGCGAGCGAATCGTCCTGCCCGTCGACCCGGAAGAAGGCGTACATGCCGCCTTCGGGCACGGCCACCCGCACGCCGGGCAGCGCCCCCAGTTGCGGCAGCAGCGTGTCGCGGCAGGTGCGCAGGCGCTGCACCAGGCCGGGCACGAAGCCGGCGGCGCCCTGCAAGCCGGCCAGGCCGGCGCGCTGCACGAACACCGGCGCGCACGAGGTGTTGTATTCGATCAGCTTGCCGATCGCCTCGGTCAGCGACTCGGGCACAACGAGCCAGCCCAGGCGCCAGCCGGTCATCAGGAAGCTCTTGGAAAAGCTGTGCGCGACGATCAAGCGGTCATCGGGTTCGGCGACGTCGAGAAAACTCGGCGCACACGATGTCGCGCCATCGGCGCCGCCGAAGTGAATGCGTTCGTAGACCTCGTCGGCGACGATCCAGGTGCCGGTGCGGCGGCAATGCGCCAGGATCGCCTGCTGCTCGGTACGGCTCAAAGTCCAGCCGGTCGGGTTGTTCGGCGCATTGACCAGCAGCACGCGCGTGCGCGCACTCACCGCCTGCAACAAAGCCTCCAGGTCGAGCCGCCACGCGCCGCCCTCGACCTTGAGCGACACGCGCACCACCTGCGCGCCCAGGATGGCGGGCTGTGCCGTCAGGTTGGGCCACACCGGCACGACCACCACCACTTCGTCGCCCTGCCCGGCCAACGCCTGCATCGCCAGCATCAGCGCGCTGACGCCCGACGAGGTGACGGCAATGCGCTGCGCCGACACCGGACGGTGCAGCGCACTCGTGTAGTCGGCCACCGCCTGGCGCAGTTCGGGGAGGCCGAGGTTGTGCGAGTAGAAGGTCTCGCCATCGTTGATCGAGCGCGTGGCCGCGTCGCAGATGAACTGCGGCGTGGGTTCGTCGCTTTCACCGAACCAGAAGGCGAGTACGTCGCTGCGCCCCATCGCGGCATTGGCGACCTCGCGGATCTTCGAGCCGGGCAGTTGCTGGATGGCGTTTCTCATGGATTCGGTTCGGTCATCAAGGGCCAGCGCGGCAGCACGCTGAACGAGTAGTCGGTCGAGGCCTGCGTGGCATCGCGCTGCAGCCGCATCGCCGCGGCCAGCGCGATCATCGCGCCGTTATCGGTGCACAGCGCCAGCTCGGGGTAGTGCACGCGGATCTTGCGCTTGCCGCACTCGGCGTTCAGTTGCTCACGCAGACGAGCATTGGCGCCCACACCACCGGCCACAACGATGCGCGTGAGGCCGGTGTCGCGCAGCGCCTGCAGCGACTTGCGCACCAGCACATCGACGATGGCCTGCTGCGTGGATGCAGCGAGGTGCGCCTTGTCCAGCTCGCAGACGTTGCTGCCGAGTTTCATCAACTGCGTGCGCACAGCCGTCTTCAGGCCGGCGAACGAGAAGTCGAGGTTGCCGCTGTGCAGCAGCGGACGCGGCAAGGCAAACGTGCTCGGGTCGCCGAACTCGGCCAGGCGTGCCAGCGCCGGCCCGCCCGGATAGCCCAGGCCCATCAACTTGGCCGACTTGTCGAAGGCCTCGCCCGCTGCGTCGTCGATCGACTCGCCGAGCAGGGTGTATTGAGCCACCGCATCGACCCGCATCAGTTGCGTATGACCACCCGACACCAGCAGCGCGACGAACGGGAAGTCGGGCGGGTCGGCCGACAGGAATGGCGACAGCAAGTGACCTTCAAGATGGTGGATGCCGATCACCGGCCGGCCCAGCGCGGCGGCCAGCGAACATGCCACGCCGGCGCCGACAAGCAAGGCGCCGGCCAGGCCCGGGCCGCGCGTGTAGGCCACCACGTCGATGTCGGCGAGAGTCGCCTTCGCTTGCGACAGCACCTGTGTCGTCAACGGCAGCACGCGCCGGATGTGGTCGCGAGAGGCCAACTCGGGCACCACGCCACCGTAGGCCTGGTGCATGTCGACCTGGCTGTGCAATGCGTGCGCGAGCAGCCTGGGCGTGTGGTCACCCTCGGCCTGCACCAGTGCCACGCCAGTCTCATCGCACGACGATTCGATGCCCAGAACATTCATCGTGCGAGTTTAGGGCCGCTGCTGCGGCGCGGCGCTCGTGGGGCCGCGCTCGTGGGGCCGCGCTCGTGGCGCCGATCAGGCGCTTGGCTTCAGCGTGCCAACGCGGCCACGGGCGGCACGCTGCGCAGGTCCTGCGCCACACGGCCCTCGTGCAGCACCACCACGCGGCCGGCCGAAGCGATGGTCTCGGGCCGGTGCGCGACGATGATGCGCGTGAGCTCCAGCGCGCGAATGGCCTGGTTGACTTCGCGCTCGTGCTCCACGTCGAGCGCGCTGGTGGCCTCGTCGAGAAACAGCACGCTCGGCCGCTTGTACAGCGCGCGCGCCAGCAGGATGCGCTGCTTCTGGCCGCCGGACAGGCTGGCACCCATGTCGCCCACGAGCGTCTGGTAACCCATCGGCATCGCCTCGATCTCGTCGTGCACCCGCGCCGTGCGCGCGCATTGCTGGACCCAGTCGGCGTCGGGCTGCGTGTCGAAGAAGCTGATGTTGTCGGTGATCGAGCCGGCGAAGAGCTGGTCGTCCTGCATCACGGTGCCGATCATGTCGCGCCATGTGCGCAGGCCGAGTTGCTTCAACGGAACGCCCGCCACCCGGATCTCGCCCGCCTGCGGCGCGTGGATGCCGAGCATCAGCTTCAACAGCGTTGTCTTGCCGCAGCCCGACGGGCCGACGATCGCGACCGACTCGCCCGGTTCGATGCTCAAGCTCAACTCGCGCAGCACCTCGGGTTCCGCGTCGGAGTACGCAAAGCTCACGCCGCTGAGTTCGAGCCGGGCCGGCAAAGCCTCGCGCCGCCGTGCCGCCAACGGTTCCGATTCGGGCTCGCTGAGCACGATGTCGGCCAGCCGCTCGCCCTGCAGCTTGAGCATCTTGACCTCAACTAGCTTGTCGATCAGCGCGCTGATGCGCTGCGCGAACTGCTCCTTGTAGGCGATGAACGCGAACAGCATGCCGACCGAGAAGCTCTTGTCCAGCACCAGCAGCGCGCCGACCCATACGATCGCGATGCGCTCCAGTCCGAACACCAGCTTGTGCGCCACGCCGAACATCAGGTCGAGCTTGCGGGTGGCGATCTGGGCGTTCATCGCATCGACCACCAGGTTCATGAAGCGCGCCTGGCGGTCTTCCTGGCGGTTGAACAACTTGATCGACTGCACGCCGCGCAGCGATTCGAGAAAGTGACTGGAGCGTTTGGCTTCGTGCACGATGGCTTCTTCGGTCGCGTCGCGCAGCGGGCGGAAGAAGGCCCAGCGCAGCGCGGCATACACGGCCACGCCGGCCAGCGCGATGCCGGAGAGCAGGCCGCTGTAGACCAGCATCATCGCCAGCGTCACGATGACCAGCAAACCGTCGAGCACTGCCTCGACGAAGCTGGTGGTCAAGGTCTGCTGGATCTGCTGCACCGCGCCGAATCGCGACATCACGTCGCCGGTGTGGCGCTTCTCGAACCAGCCGACCGGCAGGCGCATCAGGTGCGAGAACACGTTGCCGAGCCACTGCAGGTTCAGGCTGCTCGAAAGGTGCAGCACCGCCCAGGAGCGGATCGCGCCCGTGCCGACCTGGATCAGCACCAGCAGGCCGAAGCCGATCCCGAGTGTGACCAGCAAGTCGCGGTCAGCACTGACGAGCACGCCGTCGACCACCCACTGCATGAAAAACGGCGTGAGCAGCAAAAAGGCTTCGAGCGCCAGCGCGAGCGCGAAGATCTGCAGCAACGATCGCTTCAGCCCCGTCACCCGCCCGAGCAAACTGCGCAGGCTGACGCTCTGGCGCTCGGTACGCGGGCGGAAGTCTGCCTGCGGCGTCAGCTCCAGCACCACGCCGGTGAAGTGGCGTGACACTTCTGCCAGTGGCATGCGGCGCACGCCGCGCGCCGGGTCGTGGATCACGGCCACACCGCGGCGTACCTGCTTCAGCACGACAAAATGGTTCAGGTCCCAGTGCAGCACGCAGGGCAGTTGCAGGTCGGGCAGGTGCTCCATCTCGGCGCGCAGCGCGCGCGCGTTGAGCTGCAGGTCGCCGGCCATGCGCACCAGGTCGGCCAGGGTCGCACCCTTCAGCGAAAGCGAAAATCGTTGCCGCAAGGTCGGCAGGTCGCTGACGTGCCCGTGGTGCGCGGTGACCATCGCCAGGCAGGCCAGGCCGCATTCGGCGGCTTCGGTCTGCAGCAGCATCGGCAGGCGCTGGCCACCCAGGCCGAGGTGAAGCGTGCCCAGCATCGAGTGACTCACACCCGGCCCACCACGCCCAGCACCGGCTCGAAGATCCACTCGATCAGGCGGCGCGTGTCGAGCAGCACATCGGCGTCGAGCTGCATGCCCGGGGCGAGCGGCTGGGCCTGGCCGTACGCGGTGACACTTTGCCGCGCCAGCGTGACGGTGATGCGGTACAGCGGCTCGCCGACGGCCGCACCGGCGCCGGGCAAGGACAGCCCTGCCAACTCGCTGGCCTGCAGCGGCGAGCGCGACACCTGCAGCACCCTGCCCGGCTGGTGCCCGAACTTCTGGTACGGAAAGGCCTGGTAGCGCAGCAGCACGGCCTGGTCAGGCCGCATGAAGCCGACCGCGCTGGAGGGCGCGTACAAGTGCGCCTGCAACTCGGCACTGGCCGGCAACAGGCTGGCCAGCGCAGTGGCCGGGTTGACGCTGTGGCCGGCCTCGGCCAGCACTGCGGTGAGCGTGCCGTCCTGCGGCGCGCGCAGCACGATGCGCCGGCCGGTTTCGGTCTGCGCGGCCTGTTCGGCCAGGCTCGCGAGGTCACGTTCGATCTCGCCCTGCACGGCTTGCGCCTGCAGCGGCAGTTCGCGCCGCTGCGCCTGCAGGTTGCCGATTTCGCGCTGGTGAACGGTGCGCTGGCGCTGCAGGCTTTGCGCCTGGGCACGGATCGCCAACACCTCTTCGGTCTTGGTCTGCACCTGCGCAGCGGAGACAAAATTTTCGAGCCGCAAGGACTCCAGCCGCACCTGCGCCTGCTGCGCCAGGCTCAAGCGCTGGGCCTGCAGGTCGGCCTCGGATTCCATCTGCGCCAGTTCACGGCGCATCTGCTCGACCTGGCGATCGAGTGCCGCCGCTCTGGCCTGCTCGAGCTGCTGCTGTTGCCGCGCTGCCCCCTGCAGGCTGCGCTCGCGCGCGGCCAGGCTGCTCTTCACTGCGGCCTGGGTCTCGCCGGTCTGCGCGGCTTGGTCAACCGCCAACACGAAAAGCACATCGCCTTGCCTGACCTCCCGACCTTCGGCGGCATGGCTTTCGAGCACCGTGGCCGCCTGCGGCGACACGAGGCGGATCACGCCTCGGTCGGGCACCAGGTAGCCGCTGATCCGCGCTTTGCGGGTGTATTCGCCGAGTACGAGGAAGGCGGCGACGCTGATGGCCGCTGCCAGGGCCAGGCCTGTCAGCACGGCGAACGAAACCGGCCGGATCAGGTGAATGCTGCCGAGCCCAGATCGGAGCTGTTCCTCAACCGGTTCCGTGCGGAATAGTGCGGACATGCCAACGGCGGCATGCTTCAGCGGCGGGTCACCAGGTCCCGCGCGGGGTATTCACCACGAGGGTCTTGGCGCCCACGCCTCCCGACACAGTCTTCAGTTCAGCCTGGCTCAATGGCACAGGTAGGGCCTTGACGATCTTGGCCAAGGGCGTTGGCTGTGCAACGGAGGGCTGCTTTGCGGGCTGGCGGGTTAGGGTCACGGTCTGCTCCTGGTTGGTCAACTTGCACGCCTATCACGTGCAAGGCCATTCGAGCAAACCGGCGGCCTGGCCGAAACTGTCAGGTCTTACAGGTTGCAGGCCCGGGCCATGCGGTCAGCGAATCAAACCCAGGCGCAGCGCCTTGAGGACAGCCTGATGCTTGCTGACGCAGCCGAGCTTGTGCATTGCATTGTTCACATGCAGCACGGCGGTTCTTTCGCTGATGCCCAGCAAGGCGCCCACCTCCCAGGCCGTCTTTCCTTCCATGGTCCAACGCAGGGCCTCAAGTTCGCGCGGCGTCAACGACGGCGCGCTGGCCTCCGACGGCGCCGGCACGAGGATACGCAGCGCACTTTCGTGCGCGAACACCGCGAACAGTTGCAGTTCGGCGACCAGCCGAGTGAGTTCGGTCGGGTCCGGCGGGACGGGCTGGTCGCGGTCGACCCCGAGCATGAAGTGCCGGCCTTCCGGCATGTGCAGTGCCAGCGCGATTCCGTTGCGGTAGCCGAAGCGGGCCTGCTCTTCCCACAGATCACCTTGGCCGTCGCGCACGTAGGTGCCCTGGTCCCAGATGATCGGCACGGATTGGCGCTTGCAATGCTGGGTGACCGGGTCACGTCGCCCCTTCTCTGGCAACTGGAACGACTCGACGTAGGCCTGCGGCGTGTTGTCGACTGAGATGAACTCCGCGTCACCGAGAAAATGATCGACCACCAAGGTCGCCGCGATGGTCTCGAAACCGAGCCGCTTTGCGAAGCCCACGACCTCGGACTGAAACTCGTCGCGAGTACGGCTTTGCAAAACCGACGTGAATCCAGCCTGAAGCATTCGGTCCCTCAACCCCAATGACGTGAAATGCGACGCACGCGCCCGCGCGGCAGCCGCATCCTGACAATCTTTACAGATGGCAGGCGTGTCGCTCCTTGCCACACTGTGAGAAATTCAGAAAACCCTCGATGCCCAACCCCCAGCCCCAACCCCAATGATCCCCGCCTGGATAGTCTGCTCGTGGCCCCCCATATTGTGGCAGGCCAGCTCTCCGCTCGACATCGAGCTGGTGCATTTGAGCACCCGCGTGCTGACCTTTGGCGACCGCGCCGGGCCGCGCAGCGGGCAGACGCTGTGGGGCGACGCATCGCCCGGGCGCTCGGCCGGCGTGGCGTGGGATTGGGTGCAGATACAGAAGGGGGTCGTCGCCATTGCCGACCCGCTGGGGCTGATCACCAACCTGAAACTGCTCGACCCTGCAGGTGAAGCGCTGAGCGCGCCGCAGGTGGCGTTGCACCTGAACGGGATCGTGCATGCGCTGCCGTGGCAAACCGAGGTGCAGCGCGCGCTCGAGGTGACAGATGCCCAGGACGTGTCCACGCCCGACCCTGCGACCTGAGTTCAGTGCTTCTCTTCAGTGCTTCTCTTCAGTGCTTTTCTTTGGCGTGGTTGATCGAGTACTTCGGGATCTCGACCGTCACGTCCTGCTGCGCCAGGATGGCTTGGCACGACAGTCGCGACGTCGGCTCTAGCCCCCAGGCGCGGTCGAGCAGGTCTTCTTCGATCTCGTCCATCTCGCCCAGCGAATTGAAGCCCTCGCGCACGATGACGTGGCAGGTGGTGCAGGCGGCGCTCATCTCGCAGGCGTGTTCGAGTTCAATGTGGTTGTCGAGCAGCGCCTCGCAGATCGACGTGCCGGGCGGCGCCGTGACCTCGGCGCCGTTCGGGCAGTACTCGGGGTGCGGCAGGATCTTGATGACGGGCATGCTCGGGCTTCTCTGGATCAGACTTCTTCGACGCGCCGGCCGGACAGCGCTTGGCGAATGCCACGATTCATGCGCTCGGCAGCAAAGGCCTCGGTGCCGTCGGCGAGCGCCTCGACCGCTGCGGTGATGGCGTGGTGGTCCGGGCTGTCGCGGCTGGCCTGCAGGGCGCCGAGCAGGCTTTCGATCGAGGCAAGTTCGTCAGCGCTCAGCAAGTCGCCGTCGGCGTTCAACGCCGCCCGGGTCGCCAGCAGCATGCGTTCGGCATCGACTCGCGCCTCGCGCAGGCTGCGCTCGGCCATGTCGGCTTCGGCCGTGCTGAAACTTTCGGTCAGCATGCGGGCGATTTCTTCGTCCGTCAGGCCGTAGCTCGGCTTCACGGTGATCGCGGCTTCGACACCCGAGACCTGCTCACGCGCGCTCACGCTCAGCAGCCCGTCGGCATCGACCGCAAAAGCCACCCGCACACGCGCCGCGCCTGCCACCATCGGCGGGATGCCGCGCAGCTCGAAGCGCGCCAGCGAGCGGCAGTCGCTCACGACCTCGCGTTCGCCCTGCAGTACGTGAATCGCGATCGCCGTCTGGCCGTCCTTGAAAGTGGTGAAGTCCTGCGCGCGCGCCGTGGGAATGGTGCTGTTGCGCGGGATGATGCGTTCGACCAGCCCGCCCATGGTCTCCAGCCCGAGCGACAGCGGGATCACGTCGAGCAGCAGCAATTCATCCGCACCGGAATTGCCGGCCAGCGCGTTGGCCTGGATGGCCGCACCCAACGCCACCACTTCGTCGGGGTTCAGGTTGGTCAGCGGGGGCTTGCCGAAGAACGTGCCGACAGCCGCTTGCACCATCGGCATGCGGGTCGATCCGCCAACCATCACCACGCCGTTGACGTCGGCCTTGTCTGTCTTGGCATCGCGCAGCACCTTGCGCACCGCGGCCATCGTCCTGGCCACCAGCGGCTGCACGAGTTCGACGAACTGATCTCGCGTCACGCGCAACGCGAGCTCGCCTTGCGACAGCGGGCACGCCAGCACCGCGTGGTCGACAGCCGACAGCTTCTCTTTCGCTGCGCGCGCGGCCACCAGCACGGCGCGCTTGTCCTGCGGCGTCTCGGCCTGCAGACCGCTCTGGCCCAGCGCCCACTCGGCCAGCGCGGCGTCGAAGTCGTCGCCGCCCAGCGCCGAATCGCCCCCGGTGGCGACCACCTCGAACACACCTTCGGTCAGGCGCAACAGCGAGATGTCGAAGGTACCTCCCCCCAGGTCGTAGACGGCGTACAGGCCGGCAGAACCGTTCTCCAGGCCGTAGGCAATCGCCGCGGCGGTGGGTTCACTGATCAGGCGCAGCACGTTCACGCCGGCCAGGCGAGCAGCGTCTTTGGTGGCCTGGCGCTGGGCCTCGTCAAAGTAGGCCGGCACGGTGATCACGGCGCCGAACAAGTCGTCGGCAAAGGTGTCTTCGGCGCGGAACCGCAGGGTCGCCAGGATTTCGGCCGACACCTCGACTGGCGACTTCACGCCGTCCACGGTGCGGACCTGCACCATGCCCGGCGCGTCAACGAAGTCATACGGCAACTTGGCCCGCTCGACTACGTCGGCCAGACCCCGGCCCATGAAACGCTTGACCGACACGAGGGTGTTGAGCGGGTCGGTGGCGGCGTCGGCCAGCGCGGCAAAGCCGATCAGGCGGCGGCCTTCGGGCAGGTAGCGCACTGCCGACGGCAGGATCACGCGGCCCGCGTCGTCAGGCAGACACTCGGCCACGCCGTTGCGCACCGCGGCGACCAGCGAGTGCGTCGTGCCCAGGTCGATGCCCACCGCGATGCGGCGCTGGTGCGGGTCGGGCGCGCCGCCGGGCTCGGAGATCTGAAGAAGTGCCATGCGTAATCGGGGAATGTGTTCAGGGTTCCAGCGCTTCAAGCTGACGCTCGACATCGTGCGCAAAACGCTCGACGAACATCAGCGAACGAACCAGTTGAGCTGCAGCAGCGAAGTCACGGCGCTGGTCGAGCAACTCGCCCATTTGGGCCAGCGCTTGTTTGCGGTGCACGGCCACGTGCGCCAGCAGTGCCTCGACCTGCTCTGCTGAGCGCGCGTCATCGAGCGCCTCGCGCCACTCCATCTGCTCGATCAGAAATGCGGCCGGCATGGTGGTGTTGTTTTCGGCGTCGATCGGCGCGCCTTCCAGCTCGCACAGATACGCAGCGCGGCGCAGCGGGTCTTTCAGGCGCTGGTAGGCCTCGTTCACGCGCACCGCCCATTGCATGGCCACACGCTGTCCCGCCGCCGCCGCGGTGGCAAAACGGTCTGGGTGCACCTCTGCCTGCAGCTCTCGCCAGCGCCGGTCCAGTTGCTCGCGGTCTTGCTCGAAGCGGCGGGAAATGCCGAACAGTTCGAAGTCGTCACTGTCGAGTTTCATGGTGGGTCAGCGGGCAAAAAAAGGGCGCGACCGTTGGCCGCGCCTGCTGTGGCGGCCGACGGTGTCAAACGCGAAAGGATTCTCCGCAACCGCAGCGGTCTTTCTCGCGCGGGTTGTGGAATTTGAAACCCTCGTTCAGGCCCTCACGCACGAAATCGAGTTCGGTGCCGTCGATGTAAGGCAGGCTCTTCGGGTCGACCAGCACCTTCACGCCGTGGCCTTCGAAGATCACGTCTTCCGGCGCCAGTTCGTCGGCGTACTCAAGCTTGTAGGCCAGGCCCGAACAGCCCGTGGTCTTCACGCCCAGGCGCACGCCCACGCCCTTGCCGCGCTTGCCGATATAGCGCGTGACGTGGCGGGCTGCGGCTTCTGTCAGGGTCACCGCCATTTCAGTGCGCCACGGTTCCGGCTGGGGCCGCGCTGTTCATCTTGGCCTTGTAGTCATTGACCGCCGCCTTGATGGCGTCTTCGGCCAGGATCGAGCAATGGATCTTGACTGGCGGCAGCGCCAGTTCTTCGGCAATGTGGGTGTTCTTGATCGTCAGCGCTTCGTCGAGCGACTTGCCCTTGACCCATTCGGTCACGAGCGAACTCGACGCGATGGCCGAGCCGCAGCCGTAGGTCTTGAACTTCGCGTCCTCGATCAGCCCCGTCACGGGGTTGACCTTGATCTGCAGTTTCATCACGTCACCGCAGGCCGGCGCGCCGACCATGCCGGTGCCCACCGTCTCGTCGCCCTTGTCGAACGAACCCACGTTGCGCGGGTTCTCGTAGTGCTCAACCACCTTGTCGCTGTATGCCATGAAAGTCTCTCCTGGAATTCTGTTGGATTGCTTAATGCGCAGACCACTGGATCGTGCTGATGTCGATGCCTTCCTTGAACATGTCCCACAACGGCGAGAGCTCGCGCAGCTTGGCGACGCGGTCCTTCAGGGTGGTGACCACGTAGTCGATTTCTTCGGCGGTGGTGAAACGGCCGATCGTCATGCGCAGGCTCGAATGCGCCAGTTCATCGCTGCGGCCGAGCGCTCGCAGCACATAGCTGGGCTCCAGGCTGGCCGATGTGCAGGCCGAGCCCGACGACACCGCGATGCCCTTGATGCCCATGATCAGCGACTCTCCCTCGACAAAGTTGAACGACATGTTCACGTTGTGCGGAACGCGCTTCTCCGCGTGGCCGTTCAGGTAAGTCTGCTCGATGTCTTTCAGGCCGTTGATCAGGCGCTGCTGCAGCATGCGGATGCGTTCGCTCTCAGTGCCCATCTCCTCGCGCGCAATGCGAAACGCCTCGCCCATGCCGACGATCTGGTGCGTCGGCAAGGTGCCCGAACGCATGCCGCGCTCGTGGCCGCCGCCATGCATCTGCGCTTCGATGCGCACGCGCGGCTTGCGCCGCACATACAGCGCGCCGATGCCCTTGGGGCCATAGGTCTTGTGTGAGGCCAGGCTCATCAGGTCGACCGGCAGTGTGGCCAGGTCGATCGCCACCTTGCCGGTGGCCTGCGCCGCATCGACGTGAAAGATGATTCCGCGCTCGCGGCACATCGCGCCAATGGCCGGAATGTCTTGAATGACGCCGATCTCGTTGTTGACGAACATCACCGACACCAGGATGGTGTCCTTGCGCATCGCCGCCTTCAACTTGTCGAGGTCGAGCAGGCCGTCTTCCTGCACGTCGAGGTACGTCACCTCGAAACCCTGGCGCTCCAGTTCGCGCATCGTGTCGAGCACCGCCTTGTGCTCGGTCTTGACCGTGATCAGGTGCTTGCCGCGCGTCTTGTAGAACTGCGCCGCGCCCTTGATCGCGAGGTTGTTCGACTCGGTGGCGCCGGAGGTCCAGACGATCTCCCGCGGGTCTGCGCCGATCAGCGCGGCGACCTGCTCGCGCGACTTCTCGACCACCGCCTCGGCTTCCCAACCCCAGGCGTGGCTTCTGGACGCCGGGTTGCCGAAATGCTCGCGCAACCAGGGAATCATCGCGTCGACGACGCGCTGGTCCACCGGGTTGGTGGCGCCGTAGTCCATGTAGATCGGGAAGTGCGGGGTCATGTCCATGCGCTGAGTTTGCTGAAGAGTCGCCTTTGACAGCAGAAAAGGGTCAAAGCGGGTCAAAGGCGGCTGCGATTGTCCGTTGGCTTACTTGTTGGCGAACGCGTTGCCCAAAGCAAACACCGAGTTCGGCGCGGTGATCTTGATCGGCTTGACCACCGGCTGAGTCGAGATCGCACGTTTGACCGGGTGCTCCTCGATCGACACGCCCTTGGCAAGTTGTTCGTTCACCAGCTTGCGCAGCGACACCGAGTCGAGAAACTCGATCATCTTGGAGTTCAGGCTGGCCCAGAGGTCGTGCGTCATGCAACGGCCCGAGTCTTCGCCCATGCAGTTGTCCTTGCCGCCGCAGCCGGTCGCATCGATCGGCTCATCGACGGCGACGATGATGTCGGCCACCGTGATCTCTTCAGCCTTTCGGCCTAGCGAATAGCCACCGCCCGGGCCACGCGTACTTTCCACCAGATCGTGGCGGCGCAACTTGCCGAACAACTGCTCCAGATAGGAGAGGGAAATCTGCTGGCGTGCGCTGATCGCCGCCAGCGCTACAGGCCCGCTGTGCTCGCGCAGTGCCAGATCGATCATCGCGGTCACTGCAAACCGACCTTTGGTGGTCAAACGCATGAAACTCTCCTTAAGGCCAAATGGCAAATCAAAAGTAATCCAGGAGGTACTCGATTTCCCGTTTCCGTTGCCTCTTTTGGAGGCTCCGGACTCACTGCGAACGGCCCCGGCTTCATGCTGAAGCGAGTGGCCCGACGCGTGGCTCCATAATGTCCGAGTGCTTTAGTCGAGTATACCTGAAGCTGACTGATTTGGTCAAGATTGCCCAGGGAAGTTCCCTGCGCTTTCAGGCCTTCGCCGACGCTCATTCGCAACGCTGGCTCACCCGTGGCGGCCCGCGCCGATGATCGGCAGCACGTTGTCGGTTCCGGGCGCGCCAAAAGCCTGCTCCCGCAGTTGGGCCAGCTGGTCGCGCACCCGCGCCGCTTTCTCGAATTCGAGATTGCGGGCGTGGTCGAGCATCTGCTTTTCGAGGTTCTTGATCCGTTTGCCGAGGTCTTTTTCGCTCAGCGCCTCGATCGCCGCAGCCTCATTGACTGCCTTCAAGTCGTCTTTGGCGCCCTTGTCGCTGTAAACGCCGTCGATCAGCTCTTTCACCTTCTTTATCACGCTGCGCGGCGTGATGCCCATGGCCAGGTTGTGTGCCACCTGCTTGGTTCGCCGTCGCTCGGTCTCGTCCATGGCCTTGCGCATCGAGTCGGTCACCTTGTCGGCATACAAGATCGCCCTGCCATTAAGGTTGCGCGCGGCCCGGCCGATGGTCTGGATCAGGCTGCGTTCAGAGCGCAGAAAGCCTTCCTTGTCGGCGTCCAGGATCGCCACCAGCGACACCTCAGGAATGTCCAGTCCCTCGCGCAGCAGGTTGATGCCTACCAGCACGTCGAAGGTGCCGAGCCGCAGGTCGCGCAGGATCTCGACGCGTTCGATCGTGTCCACGTCGCTGTGCAGGTAGCGCACCTTCACGCCGTTGTCGCTGAGGTAGTCGGTCAACTGCTCGGCCATGCGCTTGGTCAGGGTGGTGATCAACACACGCTCATTGATCTCGACCCGATCGCGAATCTCCTGCAGCACGTCGTCCACCTGGTGCGTGGCGGGCCGCACCTCGACCGGCGGGTCGACCAGCCCGGTGGGCCGCGCGAGCTGCTCGACGACTTGGCCCGAGTTCTCTTTCTCGTACGCAGCCGGCGTGGCCGATACGAAGGTCACCTGGCGCATCTTGCGTTCGAACTCCTCGAACTTGAGCGGCCGGTTGTCGAGCGCGCTGGGCAGCCGGAAGCCGTATTCGACCAGCGTGGTCTTGCGCGCCCTGTCCCCGTTGTACATGCCGCCGAACTGGCCGAGCAGCACGTGGCTTTCGTCCAGGAACATCAGCGCGTCGGCGGGCAGGTAATCCACCAGAGTCGGCGGCGGCTCACCCGGCTGCGCGGCTGACAGGTGGCGCGTGTAGTTCTCGATGCCCTTGCAGTGGCCTACCTCCTGCAGCATTTCCAGGTCGAAGCGGGTGCGCTGCTCCAGCCGCTGCGCCTCGACCAGCTTGCCCATGCCCACCAGCTCGGCCAGTCGCAGGCGGAGCTCGTCCTTGATGGTCTCGATGGCGGCCACCACGCGGTCGCGCGGCGTCACATAGTGGCTGCTGGGGTAGACGGTGAAGCGCGGGATCTTCTGGCGGATGCGCCCGGTCAGCGGGTCGAACAACTGGAGCGACTCGATCTCGTCGTCGAACAGCTCGATACGGATCGCCAGCTCCGAATGTTCGGCGGGGAACACGTCGATCGTGTCGCCGCGCACCCGGAACACGCCGCGGCTGAAGTCCACGTCGTTGCGCTTGTACTGCATGCGGATCAACTGAGCGATCACGTCGCGCTGGCCCAGCTTGTCGCCGGTGCGCAAGGTCATCACCATGCGGTGGTAGTCGGCCGGGTTGCCGATGCCGTAGATCGCGCTGACCGACGCCACGATCACCACGTCGCGCCGCTCCAGCAGGCTCTTGGTGGCGGACAGGCGCATCTGCTCGATGTGCTCGTTGATCGCGCTGTCCTTTTCGATGAACAGGTCGCGCTGCGGTACGTAAGCCTCGGGCTGGTAGTAGTCGTAGTAGCTGACGAAATACTCGACCGCATTCTTCGGGAAGAACTCTCGGAACTCGCTATAGAGCTGCGCCGCAAGCGTCTTGTTGGGCGCGAAGACGATCGCCGGGCGGCCCATCTGCGCGATGACGTTGGCCATCGTGAAGGTCTTGCCCGAACCGGTCACGCCGAGCAAGGTCTGGAAGCTCAGCCCATCGTTCAGGCCTTCGACCAGTTGGGCGATCGCGGCAGGCTGGTCGCCGGCCGGTGGGTAGGGCTGGAACAGCTGGAAAGGGGAATCCGGGAAGCTCACGAATTCGCCGGCAGGCGCTGGCTCGGCGGGCTCCAGGGTAGTGACGTCGGACAACTCGGCCATGGCAGATAAAATTCCCGCGGTGAATCGCCTAGCCCCCGCTAAGGCAATCGCACAGGTTAGCCGAATTCCCCCTCAAGCCCCGCCCTCCCCTCAAGGACCACCCATGCCCTCGCTGTTTTCCGCCGTCGAACTGGCCCCGCGCGACCCGATCCTCGGCCTGAACGAGCAGTTCAATGCTGACGCCAACCCGGCCAAGGTCAACCTCGGCGTCGGCGTGTATTTCGACGAGAACGGCAAGCTGCCGCTGCTCAAGTGCGTACGCGCCGCCGAAGCGCTGATGATGGAAGCACCCAGCGCGCGTGGTTACCTGCCGATCGATGGCATCGCTGCGTACGACAAGGCTGTGCAAGGCCTGGTCTTCGGTGCGGATAGCGAGGCCGTCAAGGCCGGCCGCATCGCCACTATCCAGGGCCTGGGCGGCACCGGCGGGCTGAAGGTCGGCGCAGACTTCCTGAAGCGGCTGAGCCCCGGCGCGCAAGTGCTGATCAGCGACCCGAGTTGGGAAAACCACCGCGCCTTGTTCGAAAGCGCCGGCTTCAACGTCGCCACCTATCCGTATTACGACGCCGCCACCCGCGGGCTGAACTTCGACGCGATGCTGGGCGCGCTTCAGCAGGCGAGCGCCGGCACCATCGTCGTGCTGCACGCCTGCTGCCACAACCCGACCGGCTGCGACCTGTCGCCGACGCAATGGTCGCAGGTGGTGGCCACCGTCAAGGCGCGCCAGTTGACACCATTCCTCGACATGGCCTACCAGGGCTTTGGCGAAGGCATCACCGAAGATGGCGCGGTGGTGGGCCTGCTGATGGCGGCCGGCCTCGAATTTCTGGTGGCCACCAGCTTCTCGAAGAGCTTTTCACTGTACGGTGAAAGAGTCGGCGCGCTGAGCGTGGTCTGCCCGACGCAGGAAGAAGCGAACCGCGTTCTGAGCCAACTCAAGCGTGTGATCCGCAGCAACTATTCCAACCCGCCGACGCATGGCGCGCAGGTGGTGGCCACGGTGCTGACGACGCCATCGTTGCGCGCTGTCTGGGAAGAGGAACTGGCCGGCATGCGCACGCGCATCAAGGAAATGCGCCGCGCGCTGCGCGCAAAACTCGAGGCCGCGGGCCTGAATCGAGACTTCGCGTTCATCACCGAACAGAAGGGCATGTTCAGCTACACCGGCCTGAACAAGGACCAGATGCATCGTTTGCGCAACGAATTCGGTATTTATGGTGTGGACTCGGGGCGAATCTGCGTCGCCGCGCTGAACCACAAGAACCTCGACTCCGTCGTGCAGGCCATCGCCAAGGTCGCGTGAATCGGGCCCCCGAACTGGCCTCAATTCGTGGGGGTTATCGGGTCAACCCCGATGAATTGTGGCTGCAACATAACTACATTGTTTGTAGAATGCTGCACTGCACAATAGCCGTTCGGCTGCTCCGGCGGACGGCGTGCGAAAAATACAAAGGTCGATGCCATGCTGTACCAGTTGTATGAATCCCAGCGAGCGCTGTTGAGCCCCTTCTCGGAATTCGCCAGCGCGTCTTCCAAGCTCTACAACCACCCTCTGTCGCTGTTCACGCACACGCCGATGGCGCAGCGCGTGTCGGCCGGGCTGGACCTGATGCACCGCCTGGCCAAGGAATACGAGAAGCCCGAGTTCAACATCACCTCGGTCAACATCGATGGCGTGGACGTGGCCGTTCAACAGCAGACCGCGCTGAGCAAGCCCTTCTGCCGGCTGCTCCGCTTCAAGCGTTTCACAGACAACCTGCCGATGCTGTCGCAGATGAAGGACCAGCCGACGGTGCTGGTCGTGGCTCCGCTGTCGGGCCACCACTCCACCCTGCTGCGCGAAACCGTGCGCGAGTTGCTGCGCGACCACAAGGTCTTCATCACCGACTGGACCGACGCGCGCATGGTTCCGGCCGAGGCCGGCGCATTTCACCTCGACGATTACGTGACCTATGTGCAGGACTTCATCCGCCACATCGGCCCCGAGGTGAACGTGATCTCGGTCTGCCAGCCGACGGTGCCGGTGTTGGCCGCCGTGTCGCTGATGGCCAGCGCCGGAGAGGTCACGCCGCGCACCCTGACGATGATGGGCGGCCCGATCGACGCGCGCAAGAGCCCGACCGCGGTGAACAACCTGGCGATGAACAAGAGCCATTCCTGGTTCGAGAACAACGTGATCTACCGCGTGCCGGTCAACTACCCCGGCAGCGGCCGGCGCGATTACCCGGGCTTCCTGCAGCACGCCGGGTTCATTGCCATGAACCCGGACCGGCACCTGAACTCGCACTACGACTACTTCCTCGACCTGATGCGCGGTGACGACGGCAACGGAAGCGCCGAATTCCACCGCGACTTCTACGACGAATACAACGCCGTGCTCGACATGCCGGCCGAGTACTACCTCGACACCATCAAGACCGTGTTCCAGGATTTCGCGCTCGTCAATGGCACCTGGTCAGTGCATGGCAACCTGGTTCGTCCGCAAGACATCATGACCTCGGCCCTGCTGACGATCGAAGGTGAGCTCGACGACATCTCCGGCACCGGCCAGACGCGTGCCGCGCACGACCTGTGCACGGGCATCCCGAAGAGCCGCCAATTCCACTACGACGCGATCGGTGCCGGCCACTACGGCATCTTCTCGGGCCGGCGTTGGCGCGACAACGTGTACCCGCAGGTGCGCGACTTCATCGCCTCGCACCAGGCCAACGCAACCGCCCAGCAAGCAGCGCCGCGCCGGCGTGCCGCCGCCCGCAAGGCCACTGCACCGCAGGTGTCGGTCCCGGTCAAGAAGGCTGCCACCCGCAAGCCAAAGTGATAATCCGGCGGTGACTGCTGCCGCCGCCCTGGCCGATCAGGCCGCCTTGGCCGACCTGTTGAACGACGCGCTGCCGCAGACGCAGTGCACTCGCTGCGGCTACCCTGACTGCCGCTCGTACGCGCAGGCGATCGCCAGCGCTGACGCCGACATCAACCAGTGCCCGCCAGGTGGTGCCCAAGGCATTGCGCGGCTCGCGGCCATCACCGGCCGCTTTGCGCCGGCACTGAACCCGGCCAACGGCGTCGAAGGCCCGCGCCGGCTGGCTGTCATCGACGAAGCGTGGTGCATCGGCTGCACCTTGTGCATCAAGGCCTGCCCGGTAGACTGCATCGTCGGCGGGCCGAAGCTGATGCACACGGTGATCAACGACCCCTGCACCGGCTGCGAACTTTGCATCCCGGTGTGCCCGGTCGACTGCATCGAAATGGTCGAGGTCACCGGCGAGAAGACCGGCTGGAACGCGTGGAGCCCGGAGCAGGCGTCTGCGGCGCGCGAGCGTTACGCCTTTCACCAGTTCCGGGTCGAACGCGACCAGGCCGAACTCAACGCGCGCCTGGCCGCCAGGTCGCGCTGACTGCCACTGCCTTCAGTTCTTCTCGGACAACTGATCGAGGATGGCCGGGTTCTCGAGAGTCGACGTGTCCTGCGTGATCACCTCGCCCTTGGCCACCGAGCGCAGCAGCCGGCGCATGATCTTGCCCGAACGTGTCTTGGGCAGGTTGTCGCCGAAGCGGATGTCCTTGGGCTTGGCGATCGGGCCGATCTCCTTGCCGACCCAGTCGCGCAGTTCCTTGGCGATGCGCTTGGCCTCTTCGCCAGTCGGGCGGGCACGCTTGAGCACCACGAACGCGCAGATCGCCTCGCCGGTGGTCTCATCCGGCCGGCCCACCACCGCGGCCTCGGCCACCAGCTCGGTGTGCGAGACCAGCGCCGACTCGATCTCCATCGTGCCCATGCGATGGCCGCTGACGTTGAGCACGTCGTCGATGCGGCCGGTGATCGTGAAGTAGCCGGTCTTCTCGTCGCGGATCGCGCCGTCGCCAGCCAGGTAGTACTTGCCCTTGAAGTCTTCCGGGTAGTAGCTCTTCTTGAAGCGCTCCGGGTCGCCGTAGATGTTGCGGATCATGCTCGGCCACGGCTTCTTGACCACCAGGATGCCGCCCTGCCCCCACGGCACGTCCTTGCCGGTTTCGTCCACCACCGCGGCCATGATGCCGGGGAACGGCAGGGTGCACGAGCCCGGCACCAGCGGCGTGACGCCCGGCAGCGGCGTGATCATGTGGCCGCCGGTTTCGGTCTGCCAGAAGGTGTCGAC
>JANMYQ010000053.1:0-4342 GCA_031382215.1 Methylibium sp.
GAACAGCACGCCCTTGAACAGGATGAAGGCCACGCGCACGTTGCGCGGCGTGCGGTCGTCGTCGATCAGGAAGTCGGAGCGGATGTGCAGTTCGCCGTTGTCTTCTTCGTAGAAGCGGGCCGACTCTTCCAGGTCGTCGTCGACGGCGTCGTCCGGAATCTTCACGCCGAAGTGCTGCGCGATCCAGCCTTTTTCTTCCGGCGTGGGCGCGTCCAGGTCGACCCAGACCGGGCGCACGTCGGCCAGCGCGCCGAGGCTGGCGATCTCTTCCTGGAAAAGCCGGCCGTTGGCCAGCGTGAAAACATTCAGCATCAGGGCTCCGGCGCGGTCGCCCCAAATCGGCTGATGAGACGGCGAAGGCGGAATTATTGCATCGCCGCCGCAGCCTCAGGTTCGATTCGAGCCCTATCAGACTGAGTTCAAAAGTGCGTCATTTGTACGGTGATTTATCACTGATCGAAAGCTTGTCAGCCCCGGTGAACAGGCGCACACTGGCCCGAAACACCCCTCCGGCAGCCTCTCCCCCGTCCCCACCCGAAAAGCGAAAGGAGTCTTCATGAACTTGACGATCAGCGGCCACCACCTTGAAGTGACGCCGGCTCTTAGAGAGTATGTGCTCACTAAATTGGAACGGGTCACACGCCATTTCGACCAGGTCGTGGACATCACCGTGCTGCTGTCGGTAGAAAAACTGAAGGAAAAGGAACGCAGGCAGAAGGCTGAAGTCACCGTGCACGTCAAGGGCAAAGACATCTTCGTCGAGCAGACCCACGAAGACCTTTACGCGGCCATCGACCAGTTGATGGACAAGCTCGACCGCCAGGTCTGCCGCCACAAAGACAAGGTGCAGGACCACCACCATGCGTCGGCCAAGCGGCTCGATACCGCGCCACTCTGAAGCCTGACCACGTCTCGAACCAAGCGGCCTGCGGGCCGCTTTTTTCATGCACTGGAATGCCCCCGCGACCGCGGGGGTCGCAGGCGTTGCTGCGACGCAGCAGCCCTGTGCACAATCGAGACGAGAACGCAGATGGGCCTTGCCCTGCCCCGGGGTGCAAGATTCATAATTCTGCGATGTGTCACTTTCGTGATCGGGCCAGCGGGTCAACCGCCCGGGCCGCCAACGCAGCACGCCGATGAACCGCCTCGCCGCCATCCTGCCCGCCACCAATGTGTTGGTGGACGTGGACGCCACCAGCAAGAAGCGCGCTTTCGAGCATGCCGGTTTGCTGTTCGAGAACCAGCACGCGATTGCGCGCGCCACCGTGACCGACAACCTGTTTGCCCGTGAACGCCTGGGCTCTACCGGGCGGGGTCACGGGGTGGCCATTCCGCATGGCCGCATCAAGGGCCTGAAGAACCCCCTCGCGGCGGTGTTGCGGCTGCAGCAGCCGATCGGCTTCGATGCGCCCGACGAAGAACCGGTGGGCTTTCTGATCTTCCTGCTGGTGCCCGAAGTGGCCACGCAGCGGCACCTCGAGATCCTGTCCGAGATCGCCGAGATGCTGTCCGACCGCGAGATGCGCGAGCGCCTGAAGACGCAGGGCACGGCGGCCGAGGTGCACGAACTCATCCACAACTGGGTTCCGCTGAAGTCGGCCGCTTGACGGCGCGGCCTTGACAGATGGACCCCACGGACCGCACCGCGCGATTCCCTTAAGACACGCCGCTTGAAACCCACCGTCATCAGCGCAGAGGCGCTGTTCGAAGAACACCGCACCGCGCTGCAATGGCAGTGGATCGCCGGGCACGCACACCCGGAGCGGCACTTCGACGAGTCGGCGGTGCGCAACGCCCAGTCGGCGGCCGACCTGGTGGGCTACCTGAACTACATCCACCCGTACCGCGTGCAGATCGTCGGCCGCCGCGAGGTGGCCTACCTGAGCGAATGCACGCCCGAGGTGGCGCAGCGGCGCATCTCGCGCATCGTCACCCTGGAGCCGCCGGTGCTGATCGTGGCCGACGCGCAGGTGCCGCCCGAAAGCCTGGTGGCGCTGTGCGACCGGGCCGACATTCCGCTCTTCGCCACCGGCGAATCGGCCGGCCACGTGATCGACGTGGTGCGCGGCTACCTCAGCAACCACTTTGCCGAGCGCACCACGCGCCATGGCGTGTTCATGGACATCCTGGGGCTGGGCGTGCTGCTGACTGGCGAGTCGGGCCTGGGCAAGAGCGAGCTCGGGCTGGAGCTGATCTCGCGCGGCCATGGGCTGGTGGCCGACGACGCGGTGGACATCTACCGTGTCTCTCAGGTCGCGCTGGAGGGGCGCTGCCCGGCGCTGCTGCAGAACCTGCTCGAGGTGCGCGGCATCGGCCTGCTCGACATCAAGGCCATCTTCGGCGAGACCGCGGTGCGCCGCAAGATGCGCCTGAAGCTGATCGTGCACCTGGTGCGCAAGGAAACGCTGGAGCGCGAGTTCGAACGCCTTCCCTACGAGCCGCTCTACGAGGAGATCCTCGACGTGCCCACGCTCAAGGTCGTGATCGCGGTGGACGCCGGCCGCAACCTGGCCGTGCTGGTGGAGGCCGCGGTGCGCAACACCATCCTGCAACTGCGCGGCATCGACACGTACCAGGAATTCATCGAGCGGCACCAGAAGGCGATGCTCAAGCCAGAGAATTGAGCCGCCGGACCCTGGCCTGAGCGCCGCGGCGGCGATGGCCGCCGCCGCTACTTCGTCTTGAACTCGCAGTTCTTCTTGGTGCACACCGCGTACAACGCGAGCGAGTGGTCCTGCAGTTCGAAGCCGCGCGTCTGCGCCACGTTGCGCTGGCGCTTTTCGATTTCGGCGTCGAAGAATTCCTCGACCCTGCCGCAATCCATGCACACCAGGTGGTCGTGGTGCTTGCCCTCGTTCAACTCGAACACCGCCTTGCCGGCCTCGAAGTGGTTGCGCGACAGGATGCCGGCCTGCTCGAACTGCATCAGCACGCGGTACACCGTTGCCAGGCCGACGTCGGCGCCGTCGGCGAGCAGCATCTTGTAGACGTCTTCGGCGCTCATGTGGCGCTGTGCCGCTTTCTGGAAAATCTCCAGCACCTTGATGCGCGGGAGCGTGGCCTTCAGGCCGCTGTTCTTCAGTTCGTCGGAGTGCTTCATCATGGCCCTTCGGCTGGCCTTTGGGAGGCTTTGAGCAGGGCGGCCGGGCCCGACCCAGCCGCTAGAATGCGCCGATCATATCGAGTCGGGTGCCCATTGCGCGGCACCCCCCGCCCATGCGTTCATCCCAGAAGAACCATCTGTTCATGCCGCTGCTCGCCGGGCTGGCGCTGACCGGCTGCCAGTCGCTGCAAAGTTCGGACAACTTCCTCGGTGTGATCACGCCGTACCGGCTCGAGGTGGTGCAAGGCAACGTCATCACCAAGGAACAGGCCGGCCTCATCCGCCCCGGCATGACGCGCGCCCAGGTGCGCGACGTGCTGGGCTCGCCCTTGCTGGCCGACGCCTTTCACGGCGACCGCTGGGACTACGTGTTCTCGATCCGGCGCCAGGGCACCGAGCCGCAATTGCGGCGCGTGATGGTGCAATTCGAAGGCGACGCGCTGAAGAAGTTCGAGGGCGCGGACGACCTGCCCGGAGAGCGCGAGTTCGTCGCTTCGATCGACTCGGTCAAGACCGCCCGCAACATCCCCTCGTTGGCGCTGACCGACGATCAGCTCAAGGCCCTGCCCGCTCCGGCCAAGGCCGCAGCCACCACGCCGGCCGACGCCGAACCGGCGTCGCCGGTGCGCAGCTACCCGCCGCTCGAGCCGCGCCAATGAGCCGCGTCAATGAGCACGCCAATGACCGCACCAACATGACAGCGCCGCTTCGAGTGGCCGTGGCCGGCGCGTCCGGCCGAATGGGCCGCATGTTGATCGAAGCGGTAAGCGGCGCCAACGACCTGGTGCTGGCCGGCGCGCTCGACATCGCTGCCAGCCCGGCGATCGGCCAGGACGCCACTGCCTTCCTCGGCAGCGCCAGCGGCGTGCACATCACGGCCGACCTGCGCGCCGGCCTGGCCAACGCGCAGGTGCTGATCGACTTCACCCGCCCCGAAGGCACGCTCGCGCACCTGCAGGCGTGCAGCGAACTCGGCGTCAAGGCCGTGGTGGGCACGACCGGCTTCAGCCCGGCCCAGAAGGCCCAGATCGCGGCGCATGCGCAGCGCATCGGCGTGATGTTCGCGCCGAACATGAGCGTTGGTATCAACGTGGTGCTCAAGCTGCTCGACACCGCGGCGCGCGCCTTGAACCAGGGCTACGACATCGAGGTCATCGAGGCGCACCACCGCCACAAGGTCGACGCGCCCAGTGGCACGGCGCTGGCGCTGGGCGAAACACTCGCCGCCGCGCTCGGGCG
>JANMYQ010000058.1:0-8241 GCA_031382215.1 Methylibium sp.
TCGCACGCGAGGTGGCGACCGAACTCGTCGGCGCCGAACGCGTGACCCTGCAAGGCCCGCCGCTGACCGGCAGCGAAGACTTTGCCTTCATGCTGGAACGTGTGCCCGGCAGTTATGTGCTGGTCGGCAACGGCATCGGCAGCGGCCCCGGCGAAGGCGGCTGCATGGTGCACAACCCGGGCTACGACTTCAACGACCACAACATCGCCGTCGGCAGTGCGTTCTGGGCTTTGCTGGCTGAACGCTTTCTCTCCGTAAAGAATCTCGCCGTGAAGGAACAGGCCACGGCCCGATAGAATTTGTACCCAGCAGGAGAGCGCCCCGTCGTTAGGCGGGGCCACCGAAGGCGCAAACTCCCATGAACGCTCAGGTTCCGTACTGCACACCACCATCGCCGTCTGGAGAGTCGTCACAGCCGTGACGCACCGAAGGAGCAAGGCTTGGCGCGCAACGCCAGGCTGAATCTCTCAGGTACCGAGGACAGGGGGAGCGGCAATCGAATGACGTGTACGTCTTTCGTGCCTCTGTCCCTGGAGAGTTCTCTCATGAAAGTCATCGTTCTCGGCGCCGGCCTGCTCGGCGTCACTTCGGCCTATTTCCTGCGCCAGCAAGGTCACGACGTGACCGTCATCGACCGCCAGGCCTCGCCGGCCGCCGAAACCAGCTTCGCCAACGGCGGGCAGATCTCGGTCAGCCATGCCGAGCCCTGGGCCAACCCGGGCGCACCGCTGAAGGTGCTGAAGTGGCTCGGCAAGGAAGACGCGCCGCTGCTGTTCCGCATCCGTGCCGACATGCGGCAATGGCTGTGGGGGCTGCAGTTCCTGCGCGAATGCACGCCCGCGCGCACGCGCCACAACATCGAGCAGATCGTGCGCCTGGGCACCTACAGCCGCGACACGCTGCAGCAACTGCGGCGCGACATCGGCATTGCTTATGACGAACGCACCCAGGGCATCCTGCACTTCTACACGAGCCAGAAGGAGTTCGACGGCGCCGAGGCCCCGGCCGCGCAGATGCGCGCGCTCGGCTGCGACCGGCGCGTGATCTCGGCCGACGAGGCGGTGAAGCTCGAACCTGCGCTGCGCCACATCCGCCCCCAACTGGCCGGCGCCACCTACACCGCCGAAGACGAGTCGGGCGACGCCAACAGCTTTGCGCGCGAGCTGGTGAGGCGCTGCCAAGCCGACGGCGTGCAGTTCCTGATGAGCCACACCGTGACCGCGCTGCGCGAGGCCGGCGGCAAGATCGACCACGTCGAGGCGACCGACGCCGAGGGCCGCTTCCAGCGCCTGCAGGCCGACGCCTTTGTCTTGGCGATGGGCAGCCTGTCGCCACTGTACGCACAGCCATTGGGCATCAGCCTGCCGATCTACCCGGCCAAGGGCTACTCGGTGACGATGCCGGTGAAGGATGCATCGATGGCGCACCAGGTGTCGCTGACGGACGACGAATACAAGCTGGTGTTCTCGCGCCTGGGGAACCGCCTGCGCATCGCCGGCACCGCGGAATTCAATGGCTACGACCGCGACCTGAACCGGGTGCGCTGCGAGGCGATCGTCAAGCGCGTGGAGCAACTCTTCCCCGGTGCCGGCGACAGCACGCAGGCGCAGTTCTGGACCGGCCTGCGCCCGGCCACGCCGAGCAACGTGCCGATCATCGGCCGCAGCAAGCTGCCCAATCTTTTCCTCAACACCGGGCACGGCACGCTGGGCTGGACGCACTCCTGCGGCTCGGGCAAGAGCATCGCGCGCATCGTCAGCGGCTTGAAGCCGGAGGTGGACTTCGCTTTCGCGGGCGCTTGAAAGTATTCCAAAGCCGAAAACCGAATATGCAAGGGCGCATTCCTTCGTTTGCCCGACGCACCGGGCTGCCTAGCATCCGCCGGATCGATATTCAAACGATTCGAGGACCTGACCCATGACCCGCATTTCACCCGTCCGCCGCCTGCTGGCGCTGAGCGCCCTGGCGCTCGCCGCCGGTGCCGCGCAGGCCAAGGACATCACCCTGCTCAACGTCAGCTACGACCCGACACGCGAGCTGTACGTCGACTTCAACAAGGCCTTCGCCGCGCACTGGAAGGCCAAGACCGGCGACACCGTGATCGTCAAACAATCGCACGGTGGCTCGGGCAAGCAGGCGCGTTCGGTGATCGACGGGCTCGAGGCCGACGTGGTGACCCTGGCGCTGGCCTTCGACATCGATGAAGTGAGCCAACGCAGCAAGCTGCTGCCGCCCGACTGGCAAAAGCGCTTGCCGCACAACAGCTCGCCCTACACCTCGACCTACATCTTCCTGGTGCGCAAGGGCAACCCCAAGGGCATCAAGAACTGGGACGACCTGGTCAAACCCGGCGTGTCCGTCATCACCGCCAACCCCAAGACTTCGGGCGGCGCACGCTGGGGCTACCTGGCGGCTTATGGCTTTGCGCTCAAGCAGCCAGGCGGCGACGACAACAAGGCCAGGCAGTTCGTTGCCAACCTGTTCGCCAACGTGCCGGTGCTCGACTCGGGCGCGCGCGGCTCGACCGTGACCTTTGCCGAACGCGGCGTCGGCGACGTGCTGCTGGCCTGGGAGAACGAGGCGCATCTGTCGCTGAAGGAATTTGGCGCCGACAAGTTCGACATCGTCTACCCGCCCATCAGCATCCTGGCCGAGCCGCCGGTGGCCGTGGTCGACAAGACCGTCGACAAGCGCGGCACCCGCGCGGTGGCGCAGGCCTACCTCGAGTACCTGTACACGCCCGAGGGGCAGGACATTGCGGCCCGCAACTTCTACCGCCCGATCGACCCGGCTGCCGCTGCCAAGTACGCCAGGCAGTTCCCGAAGCTGAACCTGTTCACCATCGACGACACCTTCGGCGGCTGGGCCAAGGCGCAGAAGACCCACTTCAACGACGGCGGGGTGTTCGACCAGATCTACACCAAGAAGTAGCGGCGCGGCTGGCCGTGATTCTCTCCCGCACCCTCCTCAAGCGCCACTCGGTGCTGCCCGGCTTCGACCTGGCGCTCGGCTTTGCGCTGATGTACATCAGCCTGATCGTGCTGATCCCGCTGTCGGCCGCGTTCCTGAAGACCTTCACCCTGAGCTGGCAGCAGTTCATCGACGCCACCACCACGCCACGCGTGCTGGCGTCTTACCGGCTGACCTTCGGCGCGTCGTTCCTGGCCGCGCTGCTGAACGCGCTGTTCGGCCTGATCGTCGCCTGGGTGCTGGTGCGCTACACCTTCCCCTTCAAACGACTGATCGACGCGCTGGTGGACCTGCCGTTTGCGCTGCCCACTGCGGTGGCCGGCATTGCATTGACGGCCATCTATGCGCAGAACGGCTGGATAGGAAAGATGCTGCCGTTCAAGGTGAGCTTCACGCCGCTGGGCGTGTGGGTGGCGCTGGTGTTCATCGGCCTGCCGTTCGTGGTGCGCACCCTGCAACCGGTGCTCGAAGACGTGAACCGCGAACTGGAAGAAGCCGCCGCCACGCTCGGCGCGAGCCGCTGGCAAACCTTCACGAAGGTGATCTTCCCCGTTGTGATGCCGGCCCTGCTGACCGGCTTTGCGCTCGCCTTTGCGCGCGCGCTGGGCGAGTACGGCTCGGTGATCTTCATCGCCGGCAACATGCCGATGATCAGCGAGATCACGCCGCTGCTCATCATCACCAAGCTCGAACAGTACGACTACGCCGGCGCCACCGCGATTGCGGTGGTGATGCTGGTGGCGGCATTCGTGATGCTGCTGGTCATCAACCTGCTGCAGGCCTGGGCGCGCAAGCGCCAGGGGGGCTTGTGAGCGCCGCCGTTGCGGGATCGCCGGACGCGCGCGAGCGGGCCGAGCGCCGGGCCGCTCCCAAGCCGGCCCGCATCCCCTCGGGGGACCGGCCGACGTACTCGGCGGGCGAGGGGCGGTCACTCACCGAGCCGCTCTGGGTCCAGCGTCTGCTGATCGGTCTGGCATTGGCATTCATGACCCTGTTCCTGTTCGTGCCGCTGGTCACGGTGTTCTTCGAGGCCTTCAAGAAGGGTGTCGAGGTCTACCTGGCCGCGATCACCGAACCCGACGCGCTGTCGGCCATGCAACTCACCTTGGTTGCCACCGCCATCAGCGTGCCGCTGAACCTGGTGTTCGGCGTGGCCGCGGCCTGGAGCATCACCAAGTTCGACTTTCACGGCAAGAACCTGCTGCTCACTTTGATCGACCTGCCGTTTTCAGTCAGCCCGGTGATCGCCGGATTGATCTTCGTGCTGGTGTTCGGGCTGCAGGGCTGGTTGGGCGAGTGGCTGCGCGACCACGACCTGAAGATCATCTTCGCGGTGCCGGGCATCGTGCTGGCCACCGTGTTCGTGACCTTCCCGTTCATCGCGCGCGAGCTGATCCCGCTGATGCAGGCGCAAGGCATCGAGCAGGAAGAAGCGGCGCGCGTGCTGGGGGCCGGCGGCTGGCAGATCTTCTGGCGCGTGACCCTGCCCAACATCAAGTGGGCGCTTCTGTACGGCGTGATCCTGTGCAATGCGCGGGCGATGGGCGAGTTCGGTGCCGTCAGCGTGGTGTCGGGCCACATCCGCGGGCAGACCAACACGATGCCGCTGCACATCGAGATCGTCTACAACGAATATCAGTTCGCCGCGGCGTTCGCAGTGGCATCGCTGCTGGCGGCCTTGGCGCTGGTGACCCTGGTGGTCAAGTACGCGATCGAGCAACGCGTGAAACATCAGACGCGTGCGGTCGATGACCGCGCAGATGGGTAGACCCAAGTGAGCCCTCCATGAGCATTGAAGTCAGAAACCTGAACCGCCGCTTCGGCAACACGATTGCCTGCGACAACCTGAACCTCGACATTCCAGCCGGCGAGCTGGTGGCGCTGCTCGGGCCTTCGGACTGCGGCAAGACCACCCTGCTGCGCATCATCGCGGGCCTGGAAGTGCCCGACTCCGGCAGCGTGCTGTTCCACGGCGAAGATGCGACCCACACCGACGTGCGCGAGCGCAAGGTCGGCTTCGTGTTCCAGCACTACGCGCTGTTCGGCCACATGTCGATCTTCGAGAACGTGGCGTTCGGTTTGCGGGTGCGACCCAAGTCGCCGCCGGGCCGCCCCAAGGCGACGACGCCTCCGCGGGGGGCCGGCGCCGCAGGCGCCTTGGGGGCAAACATTCGCACGCGGCCAAGCGAAGCCGAGATCAAGCGCAAGGTGATGCAATTGCTCGAGCTGGTGCAGCTCGACTGGCTGGCCGACCGCTACCCGCACCAGCTCTCGGGCGGCCAACGCCAGCGCATTGCGCTCGCGCGCGCGCTCGCGGTCGAGCCCAAGGTGCTGCTGCTCGACGAACCGTTCGGCGCGCTCGACGCCAAGGTGCGCAAGGAGTTGCGCCGCTGGCTGCGCCGCCTGCACGACGAGGTGCATGTGACCAGCGTGTTCGTCACCCACGACCAGGACGAAGCGATGGAAGTTGCCGACCGCGTGGTGGTGATGAACCAGGGCCACATCGAGCAGCAAGGCACGCCCGACCAGGTCTACGACCACCCGGCCACGCCCTTCGTGCTGCAGTTCCTGGGCGACGTGAACCTGTTCCACGGGCGCATGGGCCACGCTCCCGGCGGCACGACCGCGGCTGAAGACGTGAGCTACGTGCGGCCGCACGAGCTCGAGATCCTGGCCGAAGCGGGCGACGGCACGTGGCCGGTTACCTTGAGCCAGACGCTGACCGTCGGCCCGAACACGCGTATCGAATTCAAGCGGGTTTCAGACGACAGTTATGTGGACGTCGAATTGCCGCGCGAGACCTTCACCACCTTGCGCGACCGGCTCGGCCTGTTGCCCGGCGCGAATGTGCACCTGCGACCGCGCCGCGTGACGCGCTTCGGGGCCAAAGAGACCCTGCCCGATCCGGCGGCGATGATCTGAACCGCCGACAGCTCAGATATCAAAGCGCGTGCCCGGCGCTTCGCCCAGCGAGCGGTCCACCAGCTCGCGCGTCAGCGGTGACGCGAAGGTCTGGATGAAGTCGTAAACATAGCTGCGCAGAAAGCTGCCGCGCCGCACTGCCAGCCGCGTCATGTTCGACGCGAACAGGTGGCGCGCGTCGATGGCGCGCAGGTGCGTGTCGCGGGTTTCATCGAAGGCCATGCCTGCGATGATGCCCACGCCCATGCCCAGCTCGACGTAGGTCTTGATCACGTCGGCATCCATCGCCGACAGCACCAGGTTGAAGCTCATGCTCTGGCGCTTGAAGGCGTCGTCGATGTGGCTGCGGCCGGTGAAGCCGGGCTCGTAAGTGATGATGGGGAACTGCGCCAGCCGCGCCAGGGTGAGCCCCACGCCGCGTTGTGCGTCGTCCGCCAGCGCATGGGTCGTCGGCACGATCACGCAGTGAGTCCACTGGTAGCTCGGCAGCGCCACCAGGCCGGGGTAGTCGGCCAGCGCCTCGGTGGCCACGCCGATGTCGGCCTCGCCGGCCAGCAGCAGTTCGGCCACCTGCTTGGGCGAACCCTGGTGCATGCGCAGCGAAACCTCCGGGTGCATTGCGCTGAAGTCGCGCACCGCTGGCGGCAACGCATAACGGGCCTGCGAGTGGGTGGCGGCGATCGTCAGGATGCCGCGGCCGGTGGAGGCAAAGTCTTCACCGGCGCGCTTCAGGTTGTCGGCCTCCTGCAGCAGCCGTTCGATGATCGGCAGCACGGTTTCGCCGGGTGGCGTGAGGCCGGTCAGGCGCTTGCCGGCACGCACGAAGATCTCGACGCCGAGCTCTTCTTCGAGTTCGCGGATCTGCCGGCTCACGCCGGGCTGCGAGGTATGCAGCGCCTCGGCGACGGTGGTCAGGTTGAAACCTTGCCGGATGGCCTCGCGCACGGAGCGCAGTTGCTGGAAGTTCACGGCAGGGTCGTCAAACAGCGCTTGTTATGCGAATACCGAATTTTGGACGGTATTCGTTACTCGCAAGAGAACGCTTTGTAGTTTGCTTACGCGGCCGGCGAATATCGAACGGCCGGCCGCGGTGACGGTCGGCACACCTTGAAAAGCGCCGGCTCGGCGTTCAGTAGCTCAACTGCGCCACCGAGCGCAACTCTTCTGGCGTGGTGCTGGGGAAGCCGAAGAACTCGAGGTAGGCCGGGATCTGCTCGAACAGCATGTCCGAGCCGATCTGGTAGCGACAACCGCGTGCCTGCGCGGCTTTCAGGAAGGCGGTCATCTCGGTCTTCATCACCACCTCGCCGACGAAAGCCTCGGGCGGAATGCGGGCCACGTCCATCGGCATCGCATCGCCGTCGTTCATGCCCATCGGCGTGGCGTTGATCACCACGTGATGGCCGGCAGGGTCGTTGCTGCTGGTCGCGACCTGCAGTGTCGGGTAATGCGTGCTCAGGCGCTGGCCCAGTTCGATGGCCGACTCGGCGCGCGCGTCGAACAAGCTGATCGCGCCGATGCCGGACGCCGCCAGCGACGCCGCAATCGCCGAGCCCACGCCCCCGCAGCCGACCACCAGCACGCGCTGGCCCTTCAACACGCAACCCTTGCGCAGCAGGCCGCGCACGAAGCCCTCGCCGTCGAACATGTCGCCCTGCAATCGGCCGTCGGCACTGCGGCGCACCGCATTGCACGCGCCGGCGATCTTGACGGTCGGTGACGCCTCATCGAGCAGCGCCACGGTGCTGACCTTGTGCGGCATCGTGATCAGCGCGCCGCGGATGTTGGCGAGCGTGAACACCGCCTTCAGGAGGGCCGGGTAGTGCTGGGCTTCGCAGCCCATCGGCACCACCACCGTGTCGACCCCGGCCTTCTCGAACCAGGGGTTGTAGATCATCGGCGCCTTGAAGGCATGCGTCGGGAAGCCGATGTGGGCGATCAACGCCGTGTTGCCGGTGATTTTCATCGCTGCTGCTCCTGTGAACCTCTCAGACCTTGGCCGCCTTGACGGCCGACACCGCCGCCCGCAGCGCGAGCAGATAGCTATCGACGCCGAAGCCGCAGATCTGGCCCTTGACGACCTCGGAGAACACCGACACGTGGCGGAACGCCTCGCGCGCGTGCACGTTGCTCATGTGCACTTCGACCACCGGGCAGGTGAGGATCGCCAGCGCATCGCGGATGCCGTAGCTGTAGTGCGTCCACGCACCGGCGTTGATCAGCACCGCATCCTTGCCCTCGGTGTAGGCCTGGTGGATGCGCTCGCACATCGCACCTTCGTGGTTGGTCTGGTAGCTCTCGACTTCGGCGCCGAGTTCCTTGCCGAGGGCCTGCAATTGCGCATCGATC
>JANMYQ010000060.1:0-17039 GCA_031382215.1 Methylibium sp.
ATTGACGTGAACATCTCTCTGGCTTCAAAGCAGCCTGCCTTAAGCAAACCACCCCTCCACCAGCTTCCATCCACGTTTCAATGAGCGTTCAAGGCCTCATGCCCAAGCCTAAACCTGAACCCAAGAACCTTCGGTCTTTCAACCTTCGGCTCTCGCCCTCGAACGCCCACACTTATCGGCTGCAGATTTTTAAAGAACTCGCAGAAGAGTTGACTCTCCTGCGGGACGCTGAATGTTCCCAGCGAAGCCTCAGATTATGCCACGATTTTTCCGACCCTGCCAAGCACTTTTTTGCAACGTCGTCAGCAGTCATCTCGATCGAGACCACGCTGCGATCGGTAGCTCATCGCATGAGCCATCTTGGCGGAGCCGGAGGGATTCGAACCCTCGATGCAGGTTTTGCCCACATACTCCCTTAGCAGGGGAGCACCTTCGGCCACTCGGTCACAGCTCCGCAGACAAGCATCGATTCTAACTGCTTCCGAGCGGCCGTCAGCTCGCAGGCTGCTCCAGGTCGAAGGCCTTGTGCAGCGCACGCACGGCGAGCTCCATGTACTTCTCGTCGATGACAACGCTGGTCTTGATCTCGCTGGTGGTGATCATCTGGATGTTGATGCCTTCGTCGCTCAGCACGCTAAACATCTTGCTGGCCACGCCGACATGCGAGCGCATGCCGATGCCGACGATGCTGACCTTGCAGATCTTTGCATCCCCCACCAGGTCTGCCGCGCCGGTCACCGGCAGCACGCTGCGTTTGAGCAGCTCCATCGTGCGTGCATAGTCATTGCGGTGCACGGTGAACGAGAAGTCGGTACGGCCGGCGTGCGACACGTTCTGGATGATCACGTCGACGTCGATGTTGGCGTCTGCCACGGGTCCGAGGATCTGATACGCGATGCCGGGTTTGTCGGTCACACCGAGCAGGCTGATCTTGGCTTCGTCGCGGTTGAAGGCAATACCGGAAACGATCGCTTGTTCCATCTTTTCGTCTTCCTCGAAGGTGATCAATGTGCCGGACCGGGCTTCTTCGCCCAGGTCAATGTCCCACGGCGTGAAGCTGGACAAGACACGCAGCGGCACGCGGTACTTGCCGGCGAATTCGACCGAGCGGATCTGCAGCACCTTGGAGCCGAGGCTGGCCATCTCGAGCATCTCCTCGAACGTGATGGTGTGCAGCCGGCGTGCTTCGGGTACCACGCGCGGATCGGTGGTGTAGACGCCATCGACGTCTGTGTAGATGAGGCACTCGGAGGCTTTCAGCGCAGCGGCCACGGCCACCGCCGAGGTGTCCGACCCACCGCGGCCGAGCGTGGTGATGTTGCCTAGTGGATCCACGCCCTGGAACCCGGTGATGACGACCACCTTGCCTGCCGCGAGGTCGGCTCGCACGCGCCCATCTTCGATGCTGCTGATGCGCGCCTTGGTGTAGGCCGTGTCGGTGCTGATGGGCACCTGCCAACCGGCATAGCTGACGGCTGCCAGTCCTTCGGCCTGCAGCGCGATGGCGAGCAAACCAGATGACACCTGTTCACCCGTCGAGGCAATCATGTCCAGCTCGCGATCAAGCGCCGCGCTGCTCGATGACGGAGAGAGCTCCTTGGCCAGGCCCAGCAGGCGATTCGTTTCGCCGCTCATGGCCGACGGCACAACCACCATCTGGTGACCGGCGCGAGCCCACTTTGCCACCCGTTTGGCCACGCTGCGGATGCGCTCTACCGAGCCCATCGACGTGCCGCCGTATTTGTGAACGATCAGTGCCATAAGAGTTGATGTCGCCGACATGAAAGCAGCGCCACTGCACTGCTCTTCAGGGAACCGCGAATTCTAGCTGGCGCCGACTTCCTGCCGCATCAGCGGCACCCAGCGCAGGCTAACCTGCGGCTGGCCCGGCAACGCCAATACCCGCGCATCGAGCCCCAGCCCCGGCACGAACACGAGTTGCCCGCCGCTGTAGAACAGCGGCCCGTCGCGCTCCCAGGCCGGAACAGCGTTTGCCTGATATTGCTTCTTGAGGCTGCGCGGTGGGCGGCCCAGGTCCACCTGAAAGCGCTCCGGCCCTGACCGGTGCTTGAGTGTCAGCCGCCCCAGCCAGGCGAGCGGCACGCCCTGCTCTTTCGTTGCCATCACGCGCAGGCAGCCTCCCCATCCGGGAAGGCAGAACTCGCCGACACCCCCAACCGACATTTCGACTTCGGCCGCCGGCTTGCTGCGCTGGGCCGAGCCACTGTTGGGTACCCAACGCAGCACAGCGCGATAGCTGCGCAGCTCGCCCCCCTCCAGGGGCCAGCGCGACGTGCCGGTCGGGCGCAGTTCGGCCATCAGGCGCGCGACCAGGCTGGCCGGCGCCGCCTTGCCCGAGTTCAGTTTGAGCCAGGCACGCAGCAAATTGCTGCGCCGGGCCGGCGCCATTTCGAGCCATGCCCTCACATCCAGCCCACCGGTGGCATCGACTCGCGGCTCCATGTCTTGCAGCGCCAGCTCAGCAAGGCACTCGACAGCTTGCTGGGCCCACTGCGCGCTGTCGGCCAAGACGGACTCCGCCTGCGGGAAAGAATCGACGAGCGCCGGCCACAGCTGAAGGCGCAGCCGATTGCGCGCAAATCGCGGGTCGCTGTTGCTTTCGTCTTCGATGAACTTGAGCCGATGGCGGGTCGCGTACGCCTCGATGTCTTCGCGCGGTTTGCCAAGCCAGGGCCTAGCCCATGTGATGCCTTCACGCAGCGCGCTGGCTGGCATGCCTGCGAGCCCGGCCGGGCCGGCGCCACGCAGCGCTTGCAGCAAAAAGGTCTCGGCCTGATCACGCCGATGGTGCGCCAGCAGCACCAGCTCAGCACCCTGCTCCAGCGCCATTTCGCGCAAGCAGCGATAGCGCGCCGTGCGCGCCCAGGCCTCGACACTTTCACCACTGGCAGGCTGACCAGAAACGCGCAACGATGCGAAGGCAACTGGCCGGCCGCGTCGAGCCCAACGCGCGCATTGGGCCTGGCAATGCGTCTGCCACCCGTCAGCAAAGGGGCTGAGGCCGTGGTGAACGTGCAATGCCGCGACTCTGACGCCGAGCGGTTCGGCCGCCGCCAGGGTGGCATGCAGCAGCGCTGAAGAATCGCGGCCGCCGCTGTAGGCGACCGCCACGCAGGGCTGCGCCACGGCGTTGCTCAGCGCTCCTTGGTGTCGCTGAACCGGCCGTAGGACTGCAGTCGCTCGTAACGGCGCTGCAGCAATTCCTTGGGCTTGAGGTCACTGACCTGGCGCAGTGCGTCATTCAGCGCCCGCTTCAGGAAGGCGGCCATCTGCTTCGGGTCGCGGTGCGCGCCGCCCACCGGTTCGCTGACAATTTTGTCGACCAAGCCGAGCGCCTTCAGGCGGTGAGCGGTGATGCCCAGCGCGTCGGCCGCGTCCGAGGCTCGCTCGGCCGTCTTCCACAGGATCGATGCGCAGCCCTCCGGCGAGATGACCGAGTAGATCGAGTACTGCAACATCAGCAACTGGTCGCCCACACTGATGGCAAGCGCCCCGCCCGAGCCACCTTCGCCGATGATGGTGGCAATGATCGGCACTTCCAGTTGTGCCATCTCGAAGATATTGCGCCCGATCGCCTCCGACTGGCCGCGCTCCTCGGCGCCGATACCGGGGTAGGCGCCGGGCGTGTCCACAAAGGTGAACACGGGCAAGCCGAACTTCTCGGCCAGCTTCATCAGGCGCAGGGCCTTGCGGTAGCCCTCGGGCCGCGACATGCCGAAGTTGCGCAGACCACGCTCCTTCGTGTCGCGCCCCTTCTGGTGGCCGATCACTATGCAAGCCTGGCCGTTGAAACGCGCCATGCCGCCAACGATCGATCGGTCATCAGCAAATGCGCGGTCGCCGTGCAATTCCTGAAAGTCGGAAAAGATCTCGCCCACGTAGTCGAGCGTGTAGGGGCGTTGCGCGTGGCGCGCGATCTGCGTCACCTGCCAGGGCGTCAGGTTGGAATAGATATCTTTCGTGAGCTGCAGGCTTTTCTTGCCCAGGCGGTCGATCTCTTCGGAGATATCGACGGCCGACTCGCTCTGCACGTAGCGCAACTCTTCGATCTTGGTTTCGAGTTCGGCAACCGATTGCTCGAACTCGAGAAAGTGACGTTTGCTCATGGGTTTGGTGGGTCCTGATGCATCAACAGCGGGGTTGAAGAGGCTCGCTGGCGCTGGCCGCGCAGCAACTCAGTACTCGGTCGAGACCGGATCAAGGCTGCGCCAAATGTACCATGTGGCCACCGAGCGGAAAGGTGCCCAGGCCTCGCCCACTTCGCGCGCCTCGGCGCGTGAAACCGGCTCGCCGCTGAAGTAGTTCTGGCTGATGCCCTTGAGCAGACCGAGGTCGTCCAGCGGCAGCACGTTCGGGCGCAGCAGATGGAAGATCAGGAACATTTCGGCCGTCCACCGACCGATGCCGCGGATGGCCACCAGCTCATCGATGATCGCCTCGTCGTCCATGTGCAGCCACTCGCGCACATGGACCGTGCCCGACTCAAAGTGCTGCGCCAGGTCGCACAGGTACTCGACCTTGCGCGCCGACAAGCCGGCTGCCCGCATGCTCGGCACGTCCAGCGCCAGCACCCTGCCGGGCTGCAGCGGGCGCGACGCACCCTCCAGCAGGCCGAGGAAGCGCTCCCACACCGTCTGCGCCGCCTTGACCGAGATCTGCTGCCCGACGATTGAACGTGCGAGCGTGGTGAAAGCATCGCCGCGGCTCTGCAGCCGCGCGTCGCCGCACGACGGAATGAGCTTGCGCATCACCCGGTCGCGCTTGGAAAGGTGGCGGCAGGCCTCGTCCCAATATTCTGCTGAGGGCTCCAAGCTGCCCTCCGGTTTGACAATGCGCGCCATCGTCAGGCCTTCATCCAGGTCGTTCCCTGAGGCGAGTCTTGCAGCACGATGCCCTGCTCGGCCAGATCCTGGCGGATGAGGTCAGCGAGCGCGAAGTTGCGCGCCTGCTTGGCGGCCACGCGTTCGGCAATGCGCGCAGCAATTGCCGCTTCGTCCAGCCCGCTTCCGGCCTGCAGGTAGCGCGTGGGCGCCTGCTGCAGCAGGCCCAGCACGGCGCCCAGCGACTTGAGCAGGCTTGCCTGCGCGATCGAACGCGTGCGGTTCACTTCACTGGCCAGTTCGAACAGCACGGCCAACGCACCGGGGGTGTTGAAGTCGTCGTTCATCGCGGCGCGGAAGGCCGCCGCCTGCGGCTGCTCCCAGTCGATCGGCGCAACATCGGCCACCAAGCCGTTCAGCGCGGTGTACAGCCGCCGCAGCGAAGCCCGCGCGTCTTCCAGGTTCGCGTCGCTGAAATTGAACGGGCTGCGGTAGTGGGTGCGCAGCATGAAGAAGCGCAAGGTCTCGCCATCGAAGTGCATGAGCACGTCGCGGATGGTGAAGAAGTTGCCCAGCGACTTCGACATCTTCACGTTGTCGACGTTGAGAAAACCGTTGTGCAGCCAGTAGTTCACGAACGGCCCGCCGGTCGCGCCCTCGCTTTGCGCGATTTCGTTCTCGTGGTGCGGGAACTGCAGATCCATTCCGCCGCCATGGATGTCGAAGTGCTCGCCCAGCATGTCGCGGCACATCGCCGAGCACTCGATGTGCCAGCCGGGCCGGCCCTTGCCGAACGGGCTGTCCCATTTGGCGTCTTCGGGTTCGCTGTCCTTGGCGGCCTTCCAGAGCACAAAGTCCAGCGGATCGTCCTTGCCGTCGAGCACTGCAACCCGCTCGCCGGCGCGCAGCTGGTCGATCGACTTGCCCGACAACTTTCCGTAGCCGGGGAACTTGCGCACCGCAAAGTTGACGTCGCCCGACGAAGCCCGGTACGCGAGCCCCTTGCGTTCGAGCGTACCGATCATGTCGAGCATCTGCGGCACATGCTCGGTGGCGCGCGGCTCATGCGTCGGCGGATCCATGCCCAGCGCGGCAATGTCGGCGTGCATCGCTTCGGTCATCTCGGTGGTGAGCTGCCGGATCGAGATGCCGCGCTCGAGCGAGCGACGGATGATCTTGTCGTCGATGTCGGTGATGTTGCGCACATAGGTCACGCGATAACCCAGCGTGCGAAGCCAGCGGTAGATCACGTCGAACGCCATCAGAAAGCGTGCATGGCCGACATGGCACAGGTCGTAGATCGTCATGCCGCACACATACATGCGCACGTGGTTCGGCTCGATCGGCACAAAGGTTTCGATTTCCCTCGACAGGGTGTTGTGCAAGCGAAGTGTCATGGGCCGAAGAGGTGAAATCGAGTGCCGCGGCGGGAGCACCGGCGCACAACGCAGGAGCCGTTCAGACGCTGCCGCCGCGGCGTTTTGCGACGTCGGCGCGAGAGTGCTGCATTACAATCGAATCAGTATAGCGGGCCACATTGGCGCAGGGTGTCGCCTCTGTCGCGAACACGCTGCCTCACGCTTCGATTGCCTTACCGGACGCTGATGAGCCGTTCATTCCACCCCATCGCTGTCGCGTTGACCGTCGTGTTGCTGGGGGCCTCGCTAGGGGCCTCACTTCCTGCCCTGGCGGACGAGGTGAGCGAAGTCAACCGGCTGCATCGGGCTGGGCAAACCACTGCTGCCCTGCAGCGCGCCGAGCGCTTCGTTGCGAGTCGGCCCGACGACGCGCCGATGCGCTTCCTTCTGGGCGTGATACTGGCGGACAGCCAGCGTTATGCCGAGGCCACCGAGGCCTTCTTGAAACTCACCCGGGACCATCCGCAACTGGCCGAACCGCATAACAACCTGGCTGCGTTGCATGCCTCCGCCGGCGACTACGAGCGTGCCCGAATTGCGCTGGAGCAGGCGCTGCGCGCCAACCCCGACTACGCCGTCGCCCAAGAGAATCTGGGCGACGTGCATGCCATGCTGGCGAGCCAGGCCTACGCGCGCGCGGCGAAGCTGGACCCTGGCAATTCGACCGTGCGTCCCAAGATGGCCTTGGTGCGCGAGCTGTTTGCGCCAGCCGGCGGCGTGGCCGCGGTCAAGGCCCGGGCGGTGCCCTGAAGCGCGCCGCAAACCCAAGCGCAAACCCCTTCCAATCCAAAAGGAGTGAATGAATGACACGTCGATTTTCCCGTTGGCCCGGTGTGGCCGCGGCAGCCCTGGCGCTGTGCCTGAGCACCGCAGCCTCGGCCCAGAAGGTCAAGCTCGTCACGTCGGCAGGCGACATCGTCGTGCAGCTCGATGCCGCCAAAGCGCCCAAGTCGGTCGAGAACTTTCTTCAGTACGTGAAGGACGGCCACTACAACGGCACGGTGTTCCACCGCGTGATCGAGAACTTCATGATTCAGGGCGGCGGCATGACCGAAGACCTGAAGCAAAAGCCAACCCGCTCGCCCATTCCGCTGGAGAGCCGCAACGGCTTGAACAACGAACGCGGCACCTTGGCCATGGCCCGCACCGGTGACCCGAATTCGGCCACGGCGCAGTTCTTCATCAACGTGAAGGACAACGAATTCCTGAACGCCGCGAAATCGCAGGACGGCAACGGCTACGCCGTGTTCGGCAAGGTTGTGGCCGGCATGGACGTGGTCGACAAGATTCGCACCTTGCCCACCGGCAACAAGGGGCCGTACCAGAACGTGCCGATCGAACCCATCACCATCAAGTCAGCGACCCTGGAGAAATGAGCATGAGCACACAAGTCGAACTGCAGACCAACCACGGCAACATCCGCATCGAACTCGACGAAGCCAAGGCGCCCGAATCGGCACGCAACTTCCTGGCCTACGTCGACAGCGGGCACTACGAGGGCACGGTGTTTCACCGAGTCATCCCGGGCTTCATGATCCAGGGCGGCGGCTTTGCGGTCGGCATGAAGCAGAAGCCCACCCAACCCGAGCTGCGCAACGAAGCCAACAACGGGCTGAAGAACGACCACTACACCCTGGCGATGGCGCGAACTTCGGCGCCGCACTCGGCCACGGCGCAGTTCTTCATCAACACCACCGACAACGCATTCCTCAACTTCAAGTCGGAAAGTCCGCAGGGCTGGGGTTATGCGGTTTTCGCGCGCGTGATCGCCGGCACCGAGATCGTCGATGCGATCGAGAAGGTCAAGACCGGGCGCAGCGGCGGCCACGACGACGTGCCGCTGGAAGATGTTGTCATCCTGAAGGCCGTTCGGTTGAACTGACGCCGAACCGACCCGCCGGTGACCCCGCCGCCCGCACTGCCCTCGTTCAGCGAGTGGCGCGCGCCTTTGTCCTGGGAGACGATCGACTTCATCAGCGATCTTCACCTGAGCGAAGAGACGCCGCTGACCTTCGAAGCCTGGGCCGGCTACATGCGCGACACGGTTGCCGATGCCGTCGTGATCCTGGGCGACCTGTTCGAAGCGTGGGTGGGTGACGATGCCCGGCACGCCGGCTTCGAAGCCCGGTGTGCGGCCGTGCTGACTTCGACTGCAGCGACCCGGCGGGTCGCCTTCATGGTCGGCAACCGCGACTTTCTGGTGGGCGACGCGATGCTCGCGGACTGCGGCGTGCAGGCCCTGGCCGACCCGACCGTGTTCGTCGTTGGCGACGACCGCCTGCTACTTTCACATGGCGACGCGCTGTGCCTGAGCGACCTCGAGTACCAGCAGATTCGCAGCATGGCGCGCAGCCCGGCGTGGCAACAGGGCTTTCTGGCGTTGTCGCTGGAGGAGCGGCGTTCACAAGTGCGGCAGATGCGATTGCGCAGTGAACTGCACAACAAGGCTCGCGCCGGGACCGACTACGCCGATCTGGACCTGCCCACCGCCGTGCAGTGGATGCAGGCCGCCGCCACGCCCAACTTCATTCACGGGCACACGCACAAGCCGGCGACGGAAGGGCTCGCGCCTGGTTTCGTGCGCCACGTCTTGTCCGACTGGGATCTGGACCATGCCGGCAAGGCCCGCGCCGACGTGCTGCGCTGGCAGCGTGGCGCGCTGATCCGTCTGCCGCTCGTGTCGCCGCTCGGGTCGTGATCGCCTGGTGGCGCCGCTGGCGCGAAGCCCGCACGCTGCGGGAGCGCCCCATCCCTGACAAGCTTTGGCAGTTGACCCTGGCGCACTACCCGTTCCTCGCGCTGCGACCCGGCGCCGACCTGCAACGCCTGCGCGAGCTGACCACGCTGTTCCTGGCCGACAAGGAATTCGCCGGCATGCAGGGCCTCCACGTCAGTGACGAAATGGCCGTGGCCATCGCGGCCCAAGCCTGCCTGCCGGTGCTGAACCTGGGGTTGGCGTGGTACGACGGCTTCAAGGGCATCGTGGTCCACCCCGACGCGGTGCGCGCCCGGCGCGAGCACGTGGACGAGATCGGCGTGGTCCACCACTACGACGAAGAGCTCGCTGGTGAAGCGATGCACGGCGGGCCGCTGATGCTGTCGTGGCACGACGTGGCCGACGCCGGTGTCTCGGCCGAATGGGGCTACAACGTGGTGATACACGAGTTCGCGCATGTGCTCGACATGCGCGACGGCGCCGCCGATGGCGTGCCCGCCCTGCCCGACCGAAAGACCCGCGAGCGCTGGCTGCAAACGCTGGAAGACGAGTACCAGCGCTTTTGCGCCGCTGTCGAGGCGGGCGAGGACATTTTGCTCGACCCCTACGGTGCCGAGGCCATCGACGAATTCTTCGCGGTGGTGGCCGAGGTGTTCTTCGTCGCACCACGAGATCTGCTGGACGAGCACCCGGCCCTCTACGAGCTGCTGAGCGGCTTCTTCATGCAAGACCCGGCGAAGGAGGCGATGCTGCAATGAAGAAGAGGCCCGCAGGCCCCTTCCGGACAAATCGCCGAAGACGAATCAGGCCGTGGCCGGCTCCGCCTTGGGCTTGTCGCTCTTCTTGTTCGGCGTGATGTCGAGCACCGGCTTGCCGTCGGCGTCGATGTCGACCGTGAGCCGCCCACCTTCGACCAGTTGGCCGAACAGCAACTCGTCGGCCAGCGCACGCCGGATTGTGTCCTGGATCAGGCGCTGCATCGGCCGAGCGCCCATCAGCGGGTCGAAGCCGGTCTTGGCCAGGTGCTTGCGCAAAGCGTCGGTGAAGGTGACCTCGACCTTCTTCTCGGTCAACTGGCTCTCGAGCTGGAGCAGGAACTTGTCGACCACGCGCAGGATGATCTCTTCGTTGAGCGCCTTGAAGCTGACCGTGGCGTCGAGCCGGTTGCGGAACTCGGGCGTGAAGAGGCGCTTGATGTCGGCCATCTCGTCGCCCTGCTCGCGCGAGTTCATGAAGCCGATGGATGCCTTGTTCATCGTCTCGGCGCCGGCATTCGTGGTCATGATGATGATCACGTTGCGGAAGTCGGCCTTGCGCCCGTTGTTGTCGGTCAAGGTGCCGTGGTCCATCACCTGCAGCAGCACGTTGAAAACGTCCGGGTGCGCCTTCTCGATCTCGTCGAGCAGCAGCACGGCGTGCGGCTTCTTCGAGATCGCTTCGGTCAGCAAACCGCCCTGGTCGAAGCCCACATAACCCGGCGGCGCGCCGATCAGGCGGCTCACCGCATGGCGCTCCATGTACTCGCTCATGTCGAAGCGGATCAGCTCGATGCCCAGGATGTAGGCGAGCTGCTTGGCCACCTCGGTCTTGCCCACGCCGGTGGGGCCGCTGAACAGGAACGAGCCGATCGGACGGTCGGGCTTGCCCAGGCCCGAACGCGCCATCTTGATCGCGGCGGCCAGCGCTTCGATGGCCGGCTCCTGGCCGAACACCACGCTGTTCAGGTCGCGGTCCAGGCTCTTGAGCTTGGAGCGGTCGTCGTTGGACACGCTCGCGGGCGGGATGCGCGCGATCTTGGCCACGATCTCCTCGACCTCGGCGCGCGTGATCGTCTTTTTCTGCTTGTTCTTGGGCAAGATGCGCTGCGCCGCGCCGGCTTCGTCGATCACGTCGATCGCCTTGTCGGGCAGATGCCGGTCGTTGATGAACTTGGCCGACAACTCGGCCGCTGCCTGCAACGCGCCGATCGCGTACTTGACGCTGTGGTGCTCTTCGAAGCGAGACTTCAGGCCCTTCAGGATCTCGATCGTCTGCTCGACCGACGGCTCGACCACGTCGATCTTCTGGAAGCGCCGCGACAGTGCGGCGTCTTTCTCGAAGATGCCGCGGTACTCGCTGAACGTGGTCGCGCCGATGCACTTCATCGCGCCCGAGCTGAGCGCGGGCTTGAGCAGGTTGCTGGCGTCCAGCGTGCCGCCGGAGGCCGCGCCGGCACCGATCAAGGTGTGGATCTCGTCGATGAACAGGATCGCGTTGGGCTGATCCTTCAACTGCTTGAGTACGCCCTTCAGGCGCTGTTCGAAGTCGCCGCGGTATTTGGTGCCGGCCAGCAACGCGCCCATGTCGAGCGAATAAACCACGGCCTTGCCCAGCACTTCGGGCACTTCATCTTGCGTGATGCGCCAGGCCAGGCCCTCGGCAATCGCCGTCTTGCCAACACCGGCCTCGCCCACCAGCAGTGGGTTGTTCTTGCGTCGGCGGCACAGGATCTGGATCACGCGCTCGACTTCGTGCTCGCGCCCGATCAGCGGGTCGATCTTGCCGTCTCGAGCGAGCTGGTTCAGGTTTTGGGTGAATTGATCCAGCGGTGAACCCTTGCCCTCGCCTTCTTCCTTCTCTCCTTCGGCGCTCGGAGTCCCTTCGTTCGACTTGGTCGGCTCCGGTGGGTCGCTCTTCTTGATACCGTGGGCGATAAAGTTCACCACATCGAGGCGCGTGACACCTTGCTGGTGCAGGTAGTAGACGGCGTGCGAGTCCTTCTCTCCGAAGATGGCCACCAGGACGTTCGCGCCGGTCACTTCCTTCTTGCCGCTGCCAGTGGACTGCACATGCATGATCGCGCGCTGGATCACGCGCTGGAAGCCCAGCGTCGGCTGGGTATCGACCTCTTCGTTGCCGCCGACGGTGGGGGTGTTTTCTTTGATGAAGCCAGACAGGCTCTTGCGCAGGTCGTCGATGTTGGCCGAGCAGGCACGCAGCACCTCGGCTGCAGACGGGTTGTCCAGCAAGGCCATCAGCAGGTGCTCGACGGTGATGAACTCGTGGCGCTGCTGGCGGGCCTCGACGAAGGCCATGTGCAGGCTGACTTCTAACTCTTGGGCAATCATGCGGCCTCCATAATGCATTGCAAAGGGTGGCCACCGCGACGTGCAGCGGCCAGCACCAGCTCTACTTTCGTCGCCGCAACGTCCTTCGAGAAGACGCCACAGACCCCGCGACCCTCATGATGAATCTTAAGCATGATCTGGGTTGCTGATTCGAGGTCGCGGTTGAAATACTCCTGAAGAACCATCACGACGAACTCCATCGGGGTGTAGTCGTCGTTGAGCAGCACCACCTGGTACATCCGCGGAGGTTCGGTTTTCGAGGTCTGGCGCTCGACCACCACGGCTCCCTGCCCGTCGTCGGGCCTGGGGCGCGCCAACGGCGGCGTGGGTGGCGGGGACTTCTCGTCAGGCATGGATTGATTCTATCGAGTTGCCGTTTTTTGGTTGGGTACCAGGCATATTGCGCTGCGGGACTATTCCACAAGGGCCGACCCGCTCCGCCTGCTGAAAGCGCAAAGCCCGCCAGGGGCGGGCTTTGCGGCGGTGAGTGTTCCAGGGGAAGGTCACATCTGGTCGATCATCACCTGCCCGAACCCCGAGCACGACACCTGCGTCGCACCGTCCATCAACCGGGCAAAGTCATAAGTGACCTTCTTGCTGAGGATGGCCTTCTCGAGCGAGCTGATCACCAGGTCGGCCGCTTCGAGCCAGCCCATGTGGCGCAGCATCATCTCGGCTGACAGGATTTCGGACCCCGGGTTCACGTAGTCCTTGCCGGCGTACTTGGGCGCGGTGCCGTGAGTGGCCTCGAAACAGGCGACCGAGTCGGACATATTGGCGCCCGGGGCGATGCCGATGCCGCCGACCTGGGCCGCGAGCGCGTCGGAAATGTAGTCGCCGTTCAGGTTCAAGGTCGCCACCACCGAATACTCGGCCGGGCGAAGCAGGATCTGCTGCAGGAAGGCGTCGGCAATGCTGTCCTTGACGACGATGTCCTTGCCCGTCTTCGGGTTCTTGAACTTGCACCACGGGCCGCCGTCGATCAGCTGGGCACCGAACTCGCGCTGCGCCAAGGCGTAGCCCCAGTCACGAAAGCCTCCCTCGGTGAACTTCATGATGTTGCCCTTGTGCACGATCGTGACGTTGGGCTTGTCGTTGTCGACCGCGTACTGCAGGGCCTTGCGCACCAGCCGCTCGGTGCCTTCACGCGAGACCGGCTTGATGCCGATGCCCGAAGTGTTCGGGAAGCGAATCTTCTTGACGCCCATCTCGTCGATCAGGAACTTGATGAGCTTCTTCGCCTTGTCGGACTCGGCTTCGTATTCGATGCCGGCATAAATGTCCTCCGAGTTCTCGCGGAAGATCACCATGTTGGTCTTTTCCGGCTCCTTCAGCGGCGACGGCACGCCCTTGAAGTACTGCACCGGCCGCAAGCAGACGTACAGGTCGAGCTCCTGGCGCAGCGCCACGTTGAGGGAGCGGATGCCACCGCCCACCGGGGTCGTCAGTGGTCCCTTGATGGACACCACGTACTCGCGCAGCACCTGCAGCGTCTCTTCGGGCAGCCACACATCCGGGCCGTAGACCTTGGTCGCCTTTTCGCCGGCGTAGATCTCCATCCAGTGAATCTGGCGAGCGCCACCATAGGCCTTGGTCACTGCGGCGTCCACCACCTTGATCATCACCGGCGTGATGTCCAGCCCGGTGCCGTCACCCTCGATGTAGGGAATGATCGGCTGATGCGGGACGTTCAGCGAATAGTCGGCATTGACGGTGATCTTCTGCCCGTCGGCGGGTACCGTGATGTGCTTGTACATGGGAGGACGCGCGCACTGCGTGGGAAGTCAGGGTGTGCGCCGATTCTATTCTTGCGACCCGTCGCCGAGATGCGGCGAACCGGATGCGCCCAAGCCTCGTCAATAGTCGCCGCCGGCGCTGCCCGGCGCCAGGTTGTCGAACTTGGTGAGCGGCTTGATGAAGGTCAGCTTGACCGTGCCCGTGGGGCCATTGCGCTGTTTGCCGATGATGATCTCGGCGACCCCCGGCTCCTTGCAGGCGTCCTTGGTGTAGTACTCGTCGCGGTAGATGAACATGATCACGTCGGCATCCTGCTCGATGGCGCCCGACTCGCGCAGGTCGCTCATCATCGGGCGCTTGTCGGTGCGGCTCTCGACGCTGCGGTTGAGCTGCGACAGCGCGATCACCGGGCACTTGAGCTCCTTGGCGAGCGACTTGAGCCCGCGCGAGATCTCGCCGATCACGGTGGCGCGGTTTTCTTCGCTGGCGCCGCCGCTGCCGCTCATCAGCTGCAGGTAGTCGACCACGATCAGGCCGTGTTGCCCGCACTGACGCGCCTGGCGCCGGGCGCGCGCGCGCAGCTCGCTGGAGGTGAGCGCCGGGCTTTCGTCGATGAACAGGCTCACCTTGCCGAGCTTTTCGACCGCCTCGGACAGGCGGCCCCACTCGTCGTCCTTCAGCGCGCCGGTGCGCAGGTGCTGCTGGTCGATGCGCCCGAGCGAGCCGACCATGCGCAGCGCCAGTTGCGAAGCGCCCATTTCCATCGAGAACACCACCACCGGCAGGCCTTCGTTGGCCGCCACGTGTTCGGCAATGTTCAGCGCAAACGCAGTCTTGCCCATCGACGGCCGCGCCGCCAGCACGATCAGGTCGCCCGGCTGCAAGCCCGCGGTCATGCGGTCCATGTCGAAGAAGCCGGTTCGCACGCCGGTCACTTCTTCGGCGCCGTTTTGATGCAGCTCGTTGACACGGTCGATCAGTTGCACCACCAGCGAGTCCATGCTCTGGAAACCCTGGCGTGAGCGCGAGCCTTCTTCGCCGATGCGGAAGATCTTGCCCTCGGCTTCATCGAGGATCTGCGACACCGGCATGCCCTGCGGGTTGAAGGCGGTGGTGGCGATCTCGTCGCTGGCGGCAACCAGCTTGCGCAGCACGGCGCGCTCGCGCACGATCTCGGCGTAGCGGCGCATGTTGGCCGCGCTGGGCACACTCTGCGCGAGCGAGTTGAGGTACAGGATGCCGCCGCACTCTTCGGCCTTGCCCAGGCTCTGCAACTGCTCGAAGACGGTGATCACGTCGGCCGGCTTGGTCGCGTTGACCAGGCCACCGATGGCGGCATAAATGGCGCGATGCTCGAAGCGGTAGAAGTCGCTTTCGGTCAGCAGATCGCCAGCGCGGTCCCAGGCACTGTTGTCGAGCAACAGCCCCCCCAGCACGCTTTGTTCGGCTTCGATGGAGTGCGGCGGAATCCGCAGTCGCGCGACTTCATCGTCGGGGTGGCCGGTGTTGCGCGAAGCGGACGGGAAGTCGGGGGAGGCGAGGACGGCGGGCATCGGCGGATCATACGAGCGCAACGCCGAATCGCTTGTGGGCAAGTCTGTGGAAATCGCGTGGGCGAGCGGTGGACTGCTGTGGAGAACGCGGCGCAGGCGAGGTGCACAGCGGCCAGGCACTGCGCCGCGCCGAATGACGCACCCAAAAGCGCGAAAGGGCCGGCAAAGCCGACCCTTTCATGGCCATGCCGGGCGGTGCCGGCGATGGCGCTCGACGTCCTCGCTTACGCCGTTTCGCCCAGCACCACCACCTTGACTTCGACCAGCACATCGGTGTGCGGCGCGACCGACACGGTGTGCTCGCCGACCGTCTTCAGCGGGCCGTTGGGCATGCGAACTTGCGCCTTGCTGACCTTGAAGTCGATCCGGGTCAACGCTTCGGCGATGTCGTTGTTCGTGACCGAACCGAACAGCCGGCCGTCGACCCCGGCCTTTTGCGTGATGTGCACCGTGCGGCCGCTCATCTTTTCGCCCAGCGCCTTGGCGATGCCGAGCTTGTCGAGCGCGGCCTTTTCGAGTTCGGCGCGCTTGGCTTCGAACTCCTTGATCGCCGATTCGGTGGCACGCCGTGCGGCGCGAGTGGGAATCAGGAAGTTGCGTGCGTAACCGTCCTTGACCTTGACGACGTCGCCCAGGTTGCCGAGGTTGGCCACTTTGTCCAGAAGAATGACTTGCATCAGGGGCTCCTCAGACGCGGTGCTGGTCGCTGTACGGCAGCATCGCCAGGAAACGGGCGCGCTTGATACAGGTGGTCAGCTGGCGCTGGAAAAACGCGCGCGTGCCGGTCAGGCGGGCGGGCGTGATCTTGCCGTTCTCGCCGATGAAATCGCGCAAGGTGTCGATGTCCTTGTAGTCGATTTCCTTGACGCCGGTCACCGTGAAGCGGCAGAAGCGCTTGCGGCGGAACAGCAGGGACTGGGTATTGCGTTTGGGTTTGCGGTCCTTCGAGAACCGGCCTTTACCACGTGGCGGGGGCATATTTGACCTCTTTCAGAATATCAATCCGCATTGCGGACATCTTGCGAACAGTGAGCGAGCGAAGCGGGCTTCAGTCCAGCTCGGTGATATGGAACACGACGCCGCGGCCGTTGCGTTGCGAACCCAGGAAGCCGGCAAAGCCGTGCGTGCTTCCCATTTCCATCCCTGTCAGGCGTTCGGTGATGGCACCGATCGCTCGGGCTTTGATCTCGAACGAGACCTGTCGGGCTTGACCGTCTTGCGTGACCGACGATTCGTGCTTCAGGCTCAAATCGACGGCGGGCAATCCGGCCGGGGTGTATCGCAACGCCCCCCGCTCCACCAGTTGCGCTGTCAGAACCAGCCGGTTCATTCAGGGCGATGGTGATGCGGGTGCGCGGGTGGCCGTATCAGGCCGTGGCCTCCTGGGGAGCGCGACGGTTGTCTTCGCGCTCAACCATTTTCATCATCACCGACGGAGTGGATTCGGCCTGGCGCTTCTGCACCGTCAGGTGGCGCAGCACCGCGTCGTTGAAGCGGAAGCCCGTTTCCAGCTCGGCAAGCACTTCATTGCCGCATTCGATGTTGACGCACAGGTAGTGCGCCTTGGCGAGCTTCTGGATCATGTAGGCCATCTGGCGACGGCCCCAATCTTCGACCCGGTGCACCTTGCCGCCGCCGGTGGTGACCACCGACTTGTAGCGTTCCAG
>JANMYQ010000096.1:0-3832 GCA_031382215.1 Methylibium sp.
CAAGGAAATGGTGATGCCGGGCGACAACGTCAGCATCACGGTCAAGCTGATCAACCCGATCGCGATGGAAGAAGGCCTGCGCTTCGCCATCCGCGAGGGTGGCCGCACCGTGGGTGCGGGCGTTGTTGCCAAGATCATCGAATAAGGCGGACCATCATGCAAAAGCAAAAGATCCGCATCCGCCTGAAGGCGTTCGACTACAAGCTGATCGACCAGTCGGCACTCGAGATCGTTGACACCGCCAAGCGCACAGGCGCCATCGTCAAGGGCCCGGTGCCCTTGCCGACGCGCATGCAGCGTTTCGACATCCTGCGTTCGCCGCACGTCAACAAGAGCTCGCGCGACCAGTTCGAGATCCGTACCCACCAACGGCTGATGGACATCATCGACCCGACCGACAAGACGGTCGATGCGCTGATGAAGCTCGACCTGCCGGCCGGCGTGGACGTCGAAATCAAGCTGCAATGAGCGTGAAGCGGGTGGCTGCAGGTTCCTGAGCAATCTGGAACCTGCTACACTTGCAGGCTTACCTCGGCACGCAATTCCGTTCGCAAGAGCGAGGGTTGCGGCCGAAATTCCAGCCCGGCCAATCGATGTCGGGCATGTGCAACAAAGGCTTTTGCTCTGCAAAGAGACGAAGCTGGAGAAAAACCATGAGTACAGCAAGTGCGAGCCATCGCCTCGGATTGCTGGGCCGCAAGGTGGGCATGATGCGCATCTTCACGGACGATGGCGACGCCATCCCCGTGACCGTGCTCGACGTGTCGAACAACCGAGTCGCCCAGGTCAAGACCGCAGAGACAGACGGCTACAGCGCCATCCAGGTGGCTTTCGGCGAGCGCAAGGCGTCGCGCGTCAGCAAGCCTGAAGCCGGTCACCTCGCCAAGGCGGGAGTGCTTGCCGGCGAAGTGCTGAAGGAATTCCGCGTCACGCCCGAGATCGCCGCCGAGTACAAGCCCGGCGCGCAAGTGCCGGTCAGCCTGTTCGCGATCGGCCAGATGGTCGACGTGCAGGGCACCTCGATCGGCAAGGGCTTTACGGGCACGATCAAGCGCCACAACTTCAGCTCGCAGCGCGCGTCGCACGGCAACAGCCGTTCGCACAACGTGCCGGGCTCGATCTCGATGGCGCAGGACCCGGGCCGTGTGTTCCCGGGCAAGAAGATGTCCGGCCACCGCGGTGACGTGACCAAGACGACCCAGAACCTGGATATCGTGCGCATCGACGAAGCCCGCCAGCTGCTGCTGGTGCGCGGCGCGGTGCCCGGCTCGAAGAACGGCCACGTGGTCGTGAGCCCGGCGATCAAGGCCAAGATCAAGGTCGCGGCTTCAGCTTCAAACAGCGCCGCGGCCAAGAAGGAAGGGGCCAAGTAATGCAACTCGAGCTCCTGAACGACCAAGGTCAGGCCACCGCCAAGGTGGACGCGCCGGACACGCTGTTCGGCCGTGACTACAACGAAGCGCTGGTGCACCAAGTGGTCGTGGCATTCCAGGCCAACGCCCGCCAAGGCACCCGCGCGCAGCTCGACCGCGCCGAGGTCAAGCACTCGACCAAGAAGCCGTGGCGCCAGAAGGGCACCGGCCGCGCCCGTGCGGGCATGACCTCGTCACCGCTGTGGCGCGGGGGCGGACGGATCTTCCCGAACAGCCCGGACGAAAACTTCACCCAGAAGATCAACAAGAAGATGTACCGCGCCGGCATGGCCGCGATCTTCTCGCAGCTGGCTCGCGAAGGCCGCCTGGCGGTGGTCGATTCGATATCGGTCGATTCGCCCAAGACCAAACAACTCGCCGCCAAGTTCAAGGCCATGGGCTTGGACTCGGTGCTGGTGATCTCTGACCAGGTCGACGACAACCTGCTGCTGGCCTCGCGCAACCTGGCCAACGTGCTGGTGGTCGAGCCGCGCTACGCTGACCCGCTGTCCCTCGTCTTCTACAAGAAGGTGCTGGTGACCAAGGCGGCGATGGAGCAACTCAAGGAGATGCTGGCATGAGCACCGCTGTTGTCACCAAAGCAAAGCACAACGAAGGCCGCCTGGCCACCGTGCTCGTCGCGCCGATCGTGTCCGAAAAGGCCACGATGACCGCCGAGAAGCACAACCAGGTGCTGTTCAAGGTGCTGCGCGACGCCACCAAGCCCGAGATCAAGGCCGCCGTTGAACTGATGTTCAAGGTCGAGGTCGAGTCGGTGCAGACCGTCACGCAAAAGGGCAAGGTCAAGCGCTTCGGCAAGTCCACCGGCCGGCGCGACCACGTCAAGAAGGCGTATGTCTCGCTCAAAGCGGGCCAGGAGCTCAACTTCTCCGGGGAGGCCGCGTAATGGCCATCGTCAAAGTCAAACCGACATCGCCCGGCCGCCGTGCCGTGGTGAAGGTGGTGCACGCGCACCTGCACAAGGGCAAGCCCGAAGCGTCGCTGCTCGAGCCGCAGATGCAGAACGCCGGCCGCAACAACAACGGCCACATCACGATTCGCCACAAAGGTGGTGGGCACAAGCACCACTATCGCGTGGTCGACTTCGTGCGCAACAAGGACGCGATTCCGGCGAAGGTCGAGCGCATCGAGTACGACCCGAACCGCACGGCCCACATCGCACTGGTGTGTTACGCCGACGGCGAGCGCCGCTACATCATCGCGCCGCGTGGCCTGGAAGCGGGTTCGACCGTCCTGAGCGGCGCCGAAGCGCCGATCAAGGCGGGCAACACGCTGCCGATCAAGAACATCCCGGTCGGCTCGATCATCCACTGCATCGAGATGCTGCCCGGCAAGGGCGCGCAGATCGCCCGTTCGGCCGGTGCGTCGGTCACCTTGCTGGCACGTGAAGGCACTTACGCGCAGCTCCGGTTGCGCTCGGGCGAGGTTCGCAAGATCCACGTCGATTGCCGCGCGACCATCGGCGAAGTCAGCAACGAAGAGCACAGCCTGCGCCAGTACGGCAAGGCCGGTGCGCGCCGTTGGCAAGGCATTCGCCCGACGGTTCGGGGTGTCGCGATGAACCCGGTGGACCACCCGCACGGCGGCGGCGAAGGCCGCACCGGCGAGGGCCAGGCACCTGTGTCGCCGTGGAACACGCTGACCAAGGGCTACCGCACGCGCAACAACAAGCGCACGCAGACGATGATCGTCGCGCGTCGTAAAAAGTAAGAGGCTGCCATGACGCGCTCACTCAAGAAGGGTCCCTTTGTGGACCACCACCTTCAGGCCAAGGTCGAGAAGGCTTCGGCCACGAAAGACAAGAAGCCGATCAAGACCTGGTCGCGCCGCTCGACCATCCTGCCCGACTTCATCGGCGTGACGATTGCCGTGCACAACGGCAAGCAGCACGTGCCGGTATATGTGACCGACCAGATGGTAGGCCACAAGCTCGGTGAATTTGCGCTCACGCGCACGTTCAAGGGGCACCCGGCCGACAAGAAGGCCAACAAGAAGTAAGGATGACGACGATGGAAACCCGTTCAATCGTCCGTGGTGTTCGCCTGTCTGCCGACAAGGGTCGGCTGGTGGCCGACATGGTCCGCGGCAAAAAGGTAGACCAGGCGCTCAACATCCTGACGTTCACGCCCAAGAAGGCCGCCGGCATCATCAAGAAGTGCCTTGAGTCGGCGATTGCGAATGCCGAGCACAACGACGGTGCCGACATCGACGAGCTGAAGGTCAAGACGATCTTCGTCGAACAGGCGGCCACGCTGAAGCGCTTTTCCGCACGGGCCAAGGGCCGCGGCAACCGCATCAGCAAACCCACCTGCCACATTTTTGTGACCGTCGGCAACTAAAGGCGCAAAGAAGACCATGGGACAAAAGATTCATCCGACCGGCTTCCGGTTGCAGGTCAC
>JANMYQ010000104.1:0-1527 GCA_031382215.1 Methylibium sp.
CTTGCGATCGAGGTTCCCGACGCAGGTCAAGATCGGTCCGGCCGAGCGCCTGCGCGATCTGGTCAGCCTGCAGTTGCCAGGCATCACGCTGCGCGCACTGCCGGTGGCGCCGCGGCAGATCCCGTACCACGCCGGTTTCACCTACTTCGAACTCGAGACGCGTGGCAATGAGATGTGGAAGCAGCTTGAGACCTCGGGTGGGCTGGCGCTGCATGTGGCCGGTGAGTTCCCCGGGCTCGAAATGTCGCTCTGGGCCGTCCGTGCGTGAGTTGCCTGGCCTCGCCCTATGTCATGGATTGCGTAGCGTGACAACATGAGCCAGCAAGACCCGCCGCCCGACCCGTTTGCCGCGTTCGAGTCCGACCGCACGATCATCAAACCCAGCGCCGGCCGCAGCGCACGGGCTGCGGCCGATGGGGCGCAGGCAGCAGCGCCCTCCGCACCGATGGCGGCACCGGCCGGCCTGCCCGAGACGCAGGCGGTCGCCGGCCTGAATCCACTTCTGCAAGCCGCCGCGCCGTTGTTGGCCCTGGCACCGCGGCTGCGCACGATGGCGCGCCACCCGGACCCGGCCGCACTGCGGATGTCGTTGGTCGAGGCCGTCAAGCGTTTCGAAGCCGCCGTCCGCGCCACGGGTGTGCCGAACCAGGAGGTGGTGGCCGCACGCTACATCCTGTGCACGATGCTCGACGAAGCCGCCGCCAGCACGCCGTGGGGCGGCTCCGGCGCGTGGGCATCGCAAAGCCTGCTGGTGCAGTTCCACAATGAGTCCTGGGGGGGCGAGAAGGTTTTCCAGTTGCTGTCGCGGCTGGCGGAAGACCCGACGAAAAACCGCAACCTGCTCGAACTCGTCTATACGGCGCTGTCGCTCGGCTTTGAGGGGCGCTACCGGGTGCTGGACAACGGCCGCGCGCAGCTCGACAGCGTGCGCGAGCGTTTGCTGCAAATGGTGCGGCAGCCGGGGGTACCGCGCGAGCTGTCCAGCCAGTGGCAGGGCGCGGTGCCGCCGGCGCGCCGGCTGCGCGACGGCATCCCGATGTGGGTGGTGGCCGTCGGCGCCGCAGCCCTGCTGCTGGCTTTGTTCGTGGTTCTGCGGTTCTCGGTGAACGCCGACACCGATGCCACCTTCGCCGCGCTGCAGTCGCTGGGGGCCAAGGCCCCTGTGGCCCCGGCCGCCGTGGCGCCGGTGCAGCCTGCCGCGCCACCGCCGCCGAGACTTGCCGTCCTGTTGGCACCGGACATCCAGGCCAAGACCGTGGCCGTGCGCGACCTGGCTGACCGCTCGATCGTCACCTTGCAGGGCGACGGCATGTTCGCGCCCGGCAGCAGCGACGTGCAGCCTGCCTTCAAGCCGGTGCTGGCACGCATCGGCGCGGCGCTGGCCAAAGTGCCGGGCACCGTGCTCATCAGCGGCCACACCGACAGCGTGCCGATCCGCTCGCTCCAGTTCCCGTCGAACTGGCACCTGTCGAAGGCGCGCGCGCTCGCCGTGCGCGATGTGCTGGCGGTGCAGGTGACCCCCGCGCG
>JANMYQ010000118.1:0-1530 GCA_031382215.1 Methylibium sp.
AGACATCCCTTTCGTCACGCGCCCCATCAGCGAAGGCGGCGTGCTGGAGAGAAAAGGCATGGTCGAGGTCATCTCGTCGCTGGAAACCGACGGCCGCCAGATCCCCTACGACATCCGCATGGGCGTGTGGGTCACGGTCGAGGGCGAGACCGAGTACATCCGCAACTGCTTCGAGGAATACAACGCCCACACCGATCCCTCGGGCCGCTACTTCACGCTCTACAAGCGCTGGCACCTGATCGGCCTGGAGGTCGGCTACTCGGTGGCCAGCGTGATGCTGCGCCGGGAAGCCACCGGCGTCGCGACGGGCTGGAACGCCGACGTCGTGGCCACCGCCAAGCGCGACCTCGCGGTGGGCGAAGTGCTCGACGGCGAAGGCGGCTACACGGTGTGGGGCAAGCTGCTGCCGGCCACGACTTCGCGCGCTGTCGGCGGCGTCGGCGGCCTGCCGCTTGGGCTGGCGCACGGGCCGAAGCTGGTGCGTGCGGTGAAGAAGGGGCACAGCCTGAGCTGGGCCGACGTGGACATCGACACCACGACGCGCGCCTACACGCTGCGGCGCGAGATGGAGCAGCTCTTCGCTGTCTGATGGCCCGCGGCCGCGGCGGGCCGCCCGCGATCGTCCAGGCCCGCGTTAGCATGAGCCATGAACATCGCCCTCATCGCCCACGACCGCATGAAGGACCGCATGGTCGCGCTGGCGCAGGAGTTCGCCGCCACGCTGTCGCAGCATCGGTTGATGGCCACCGGCAACACCGGCAGACGCCTGCAGCGGGAGGTCGGCCTGGAGGTCGAGTGCCTGCTCAGCGGCCCGCTGGGCGGCGACCTGCAGATCGGCGCCCGGCTGGCGATGGGCCGGGTGCAGGCGGTGGTCTTCCTGCGCGACCCGATGACGGCGCAGCCGCACGAACCCGACATCAACGCCCTGGTGCGCGCCTGCGACGTGCACGACGTGCCCTGCGCCACCAACCTGGCCGGCGCGCACATCCTGCTGCGGCACCTGGGCGGCCGAGCGAGGACATGAGGGTCCGGAAGGACCCGAATGCTGCGCGAGGGCCGGACCGCGATTTCACGCGGGCTGGCTGAACAGCCGAGCCGCTGAGCCGAGCGCTCAGCCTGCGACGATCAGCCAGCGCCGATGAGCGCCTGCAGAGTTTGCAAGGTGTCGGCTTCGTGCAGCGGCTTGTCGTCGCGCAGGCGCACCATGCGCGGGAAGCGCACCGCCACCCCGCTCTTGTGGCGCGGGCTGCGGGATATGGCTTCGAATGCCAGCTCGAACACGAGCGTCGGCCGCACGCTGCGCACGGGGCCGAACTTCTCCAGCGTGGTCGCCCGGATGACGCGGTCGACGCCCTCGAAGGCCTCGTCGCTCAAGCCCGAGTAGGCCTTGGCGAAGGGCAGCAGCTGCAACTGCGGCGAGTCGGCCGGCGGCGCCGGGTCGCGCCGCGCGATGGCTTCGACCACCGCCTGCGCTTCCTGGGCGCCGGCCGGCCCGCGGCTCCACACCGCGAAGGTGTAGTCGGTGTAGAC
>JANMYQ010000180.1:0-2849 GCA_031382215.1 Methylibium sp.
AATGCCTTTCGGTCCGCCGGCGCACCGTGCGCCCCTTCGTGCTGGACGAGGTGATCGGCGACATCGGCAGCTTGATGAAGGCTCTGGCCGACGATGCGATGGACATCATCAACCTGAAGATCAGCAAGGTCGGTGGCCTGAGCAAGGCGCGCCTGATGCGGGACATCTGCGTGGCCAGCGGCACGCCGATGACGATCGAAGACACCTGGGGCGGCGATATCGTCACGGCCACGATTGCCCACCTCGCACAGTCCACACCGGAAGAGTTCTGCTTCTCCGCCACCGACTTCAACAGCTACGGCACGGTGGCGATTGCCGCAGGCGCCCCGCAGCGCGTCAACGGTTTCATGACCGCCTCGGATGCGCCAGGGCTTGGGATATCGCCGCATCTGGATGTTCTGGGCAAACCCGCCGGCGTGATCAAGTAGGGCAGGGGTGGTGGCGGCCGAGCCCAGCACGGTGATGAGCCTCGCCGAGGTCGAGGCCTTCGCGATGCGCGTGCTGCGTGCCAATGGCCTGGCGGATCATCAGGCCGGCCCCATCGCGCGAGCCATGGCCGCGAGCGAAGCGTCGGAGTGCCGCTCGCATGGCCTGTACCGATTGATCGGCTATGTCGGGAGCATCCGCAGCGGCAGGGTCAGCGCGGCGGCCCAGCCACAGCTCGAGCGGGTGGCAGGCAGCTTCTTGCGTGTGGATGGCCAGAACGGATTCGCCCCGGCGGCCCATGCCATCGGCGTGCCCGCACTCATCGAAGCGGCCAAGAACAACGGCATCGCCGCGCTCGCGCTGACCCACTGCTACCACTACTCGGCGCTCTGGCACGACCTCGACCCCATCGTCGATGCGGGGCTGGCCTGCTGGGCCTTCACAGTGGGGCAATGCATCGTCGCGCCGCCTGGGGGAAACCGCCGCCTCATGGGAACCAACCCGATCGCGTTCGGCTGGCCCCGAGTCGGCGCACGTTCCTTCGTCTTCGACTTCGCCACCAGCGCGGTGGCCCGCGGCGAAATCGAACTCATGGGCCGCGTCGGCAAGGCGCTGCCGCCGGGCTGGGGCATCGATGCGGCCGGCGAGCCCACGCTGGACCCGTCCCAGGCCCTGGCGGGCGCCTTGCTGCCGTTTGGGGGCTACAAGGGTTCCGCCCTGTCGATGATGGTCGAGTTGATCGCAGGGCCCTTGATCGGTGAGCCGACCAGCCGGGCGGCAGCAGCGCTCGACAACGGTGACGGTGGCCCGCCGCTGGGTGGCGAGCTGCTCATCGCGATGAGCCCCGCGGTGATGACATCCGGCCTCGTGGATGCCTGGCATCGGCAGGCCGAGACGTTCTTCGCCGAGGCCCGCAAGCAACCCGGCATCCGTCTGCCTTCCGACCGCCGTCATGCTGCGCGAGAACGCAGCGAGCGAGACGGCGTTGCCGTGCCTGACGCGCTGTTGAAGGAGCTTGCGATCTTGTCGCCTGGGTGAATTCCGCCACCACTTCCAGTTGAAACCCGCGAGATGAATGTCGGCAAGGTGCCGCTGAGAAGGCCGTGGCGTTGTGGTTTCTATTGGCTGTATCCGGCCAGGGAACGAGACTACTGCGGCCGACAGCTTTGTGGGCCTGAGTTCTAAACGGTTGTGAACGTCATCCCTTGCTTATCAAAATGCTCGACCAATGCTGCTGTGTAAGCCTCGTTGGGTTCGATGTCCACAATGGACAGCAACTCTCGACCTGACTTGGTGAAGGCGACGCCTGCCACACGGAACTCGTTCTGAATGGGAGGAACTTCGCCTTTGGAAACGAAGCCGTAGAGCTTGTTCTGATACCTGAGCGGAAGTAATCGGTTGTCGCGGGCAATCGCCATTCGATAGTCCATGTACGAGTTGTAGTCTGAAATGATCAGGCCGTATTCGTGCAGGATGTTGAGCGAGTCAAAGCCGAGTCCATACGGTTGAAGTGAGTTGGACCCTGCATTGCCCATCGACACCACACGCGCATCGCTGAGCATATTCGCACCCGGAAACGAATTTGAGATGGCAAGCGAGCACAGCAAAGTAAACAAGGAAGCAGCGCGGTTGTCGAGCTGCGCCATGAGCTTCAAGGTCTTGATTGAGTAGGTCGACGGCTTACGGACTTCGCCTGCCAAGATTCTGCCGAACAGCCGCTGCATCTGCTCGCTGCTCATCAGTGATGCTTGTTCCTCGAACGCGTTCAACCAGTCTTCGCTGATGTCTGCGACTGGTTCCTCAGTCGCAGGAGGTGGATTGAGGCGAAAGCTCTCGACCGCTTGTTCGCCAACCTTGCTCAGGTTTACTCGCTGCCGAACGATTTTCTTTGCATGCATGTAGGAAGCCGCAAGGGCGAACTCGGGATCGACCTTCATCTGCGCTGCGATCTGCTTGGCAGCTGTCTCTGTGAGCAGGACGCGAGCATCGCTCTCGGCCTTCAACTCCTTCGCCTTCCCTTGAAGCCATGTCGCTGGCCAATCCGTTGCTGCGGTGCACAGGCGAGCGAGGGCGGTCGTTAGGTTCTTGCGAATCGGGGCCGGAACACCGGTAACGACCGTTTCGAGAGCATCGGCGACGCCCCCTGGTGCATCGGGCTGCTCCGGAACTTGGCTGACTTCGATTTCTGCGCTCGGTAAGTCGCTCATGAACCAGTCTCCAGTGGTTTGGCTGTGCCGATATTGTGTGCGGGTTCGCTGTGGATGACGAGGTCAACCATCACCGGCCGCATAGCACCCTCCGGTCCGTGCCGGCAGCGACGTTCGCCGTGCAGTGCGCTGGCGGCACTGCGCAAACACCTGCGTCAACGACAGGCGAAGTCCTGGGCCTGCCGGCCACCGTGGTCGTGCCGACGATGCTGCCGG
>JANMYQ010000200.1:0-3596 GCA_031382215.1 Methylibium sp.
TGGTCTGCCCGAACATGCGCGGGATCAGGTAGTACAGGGTGCCCATCGAGATCAGCCCGACCCAGCCGAGCGCACCCGAGTGCACGTGGCCGATGGTCCAGTCGGTGTAGTGGCTGAGCGCGTTGACCGTCTTGATCGACATCATCGGCCCCTCGAAGGTGCTCATGCCGTAGAACGACAGGCTGACGATCAGGAACTTCAGGATCGGGTCGTCACGCAGTTTGTGCCACGCGCCGCTCAGGGTCATGATGCCGTTGATCATGCCGCCCCAGCTGGGCGCCAGCAGCACCAGCGAGAACACCATGCCGACGCTCTGGGCCCAGTCGGGCAGGGCGGTGTAGTGCAGGTGGTGCGGCCCGGCCCACATGTAGGTGAAGATCAGGGCCCAGAAGTGCACGATCGACAGGCGGTACGAATACACCGGCCGCTCGGCCTGCTTGGGGATGAAGTAATACATCATCCCCAGGAAACCCGCGGTCAGGAAGAAGCCCACCGCGTTGTGGCCGTACCACCACTGCACCATCGCGTCCTGCACGCCGGCATAGGCCGAATAGCTCTTGGTCATGCTGACCGGAATGGCCGCGCTGTTGACGATGTGCAGCAGCGCCACCGTCAGGATGAAGGCGCCGAAGAACCAGTTCGCCACGTAGATGTGGCGCACCTTGCGAACGCCGATCGTGCCGAAGAACACCACCGCGTAGGCGACCCACACGACGGCAAGCAGGATGTCGATCGGCCACTCCAGCTCGGCGTATTCCTTGCCCTGCTTGAAGCCCATCGGCAGCGAGATGGCCGCCAGCAGGATCACCAGCTGGTAACCCCAGAACGTGAAGTCGCCGAGCCGGCCGCCGAACAGGCGCACCTGGCAGGTCCGCTGCACCACGTAGTAGCTGCTGGCGAACAGCGCACAACCGCCGAAGGCGAAGATCACCGCGTTGGTGTGCAGCGGCCGCAAGCGCCCGTAGCTGAGCCACGAGATGCCGAAGTTCAGCTCCGGCCAGGTGAGCTGCGCGGCGATGAGCACGCCCACCAGCATGCCCACCACGCCCCACAGCACCGAAGCGAGCGCGAAGTTGCGCACGACGGTGTCGTTGTAAACCGCCGTGCCGGCGGCAAGGGGTGCCGGCGCAGGAACCGAAGCCATGGGTGGTCTCCTCTTGTTCAGTGTTGGTTCCGATTGTCAAAGTGGGGTCGGTGCGGCGGCTTGATCGGCATCAAGCGATGGGCGTTCCGGGCCCACCGAGGCAGTGGCCGGTTCGAGAATGCGCTCGCCCTCGCGCTCCAGGTCATCGAACTGGCGCGCGTTCAGTGCCCACGCGAACACGCCCATCAGCGCCAGCACCAGCAGCACCGACAGCGGGACCAGCAGGTACAGGATGTCCATGGCGGTCAGCCGCGCACGCGTGCCAGCCGCAGCGCGTTGAGCACCACCACCAGCGAACTGCCCGCCATGCCCAGGCCCGCGGCCCAGGGTGGCAACCAGCCCAGCAGCGCCAGCGGAATGCAGGTGGCGTTGTAGAGCGCGGCCCAGGCCAGGTTCTGGCGGATCACGCGCAGCGTGCGTTGCGCCAGGTCACGTGCATCGGCCAAGGCGGCCAGGCGGGTGCCGAGCACCACCACGTCGGCATGGCCTTGCGACAGCGCAGCGCCGTGCGCAAAGGCGAACGACACATCGGCGCGCGCCAGCACCGGCGCGTCGGTCAGGCCGTCACCGACCCTCGCGACGGTGTGGCCGGCGGCCTGCGCGTCGGCCACGGCCTGCAGTTTCGATTCGGGCGTGGCAGCGCCGCGCGCGTCGTCCAGGCTCAGGCGACTAGCCATCGCCTGCACGCGCTCGGGCCGGTCGCCCGACAGCAGCGCCACGTGCACGCCGGCCTGGCGCAGGCGGTCGAGCGCGGCGCCCGCATCCTGGCGCAGGGTTTCGGCCATGTCGAAGCGCACCCAGGGCTCGCCGGCCAGGCCGAACCACCCTTCGACGGCGGCACTCGCTGCGGGCTGCGCGGTTTGTGCCCGGAAGGCCGCGTCGGCTGCTTCGGCTGCTTCGGCTGCGTCACCCTGCACCCACGCCAGCGAACCCAGGCGGTAACGGCGGCCGTCGGCGGCCAATGCCTGCAGGCCGAGACCGGGGCGTTCTTCAATGGCGTGCCACGTGTGCGAATCTTGCTGCGTGCCGGCGTCGGGGGCACTGTCGTCCGCGGCAGTCACCACCGCACGCGACAAAGGGTGGGTGGACCGGCGCGCCAGGCTGGCGGCCAGCTGCAGCAGCGCAGCCTGTTCCAGGCCGAGCTCCCATGCCGCCGGCTGTACCGCGACCGCGGTCACGTCGAGCCGGTCTTCGGTCAAGGTGCCGGTCTTGTCGATGAACAACCAATCGACCCGGGCCAAGGATTCCAGCGCGACCAGCCGCTGCACCAGCACACCTCGGCGCGCCAGCGCGCCAGCCGCAGCCAACAGCGCCGACGGCGTGGCCAACGACAGCGCGCACGGGCAGGTGACGATCAGCACCGCCACCGCCACCCACACCGCACGGCTCGGGTCGAGCACCGACCACACGGCCGCCGCCCCCGCCGCCAGCACCAGCACCGCGGCCAGGAAGGGGCCGGCCCAGCGGTCGGCCAGCCGAACGGCCTCGGGCCGATCGGTCAATGCGCCGCGTACCAAGGTGGCGATGGCTTCGAGCCGGGTGTGTGCACCGAGCCGCTCCACCACCATCACCACCGGCGCCATCAGGTTGAAGCTGCCGGCGCTGACGGCGTCGCCGACCTGCTTGGGGACAGGGCTCGACTCGCCGGTCAGCAGTGCCTCGCTGGCCTGCGTCAGCCCGTCGATCAGCCGGCCGTCGGCGGGGAAACACTGCCCGGCTGCCACCTGCACGTGGTCGCCCACGCGCAACTGGCGCCGCGTGACGGTGCAGACGCTGCCGTCGGGCTCGATGCGCACCACGCTGTCGGGCAGGTCGGCCAGCGTGCCTTCGAGTGCCGCAGCAATGCGGTGGCGCGCGCGCAACTCCAGCGCACGCCCGCCGAGCAGGAAGAACACGAACATCGTCAGCGAATCGAAATACACCTCGGTGCCGAACAGACCGCCCGGGTCGAAGGTGGCGCCGGTGCTGGCGACGAACGTGACGACGATGCCCAGCGCGACCGGCACGTCCATGCCGAGCCGTCCGGCACGCAGGCTGCGCCAAGCGCCCAGCAGCATGTCGGAGGCCGAGAACAGCAGCACCGGAATGCTGAGCACCCAGCTCGCCCACTGCAGCAGGCGCAGCAGGTCGGGGGAGATGTCGCCAGGCTCTGCAAAGTAGGACGGCGCGGCGTACATCATCACCTGCATCATGCAGAAGCCGGCCACGAACAACTGCCACAACGAACGGCGCCAGGCGCGCTCGCGCAATGCGCGGGCCGGCGCGGCCAGGTCGGGCGCGGCGTCGTAGCCGGCGCGTTGCACGGCGGCGACCAGGCGCGACGGGCGCGTGCGCGACGGGTCCCAGGTGACCTCGGCGCGCGCGCCGCTGGCCGAGACCGTGGCGCCGAGCACGCCGTCGACCCGCAGCAACGCGGCTTCGATGATGCCGGCGCAACCCGCGCAATAGAGGC
>JANMYQ010000225.1:0-13156 GCA_031382215.1 Methylibium sp.
CCAGCGTGCCGACGACGCCGGTGCCGCCGATGCCGCGCTCGACCGCGTAGCCCCAGCCTTCGAGCTTGTCGGCCACCAGCGCCGCGGTGCGGTGCTCCTGGAAGGCCAGCTCGGGGTGGCGGTGAATGTCGCGGCGCAGGCTGATGAACTCACCGGCCCGGGCCTGCAGCGCATGCAACAGGTAGGTCATGGGCGGCTCACTGCGGCTGAAGGTTGATCTGCCTGGCAACGGCGCGATAGCGCGTGGTCTCGCTGTCGAAGAAGGCGGCCGACTCGGCCAGGCTCATCGGCGCCGACGCGACCTGGGTTTGCGCTGCCAGTTGCGCGCGCACCGCCGGGTCCTGCAAGGTCTTGCCGATGGCGCCATGCAGGCGCGCGACAACGTCTTCGGGCGTGTTCTTCGGCACCATGAAGCCGGTCCAGATCTTGTACGAGAAGTTCTTCAGCGCCTGGCCTTCACTGGCTGCCGGCACGTTCTTCAGCAGCTCCGAACGCTGCGCGCCGAGCTGGCCGATCACCTTCATGCGCCCCTGCTCGGCCAGCGCGCCCATCGCGGCGCTGTACACCAGCACCGCAAAGTCGACCTGGCCGCCGCCGATGTCCTGCAGCAGCGGCGCGTTGCCCTTGTACGGCACATGCGCGAGCTTGACGCCGGTGCTGGCCTGCACGTTCTCGAGGATCAGGTGGTAGAGCGAGCCGATGCCCACGCTGCCGTAGGTCAGCGGCTTGTCGGCCGACTTGCGCGCCAGTGCGATCAGCTCGTCGACGTTGCTCACCGGCAGGTCCTTGCGCGTCACGAACACCATCACCGCATCGGCCACCGGGTGCACCAGGCGGAAGTCTTCGGTCTTCAGCTTGACCGCGGCATTGGCCAGCGGCGACAGGATCACCTCGTTCGGCGAGCCCTGGAAGATGTAGTGGCCGTCGGCCGGTGCGGCCAGCACCTTCTGCGCCGCCAGCGCGCCGCTGACACCGCCGAGGTTTTCCACCAGCACCTGCTGGCCCAGTTCCTTGCCGAGCGCATTGTTGAAGATGCGGGCGATCGCGTCCGACGGGCCACCGGCCGGATACGGCACCATCAGATTGACCGGCTTGGCAGGCCAGCTCTGCGCGACGGCCGCGCCGGCACTGAGCAGCAGGCCGGCCAGCAAGGCCAGAGAACGGTGGACAGCGGGCAAAGCGGGTTTGGTCATGGCAGGTCCTGCAGGGGCGTGAAGGCGTCGGTGGGGTCGGGCAGGGTCAATGTAGAGTTCGGTCAGGGCAAAGTCCAATGCATTGTTTTATGCATTAGCATGAGTTTGAAGCTCGATTTGGGAGCCCGACGATGACGCTCGTTCAGTTGCGACACCTGATCTCGCTGGCGCAAACCGGCTCGTTCAGCAAGTCGGCAGTCGCCTTGTTCCTGACCCAGCCGGCACTGAGCCGCAGCATCCGGGCGCTCGAAACCGAACTGGGCCAGCCGCTGTTCGACCGCATCGGCCGGCACAGCGAGGTCACGCCCTTCGGCCGCGAGGTCGTCGAGCGCGCCCGTCAACTCGTGCATGCCGCCGACGACCTGCGCGAGAGTGGCAAGCAGTCGGCGCGCGGCATGGCCGGGTCCTTGCGCATCGGGCTCGGCTCGGGGCCAGGCGCCATGCTGATGACGCCGCTGCTGATGCATATGGCAACGCAGCATCCGCAGCTCCGCCTCGAGATTTCGCGCGGCCGCACCGAGCTGCTGGTGCGCAGCCTGCGCGAACGTGCCATCGACGCGCTGGTGGTCGACGCGCGTTCGCTCACGCCGGCGCCCGACCTGCGGGCCACCGAAGCCTGCGAGATGCGCGGCTCGTTCCTGTGCCGGCGCGGCCACCCCTTGGCGCGCAAACGCGCGGGCGTGAGCTTCGATCAGGTGCGTGCGTTTCCGATCGCGTCAACGCCACTCAGCGACGAAGTGGCGCGGGTGCTGGTCGAACGCTACGGGCCCGAGGCGCACCCGCAGCGCTGCGTCACACTGCGCTGCGAGGAAGTTCCGAGCCTGGTCGAGCTGACGCGGCACACCGACACCGTGCTGATCGCCATCCGCGCCGCGGGTTCCGACCTGGTGGAACTGACCTTGAAACCGCCCCTGAACTCGACCGCGCGATTCGCCGTCGTCACCCTGGCAGGCCGCAGTGAGGCACCGGCCTTGCCGATCGTGCGCCGGCTGATGCAGGCGTTGTTGCGGGACGCTTGACAAACCGCCCGGCTCGCACGAGCCGCGCAAGAGCCGTTGCCTGGAGTTAGCGTATTTGCTAACATTCTCAGATGGCGGTTGAAGTTGAGTACTTCCACGAGCGTGTCCTGGCCGAGATTGAAGCTTGGCCTGTCGATGTGTTGGCCGACTACGCGCGGCTGGTCGAACTTCTGATCGAGCACGGCCCCAAGTCTTCGTTTGCCGCATTCGCGTGCGTTTGGCGATGGCTTGTTTGAACTTCGGCCACGCGGGCGCTCGGGCATTGGCCGGGCGTTCTACTGCTTCATGGTGGGCAAACGAATCGTGGTGCTGCATGCGTTTGTCAAGAAGACGCAACAGACGCCGGACCGCGAGTTGAAGTTGGCGCGCAAGCGCCTCAAGGAGTTGTTGGATGGCTGAGCTGAAGTACAAACCGCTTCCCCATGATCACAAGGCGTTTCTTGCGAAGGCGCGCACGCGAAAGGGGTTTGTCGAGGCCTATGACGCGTTGGCACTGGAGTACCAGGTCGCTAGTCAGATGCTCAAGGCGCGCGCGCGGGCCGGTCTGACGCAAGACGCCGTTGCCGAGCGCATGGGCACGACCAAGAGCGCCGTCTCACGGCTCGAAGCTGCAGGAAAACATGCGCCGTCTCTGGCCACGTTGAAGCGATATGCCGACGCCGTTGGGTGTGAGCTTCAGGTCAAACTGGTGCGGAGCAAGGCGAGCTGAGGGCTTATCTGGGGCGCCGCACAGGCGCTCAGGCCCTTCGACGGGTTGGTAGCGCGCGCTTGGGGCGCCCCGTCGCTGTTGCCGGGCGCAGCGCGGCCAGGTGCGCTTCAAGCATCGGCGCCACGGTCCCGCGCAGCATCGCCTCGCGCTTGCCGGCCGGTGCAAACGCATCGAACTGGCCTGCCAGTGCCAGGTGCGCAAAGCCGTGTACCACCGACCAGATCGACAGCAGCGCGTTCGATTGCGCGGGCGCCAGCGGCGTGGGCGGTGCCACGCCGTACAGCTTGCGCACGCCCAACTCCAGCGCCATGAAGGCAGCGTGCGCGCTGTGCTCCAGTGCTTCGTCCTTGGCCAGACCGCAGCGGAACATCAGCCCGAAGCGGCCCGGGTAGCGCAGCGCAAAGCCGACGTAGCCGACGCCTTGTTCGCGCAGGCACGCCACTGGGTCGTCGCCACCGCGCGCGTTGCCAGCCTCCAGCGCGGCGGTGAGGCCGTCGAACGCCAGTGTGGCGACGGCCGCGAGCAAACCATTGGCATCGCCGAAGTGATGCGCCGGCGCGGCCGGCGACACGCCCGAGCGGCGCGCCACCTCGCGCAGCGAAAAACCCTCTACACCCCGCTCGGCGAGCACGGCCTCGGAGGCTTCGATCAGCGCCTCGCGCAGCGCGCCGTGGTGGTAACCGTCTCGTGAGGCGGCTGAGGGTTTGGGCCTTGGCATGGGTCAGGGTTCGCTGAAGTACTTAACTTGACAATGTTCAGATCATACCGTATCGTTCTATCTGAACGCTGTCTAGATGACCCTTGATCGACCCTTGATCCTTAGCACGAGACTCCCATGCCCCACCCACCCGACCCCACCGCCGACCTCATCTTCTCGCTCGCCAGTGGCTTGGCCATGCTCGCGTGGCTGGCGCTCGCCGCGTCGCCGCACGGCACCCGCTGGTCAGGGCGCGTGCGCCTGATCGCCGGCCGGGTCGTGCCACTGATCTTCGCCGTGATCTACGTCGCGCTGTTCGCCACCCACGGCATGGGCGGGGGTGGCTACGACTCGATTGCCGCGGTGCAGCGCCTGCTGGCCGTGCCGGGGCTGCTGGCCGCTGGCCGGCTGCACTACCTCGCGTTCGACCTGTTCGTCGGCGCCTGGATCGCAGAACGCGCCGGCGTGCTCGGTGTGCCGCACCTGTTGGTGCTGCCGCTGCTGGCACTGACCTTCATGTTCGGCCCGGCCGGGCTGCTTGCATTTGCGGTGCTGCGGCTGTACTGGCTGCGGCGCTCACAGAAACCCGCTCTCGCCTGATCGCGCTTGATCTCGCCAGACACCTTTGATCGACGCCCTTGACCCACAACCCACGGGATTGAAACCACCATGACCACCGCACTCATCGCCCCGCGCCGGCCCACCCGCGCCATCGCGCCGCTGCGCAACCCTCTCTCTGAACTGTTCACCCGCGAACGCCGCCTCGCGCTCTACGGCGCCGTGCTGCTGGCGCTGCTGCTGCCGATGGCGCTGGCCTGGGGCCTGGATGAACGCATGCTGCGCGGCGCCAACGTGTGGGTCAAGCCGATGAAGTTCGCCTTCTCGATTGCCGCGCTCGCCTTCACCACCGCCTGGTTCGTCGGCCACCTGCCTGCCGCGCGGCGCAGTGGCCGTGCGGTCGACTGGATCGTCTGGCTGCTGATCGGTGCCGGCAGCTTCGAGCTGGCCTACATCGGCTTGCAGGCGGCCTTGGGCGAGGCCTCGCATTACAACGTGGGCGATGCGTTGCACGGCACGATGTACACGCTGATGGGCATCGGCGCGCTGGTACTCACCGCTACGCAGCCGATGCTCGCGTGGCAGTTGTACCGCCACCCTGACGCTGGCCGTCCGGCGGCCTACCGCCTGGCGGTGCTGATCGGGCTGGTGCTGACCTTCGTATTCGGCGCGGGAGTCGGCATGCTGCTGGGCAACCTGCAGCCACCGAGTGGCGGCACCACGCTGCCGCTGCTCGGCTGGTCAATCGGCGGCGGCGACCTGAGGCCGGCGCACTTTGTCGGCATCCACGCCGAGCAGGTGCTGCCGCTCATCGGCTTCGCGGCCGCCACGGCGTTCGGCGTGCGGCGCGGGAAGGCCGTGGTGTGGACATCGACCCTGGCCTACACAGCGCTGTTCGCTGCGCTGGTGGCCTGGGGCCTGGCGGGGCGCGCGTGACGGCACGCGACAGCCCCACGTGAGCCGCTGAGTCAGGCGGCGTCGATCACTTCCGCGGCGGCGCGAAAGGCGTCCACCGCCGCCGGGAAACCGCAATAGACGCTCGCATGCAGGAAGATCTCCTGCAGCTCCTCTTTCGTCACGCCGTTGTTCAGCGCGCCGCGCACGTGGATCTTCAGCTCGTGCATGCGGCCGAGCGCCACCAGCATCGAGACCGTGACGATGCTGCGCGTGCGCAGATCGATGTTCGTGCGTTGCCAGGTATTGCCCCAGACATGGCGCGTGACCAGCTCCTGCAGCGGCTCCGTGAAGGGTGTCGCTTTGCTGAGTGCGCCGTCGACGTACGCGTCGCCGAGCACGGCACGGCGGGTGGTCAGGCCTTTGCTGTCGAGATCCATGGTGGCTCCTTGAAGAAGGATTCGCAGCATACGTGCTGACGGCCGCAGCCTCAGCCTCGGGCCCTCAAGCAGTGCCGTTGCCCACATGCGCCGCAAACCCCGCGCGCGGCGCCAGGCGGCCGAACCACGCCTGCACGGCCGGCAGTGCCGGGCGCTGCATCGGCGTCATCAACCAGCGATTCGCCGACACACCGAGCACGATGTCGGCCAGCGTGAAACTCTCGCCCGCCACGAACGCGCCGGAGCGGGCCAGCTGCGCGTCGAGCATCTGCATCAGCCGGTTCCACTCGGCCACGCTGTGCGCCAGCGCTGCCGGATCGGCATGCGCCGGGCTCTGGCGCACGAGCGCCATGAAGGCATAGCGCCACGCGGTGTTCAGCTCGGTCGCCTGCCAGTCCATCCACTGCTCCACGCGTGCGCGCTCGGCCGGCGCGGTGGGCAGCAGGTCGGCCCGCCTCTGGCGCCCGGCCAGGTAGCGGCAGATCGTGTTCGACTCCCACAGCACCACACCGCCGTCGATCAGCACCGGCACCAGTCCGTTCGGATTGAGCGCCAGGAATTCGGGCACCTGCGTCGGCCGAAAGCCCGAGCCCCACTGCTCGTGCTCGACCTCCAGCGCCAGCTCGGCGCACAGCCACAGCAGCTTGCGCACGTTGATCGATGACGACTTGCCCAGCAGTTTCAGCATGATGGGCGGGAGTATCGCGCGGCGCCGCCGGCCGCATGGTTGAATGCACTCCGACGGCCCGCCGGCATGCGTTGCACGGCACGGCCATCGCAAGGAGACACGATGATCGACCGCTTGCTGAGACTCGGCCTTCTGCTCGCCGGCGCCCTGGCCGTCGCGCTCGCGGCGGGCTACTTTGTGCAGGCCCCGTGGGCAGTGAACACCTGGCCGTGGTTGGACGGGCGGCTGTCGAACATCTTCGTCTCGTCCATCCTCGCGGCCGTCGCGGTGTCCATGCTGTGGATCGGCCTGTCAGGCCGGCTCGCCGGTTCGGCCGGCGGCTTCCTGCATGTGGCGACGATGCTGGGCGGCATGGCGACCGTGCTGTTCCCGCTCGGCCAGTTGCGCGCGCAAGCATCGCTCACCGCCTACGCCGCCGGCTGCGCTGCGGGCGCGCTCGTGTGCCTGGTGGCGTTTGCGCACGTGCGCCGCGAGCGCGTGCAAGACGCGCGGCCGCTGCCCACCTCGCTGCGTGTGTGGTGCGGCCTGTACCTGCTGATCCTGCTGCCGGCCGGCACGGCCATGGTTCTGCGCGTGCCGGGCATCATGCCCTGGCCCATCAAGCCCGAGACGGCAATGGTCTACGGCTGGGTCTTCCTCGCCGCGGCCTGGTCGTTCCTGGTCCCGCTGATGCGGCCGCAGGTAGAGCACGTGCGCGTCGGGCTGCTCGGCTTTCTGGCCTACGACCTGGTGCTGCTGCTGCCGTTCGTGCGCCACTTCGAGACTGTGCGGACGGAGCTGTGCACGAGCCTGACGATTTACGTTGTCGCGCTGAGCATCAGCGCGGCGGTGTCGGTTTACTACCTGTTCGTGAGCCGGGGGTCGCGGTTTTCGATGCGTTGATCAGTCGTCCACGAACCCGGCCTTGATGAAGCTGCACGCATTGCCGTCTGCCGTCGCATGCCGGCGGCAAGGCTGCAGATCGGCAACAAGACACGCGCGCCGTCCGCCTCACGCCGAACGGCTCAAGTCTGCTATCCGCACGACGAAGACCTCTGCATCAGGAGTCTGCTCGTGTGGAAACCCCTCTCTGCGTTCGCTGCAACGCTGCTGGCTTTGCCCGCATGCCTTGCGTCTGACCTGACCCCCACCGAAATGCGGTGGCTGCGCGGCGCCTGGCCGGTCATTGCATTTGTCAGGAAGGAGAACCTGCCGCTGGACATCGTCGTGCAGCCGCAGGCCAGCCCTGGCGCCGCACCCCTGGCATTGGCCTTCGTGGACGGCCGTTGCAAGCTCGTGCTGTCGATGCGGGGCAACGCGGAAGCACTGGCCACGCTCGAACGCATCGAGCCGGATCTTCTGGACGCCACGCTCGAACTGATGGCCGCGCATGAGCTGGGCCATTGCCGGCGCTACCTCGACGGCGCCTGGAACGGGCTGCCCACCGGCTTCAGCGCCACGGCGCCGGAAGAGCTGAGCCCCGATTTGCGTACCGCCTTCGTGAGCATGAAGGCGGCCCGCCGCGAGGAGGGCTACGGCGACCTGGTCGGCCTTGCCTGGGCACAGCAGCAGCATCCTCAGCGGTACGCCAGATCGCATGCGTGGCTGGTGACCGAACGATCGCGCGACTTGCTGCCCGGCAGCCACCACGACACCCTCGCCTGGGTGCGCCTGGCCCACGACGGTGGCACGCTGGCCGGCCCGTCGATCTTCGCGGCCGCCGCCCGCCTCTGGGCGGCCGGGCTCGCGCTTGAGGAATAGGGGTCCGGCTTCGCAAGTGGAGAGTCTGAGTAACCGAAGCGGGCACCGTGGGGCCGCCCGCGGGCATGGGCATGCCGTTCGCCCTGGCGGTTGATCGGGGCCTACCGACGCCCCGCGTCCGCCGGTTTCGCGCCCGACTGCCGGTCTTCGACTGGCCACAAGTCATACTCGATCGACGCGCATACCAGCTTGAACAGGTATTCGAACGAGCCGTGGTCGTCGAGCGGGCCGCGCTGGAAGGTGGCGGAGTAGAGGTTCGCCACGGCTGGCGATGCCGGCTTCGTCGTGCGCAGGGCTGCCGGGCGCAGCGCATCGGGCAGGAACTCGGTCGTCTTGCCGATGGACTTGAGCACCACGCTGCGCCAATCGGCCGGCGCCTTGGCGGCGTCTGCAGGGTCGCGGGGCAACAATTGCATCTCGTGTCCTGGCCCGGTGAACCGCTGGGTCTTCGCGCTGGCGGTCGGTTGAAAGCCCAACGCCGTCGGCGGCACCCGCGTGACGACATCGCGCGCGTTCACATGCGGAAAGCTCTCCGCTCCGAGCCGGCGGTCGTAGTCGGCCACGAAGTCCTGGTCGCCGATGCGCGGCGTGCCGAAGGTGTAGACGCTTTGCACGCGGTAGCCCGCCCGGGCAAGGCGCAGCGCTGTCAGTTGTGCCAGGGCCGCGCCCAGGCTGTGCCCGGTTAACCAGATGTCTTTCTGCTGCGCGGCGGGCGGCCCCAGGGCGGCCGTGATCTGCGGCCACACGGTGTCCAGCGCGCCCTTGAATCCGTTGTGCAGCGTGCCCTCGGCCCAGCTGGCGCGCACCCGGCGGATGTTTCCGTCGGTGATGAAATTCTTGATGCCCGAGGTGCCGCGGAAGGACAGCACCAGCACCCGGTCTCGCGTGGCGATGAAGCCGCTCGTATCGGTGGCGGCGTCGGCGATCTCTGCAACGCGCGCGAATCCCCAGCGGCCAAGCTGCGCGGCAATCAGCTCGGGTCCCCAGTAGGCGAGCGCCGACATCTCCGACATCCAGGTCGCGTCGCGCGTCGAGTAGCCGCCCGCCGCCGCATTGAAGTCGAGCAGATCCACCGGCACCACGTCGTCGCGGCCGTAGCGTCGGCGGTTGGCCGTCTGGCCGATGCAACGCAGCCGCGACAGGGTCCAGCCCGACACCTCGCACGACGCTTCGGCGGCATCGGGCTCGGCCGCCAGCAGCAAGGACTGGCGGTAGATTCGCGCCAGGCGTTCGAGGTCGGCAGACTCTTTGTCGTCGAGCTTGGGATCGCTGGTGTTGACGACGTAGTGCAGGAAGGCGCCCTCGACCGCCGCGTCGTTGCGCACGGCCGCACGCAGGCGCCGCTGGTGCAGCATCAAGGTCTCGGCCATTTCGCGGTTGCCGCGTCGCAGGCACACGAGCAGCGCGCTGGCGGCCTCGGGGCGCGAGAGCAGGTCGGCATAGGCATCGACGGCCTTGCGGAAGTCGCGCAGGTTCACCACCGGCTGGGCCATCGCGTCACAAGCAGCACCCTGGGCCATGACACTGGCGAGCGGCGCGATGCTCAGCGCGCAGGCGAGCGTGATGCGGCCGAGCACGGGATGCAAACAATGAATTCGATCCGCCATGACTACCCTCCCGCCCGCTTCACGTTCCAGCCTTCCTTCCCCAGCACCTCCATCACGCGCTCACAGTGATCCCCCTGCACCTCGATCACCGCGTCCTTCACCGTCCCCCCCGCGCCGCACGCCGCCCTTAGCCGCTTCCCCAGCGCCGAGAGCGCCACCTCATCCAGTGCCAACCCGCGCACCAGCGTCACCGCCTTGCCGCCGCGGCCCTTGGTCTCGCGGCTGACGCGCACGATGCCGTCGCCAGGGTTCGCCGCACGCGTCTGCGCCTTGCATGTGCAAGCGGCAATCGGCTGGCGGCAGGTGGGGCACATGCGGCCACTGTCGGTGGAGTACACGAGGCCGCCGGTTCCTGGGTTGCGCATGTGATCTCGCTGTCTTGAATCCCGAACCGCATTTCACACCAACGGCGCCAGCAACCCTTGCAGGTCTTCGGCGCTGAACTTCGTCGCCACCGCCGCATCCACGCCCAGCACACCCTCGGCCAGTGCCGCCTTGCGCGCCTGCAGCGCGAGCATGCGTTCTTCGATGCTGCCTTCGACGACGAGCTTGTAGACGAACACCGGCTGGTCTTGGCCGATGCGGTGGGCGCGTGCGGTGGCCTGTTGTTCGACGGCGGGGTTCCACCACGGGTCGAGGTGGATCACGGTGTCGGCGGCGGTCAGGTTCAGGCCCACGCCGCCGGCTTTCAGGCTCACCAGCATGATGGGCACGGTCTTGGCCTGGAACTGGCGGACGACGGCGCCGCGGCTGCGCACGGGGGTGTCGCCGGTGAGGGTGAGGTAGGGCAGTTCGAGCGCGGCGAGTTCGGCTTCCACCAGGGTCAGCATCTCGGTGAACTGGCTGAACACGAGCAAACGCCGGCCTTCGCGCACCAGCTCGGGCAGCATGTCGCGCAGCCATTGCATCTTGGCGCGCTCCATCGTGGCGGCCATCTTGGTGCCTTTGACGAGGTACGGGTCGCAACACACCTGGCGCAGCTTCAGCAGCGCGTCGAGGATGGCGATCTGCGCGCCGGCAAAGGCCTGGCGCTTGAGCACGCGGCGCACCTGCTCGTCGGCGGCCACGCGCACGCTCTCGTACAGCGCGCGCTGCTGGCCTTGCAGTTGCACGCGGCGGATCACCTCGGTCAGCGGCTGCAGTTCGGTCGCCACGTCTTGCTTGCGGCGCCGCAAGATGAAGGGGCGCACGCGCTGCGCCAGCAGCTCGGCGCGCAAGGTTTCGCCATTGGTCTCGATCGGCTTGCGCCACACGCGCATGAAGCTGCGCGCGTCGCCCAGAAAGCCGGGCATCAGGAAGTCGAAGTGCGCCCAGAGTTCGCCCAGGTGGTTTTCGAGTGGCGTGCCGGTCACGCACAAACGGTGCTCGGCCTGCAGCCGGCGCAGCGCACTGGCGGCGCGGCTGCCAGCGTTCTTGACCATCTGCGCTTCGTCCAGCACCAGCAGGTGCCAGCGTTGCGCCTGCAGTGCGCGCGCGTCGCGCCAGAGCAGCGGGTAGGTGGTGAAGACCACGTCGTGTTCGGCGGTCCGCGCAAAGTCGCGCGCGCGTTCTGCCCCTTGCAAGGTGAGCACGCGCAGTGACGGCGCAAAGCGCGCGGCCTCGGCCTGCCAGTTGGCGATGAGCGACGTGGGCAGCACCACCAGCGCGGGTTGCTGCAGCCGGCCCGCGTGTTTTTCGATCAGCAGGTGGGCCAGCACCTGCGCGGTCTTGCCCAGGCCCAGGTCGTCGGCCAATATGCCGGCCAGGCGCTGCTCGCGCAGGTACTGCAGCCAGGCCACGCCTTGCAATTGGTACGGCCGCAATGTCAGTTGCAGGCCGACGGTGGTGAGCAGGTCGGCCGTGATGGGCGGCGGTGTGCCGGCAGCGTGCAAGCGCTGCGCGAGTGTCGCGAGGCCGGCTTCACCTTGCAACTGCCACGCGCCGTGCGCGCCGGCACGTTGGGCTTGGGTGTCGGTCAAGCCCAGACGCAGCGTTTCGATGCGGTGCGTCTCCCAGGTCGATAGTTGCAGCGGCCCGTCCTTGCGGCGCGGGTCGGTCAGCAGGTCCACCATCGCACCGACGATGGCCTTCAGCGGTGCGGCCGGCGCCTCGATGCGCCGGCCGCCGGGGGCGCGCAAGGTGATGATCGCGTCGTCTTCGATCGCGGCGATCTCGTGCGCGTTGAGCCAGCGCGAGTCGCGCTTCAGCAAATCGGCCAGCAGCGGCGCCAGATCGAGCAGTTCGCCGTCCACCTCCACGCCCAGGCTCAGCATGAACGAGCCTTCGCGTGGCGGCTGGCGCAGGGCAGTGAGCGCCTGCACGCGCGGGCCGAGCGGTTCGACCAGTTCGCGGCCTTCTTCGGCGCCGGTCTCGGGGCTGATGACCAAGCGCCAGCGGTCCACCGCAACGCTCTGGCGCGCAAAGCCGGGCATCACGACGATGCTCCAGCCCATCACCTGCAGACGCGGCACCTGCTCGGCCCAGAAGTCGCCGAAGTGGTTTTCTTCGGGCAGTGACCACAGTTCTTCGTGGCCCTCGGCGGCCTCGGGGCTGCGCCACTGCAATGCCTGCGCTGGCAGCGGGCGCAGGCCGCTGGCCCACAGCGCGTCGCGCGCGTCGGCTTCGGCGGCCGGGTCGCGCTGCATCAGCACGCGCTGGTCCCAGGCGCCGCGCAACAAGGGTTGCAGTTCGCCGGGCTTGGGCCGGCTGTTCACCAGGCGCGTCGGCGCGGGCGTGTCCCAGCGCAGGCCTTGTTCGGTGATGTAGGTCCAGCGCACCTGCGCCACGGTGAGCTGCGTGCTGCGCGGGCCGAAGCCTTCCCAAGCACGCGAGCCCAGCAGGCCGTCGCCGCGGGTCAGCGTCTGCAGCGTGAGGCGAGCGCGAAAGCGGCCGGGCGTGGGGGCATCCGCGCGGTCACCCCTAGCATCGGGACGCGGTTCAGGGTTGATGGCCATCAGGCGACGATGGTATGGTCAGGCTGGGCGCGCAAGCCGAACCAAGCCGAACCGCGTGCCCGAACCGCAACGGATCCTCACCGATCCTCACAGAAAGGCCCACCATGCAGACGCTTGAAACGATGCGCAGCCTGGGCCTGCTGACGCGAGAACAGTACCTCGAGATCACCGCCTACGTGATGGTGAACTCGTCTCCCGAGCAGATCCTGGCGATGCCGGCGCACCTGTGGCAGGCCGTGCTGCACGCCGACTCGCTGCTCTACCCGAACGGAGACGGCGCCGCGGTGCATTGATCGGCCCGCCGCGGCAAGGCGCGGCGCGGCGCGAAATCAGGGCCCGTCCACCTCGAGCAGGAAGTGGCGCGAGTTCGGGCTCAGCGCCTTTTCTTCGTAGAACGCCACCGAGCGCAGCCCGATCTGGACGTCGCGCCAGATCGACACTGGTTCCGAAGGCCGGCCCTGCGCGTCCAGGAATCGGGTACGCAGGCGGACCCACATCGCGCCATCGGTGCAGTTGGCCAGCTCCGATTGCAAGGTGGCCAGCCCGGTGGGCGACGTGCCGATCTCGACACTGCGGATCGACACCCGCTCGCCGAGCAGCGGCGACACCAGCACCGAATCGACAGCAGGCCGGCTCGCCGCCACGGCCGTGCCGGTGGCGGCGATGAACGCGCTGCCG
>JANMYQ010000315.1:0-48827 GCA_031382215.1 Methylibium sp.
GCCTCGTCCATCGGGAACTCGCGGCCGGGCAACAAGCGCACTTCAGGCACGGGGTAAAGGCTGCGTTGGCTGTCGGGGTCGAAGGTGCGAATGCTGTCGACCTCGTCGCCGAACAGGTCGACCCGGTAGGGTACCGGTGAGCCCATCGGAAACAGGTCGATCAGGCCGCCGCGCACCGCGTATTCGCCGGGCGACACGACCTGGCTCACGTGGGTGTAGCCCGCGAGAGTCAATTGCGACTTCAGCGCTGCCTCGTTGAGCTTCTCCTTCTGCTTGAAGTTGAAGGTGTAGGCCGCCAGAAAGCTCGGTGGCGCCAGGCGCACCAGCGCGGTAGAGGCGGGCATGAGGACCACGTCCACGCCGCTGTCCTTGGCGCTGCTCTTGTCGCCGCTTTTGTCGATGCTGGTGCCGTGTTGCAGCAGGCGCCACAAGGTGGCCAGCCGCTCGGAGATCAGGTCCTGGTGCGGCGAGAAGGTGTCGTAGGGCAGCGTCTCCCAGTCGGGGAACACCGCCACGCGCAGGCCCGGCGCGAAGAACGGCAGTTCGGCCTCGAGCCGTTGCGTGTCAGCCGGCTCGGCGGTGACGATGGCGGTGAGCTTGTGCTGCGCCGCCTGCGCCTGCGCAAAGCGCGCCAGCAACAAGGCGTCGGCCGAGCCGGTCGGGCGCGGCAAGGTGAAGCGTTTGCCGGGGGCGAGAGTGGGAAGCTGCATGCCGTGATGCGAACAGGAAGAGCGAACGGGAAAGATGCGAACGGGAATATGCGAACAGGAATGCGAAGAAAAAAGGAAGAGCGAAAAATGCAAATCGCCCCGCGGGGCGCTCCCCCGGGGCGATCGAGTGGGCCGATTATAGAATTCGCGCCTTCATGACCGTCGCCCGCCCGATTGCCGCTGCCGCCGCGCTTTATGCGCTGGTTCCCTGCGCCGGCGTGGGTGAGCGTGCCGGCACCGGTGGTCCCAAGCAGTACGCAGATATTGCCGGGCGCAGCATGGTGATGCGCACGCTCGATGCGCTGGCGCGTGTGCGCCGGCTGAGCGCGACCCTGGTGGTATTGAGCCCGGTCGACACCGATTTCGAACGCCATGCCGCGGGATTCAACGGCTGGGTTGCGCGCTGCGGCGGCGCCACGCGTGCGCAGACGGTTGCCAACGGCCTGCGCGAGTTGCTCGCACGCGGCGCGCAGCCGACCGACTGGGTGCTGGTGCACGACGCTGCGCGGTGCCTGGTGCGCCCGGAATGGATCGACACGCTGATCGACGCCTGCCTGCCCGACGCCGTGGGCGGCCTGCTGGCCTTGCCGGTGGCCGATACGCTGAAGCAGGAATCGAATGGCCGCGTCGCCCACACCGTTGACCGGCAAGGCAAGTGGTCCGCGCAAACGCCGCAAATGTTTCGCCTGCAGACCTTGCAGCAGGCACTTGACCAGGCCGGGCCCAACGTCACCGACGAATCCAGCGCGGTCGAAGCAATCGGCCTGGCACCTTTGCTGGTGCGTGGCGACGCCGGCAACTTCAAGCTCACCTGGCCGCAGGACTTTGCCCTGGCCGCCGCACAACTCGCCACGCAGCACGCCTCCCCAACCTCCACATCAGGCGGACCTCACGCATGACACCCCCCGCATTCCGCATCGGTGAAGGCTGGGACACGCACGCCCTGGTCACCGGCCGCCCGCTCGTGCTCGGCGGCGTGACGATCCCGCACACGCACGGGCTGCTCGGCCACTCCGACGCCGACGCGCTGTGCCATGCCATCACCGACGCGCTGCTCGGCGCCGCGGCGCTGGGCGATATCGGCCGCCACTTTCCCGACACCGACCCGCAGTTCGCCGGCGCCGACTCGCTGGTGCTGCTGGCCGAAGCGATGCGGCGCGTGCGGGTGGCCGGTTGGGAGCTGGGCAACGTCGACAGCACGATCGTCGCGCAAGCGCCGAAGATGGCGCCGCACATCCCGGCGATGGTCCAGCGCCTCGCGCAGGCGCTTGGCGTGGCGCCGGCTCAGGTCAACGTGAAGGCCAAGACGGCCGAGAAGATGGGGCCGGTGGGGCTGGGCCAGTCGATCGAGACGCGCGCCGTGTGCCTGCTGGTGCGGGCAGCCTGAAGATCGCTGAAAGCCGCTGGAGAGGCGGCTGACGGACGCGGTCGGTTCGCTGAAGGTGCCGGACGCCGCTTGACTTCCGGCCCGCGCTGCAATTCAAGGCGCGCGTCGCAACCGAATGTGAACCAGCAGCCCGCCGTCGTTGGCGTTGGTGAGTTCGAACGCACCGCCCATGCGCTGGATCGACTTCTCGACGATCGCCAGCCCGAGCCCGGCGCCAGTGGCCGCAGTGCGCGCCGCGTCGCCGCGAAAGAACGGCGTGGTCAGCTGGCCGAGCTTTTCCGGGTCCACGCCCGAGCCGAAGTCGCGCACGTTCAGGATCACCCAGCGCCCGGTGCGCGCGTACGTCACCTGCACGCGCGTGATGCCGGTGTCTTCTGACCGCCCGTAGCGGCGCGCGTTCTCGAACAGGTTTTGCAGCACGCGGCCGAGTTCGGTCGGGTCGGCCAGCACCTTGATGTCGGGCGCGACGCGGATCTGGATGCGAATCTCGCTCGGGTCGCGAAAGGCCGCCGCCTCGCGCTCCACCAGGTCGCTCAGCGGCACCGCCACCATCTTCACGTCGCCGGGGCGGGCGTAGTCCATGAACTTGTCGATGATCGCGTCGAGCTGCTCGATGTCCTGCGCCATGTTGCTCTTGGCTTCTTCGTCGTGCACGCTCATCTCGGCTTCGAGCCGAAGCCGCGCCAACGGTGTGCGCAGGTCGTGCGAAATGCCAGCCAGCATCACCGCGCGGTCGGCATCGACCTTGGCGAGCTCCCGCGCCATGCGGTTGAAACCCATGTTGACGGCACGCACCTCGCTGGTCAGCGTGGTTTCATCAAGGTGCGATTCGAACTCACCCTCGCGGATGCGGCTGGCCGCGAACGACAGGTCGCGCAGCGGCTGGTTGATCAGCCGCGCGATCGTGGCCGAACCCAGGATCGTCGCCAGCAGCGCGATGCCGACCCACACCGACAAGGTGCTGATCGCCATCGGGCCCACACTGCCGCGGTCAGTCTGCAGCCAGTACGGGTCTTTCTCGATCGAAAAGCCGACCCACAGGCCCGGCACGCCGTTGACCGAGCTGGCCACCAGCGTGTCGGGCCCCAGTTGCGAGCGCAGCCCCGCGCCGATGGCCTGCGAGAAGCGGTCGACCTCGTAGGGCACCCACTTGTCTTGCGGCTCGCGTGGCGCGAGCTTGACCGAGGCCTGGTTCGACATGCTCTTGATCAGCGCGATGCGGTTGATGCCGTCGCTGCTGCGCAGCGCCGAGCGCGCCAGGTTCACCAGGCTGGCGATCTGCTGCGCCGCCTGTACCGCCCGGGGCTCGAATTCGAGCGAGCGGAAGGTGTACGTCCACGCGAAGACACCGCCGGCCAGCAGCAAAGCGAGCAGCACGAAGGTGCGCCAGAACAGGCTCAGCGCAAGCAGCTTCTTCGACATCGGGTGGGGGCGGCGGAAAGGTGGGCTTCGGTGCGGCGCGGCATCGGTCCGCGGGCCGGCGGATGATCACACGCCGGTGGTCCGTCGCTTCGGATGGGCTCTGGAGCCGACCCGTCAGGCCGCGCCGTCCGGCACGAACACGTAGCCCACGCCCCACACCGTCTGGATATAGCGCGGCTGCGTCGGGTCGGGCTCGATCATCTTGCGCAGGCGCGAGATCTGCACATCCAGGCTGCGGTCGAAGGGTTCGAACTCGCGGCCGCGCGCCAGTTGGGCGAGCTTGTCGCGCGAGAGCGGCTGGCGCGGGTGACGCACCAGCGCCTTCAGCATCGAGAACTCGCCGGTCGTCAGCGCGATCTGCTCGCCGTCTTTCGACAGGCGGCGCAGAGTCAGGTCGAACTCGAACGGGCCGAAGGTGACGTTCTGAGCGTCCTTGGCCGGGGCGCCCGGCGCTTCGAGCGTCGGCCGGCGGCGCAGCACAGCGTGGATGCGGGCCAGCAGCTCGCGGGGGTTGAAAGGCTTGGGCAGGTAGTCGTCGGCGCCGACTTCCAGGCCGACGATGCGGTCCACGTCTTCCACCTTGGCGGTGAGCATGATGATCGGCGTCAGGTCGTTGCCGGCACGCAGGCGGCGGCAGATCGACAGCCCGTCTTCACCCGGCAGCATCAGGTCGAGCACGATCAGGTTGACGGTCTCGCGCGTCAGCACGCGGTTCAGCGCCTTGGCGTCTTCGGCCAGCAGGACCTCGAAGCCTTCTTGCGTCAGGTAACGGCGCAGCAGGTCGCGGATGCGCGCGTCGTCATCGACGACGACGATGCGATCCGCACGCTGGGTGGTGGTATTCATACAGGCTCCAAATTTGTAACAGAGGCGATTCTGCGCAGGTTTGCCGAGCGCTTTTTGGCGTTCTGACCGGCTGTTACAACTCTTGCCGTGCCGTTTTTCACTCTGGCAGGGCGGCTGTTACAAATTGGGCGAGCCGGCTGTTGTCTGGCTGTTGTGGACAATGCGACGCCCGCCCTCCGGCGCCCAACTCACGATGGAAACCACCATGAACCCAACACTTTTTTCGGCCCTGCTGGCCGCCGGTCTGGCCTCCCCGGTTGCCCAGGTGCTGGCTGCTGAACTGCCGCAGCCTCAGGGTGTCGTCAATCTCACCGCGAGCGCCAGCATCGAAGTCGCCAAGGACTTGTTGACCGTCAGCTTCACCACCACGCGCGAGGGCCAGGACGCTGCCGCCGTGCAATCGCAACTGAAGCAGGCGCTGGACGCGGCGCTGGCCGAAGCCAAGAAGGTCGCCAAGCCAGGGCAGCTCGACGTGCAGACTGGCAACTTCGCGCTCTACCCGCGCTACGCGTCCAAGGGCGGCATCAGCGGCTGGCAAGGCAGTGCCGAGCTGGTGGTCGAAGGGCGCGACATGCCCGCCATCGGCCAACTGACCGGCCGCATCACCACCTTGACGATCGGCCGTGTCGCCTACGGCCTGTCGCGCGCGGTGCGCGAAAAGGTCGAGGCCGACGCCAGCGCGCAGGCGATCGCCGCCTACCGCACCAAGGCGGCGGACTACGCCAAGCAGTTCGGCTACGCCGGCTACACGCTGCGCGAGGTGAACGTGTCTGCCGACCAGCCGGGCTACGTCAGCGCGCCGATGATGCGCAGCAAGGCCATGTCGGCCTCAGCCGACGAGGCGCTGCCGGTCGAGGCCGGCAAAGGCACCGTCACCGTGACGGTGAGCGGTTCGGTGCAAATGAAGTAGGGGCGCGTCACTGCGCCGTCCAGCCCCCGTCAACCGCCCAGGCCTGCCCGCGCACGTTGCCGGCCGCCGACGAACACAGGAACACCGCCAGCTCGCCGAGCTGCTCGGGCGTGGTGAACTGAAGCGAGGGCTGCTTTTCGGCCAGCAGGTCGTGGCTGGCCTGCTGCACGGTGATACCTTCCTTGGCGGCGCGGGCGTCGATCTGCTTCTGCACCAGCGGCGTCAGCACCCAGCCGGGGCAGATGGCGTTGACGGTGATGCCGGTGGTGGCGGTCTCGAGCGCGATCGACTTGGTGAAGCCGACGATGCCGTGCTTGGCCGCGACGTAGGCCGACTTCTGCGCCGACGCCACGAGCCCGTGCGCCGATGCGATGTTGATGATGCGGCCCCAGTTCTGCTGGCGCATGCGCGGGATGGCCAGCCGCGTGGTGTGGAACGCCGACGACAGGTTGATCGCGATGATCGCGTCCCACTTCGCCGTGGGGAAGTCTTCGACCGGCGCGACGTGCTGAATGCCGGCGTTGTTGACCAGGATGTCCACGCCACCGAAGTCGCTCGTGGCGTAGGCCATCATCGCCTCGATCTGCGCCGGCACGCTCATGTCAGCGCCGTGGTAGCCGGCCTTCACGCCGAGCGCGGCGATCTCGGCACGCACCGGCTCGTATTCGCCGAAGCCGTTCAGGATCACGTTGGCGCCCTGCGCGGCAAGGCACCGGGCCACACCGAGGCCGATGCCGCTGGTGGAGCCCGTGACGAGGGCGGTTTTTCCTTTGAGCATGAGGTTCTCCATTGGGGTTCGTTTAGCATCGATTATCGAAGAGGAAGCAAGCCATGACCGACCCCCGCCTGAAGCATGTTCAATGCCTGGACACCCGCGGCCTGCACCGCATGGCGTATTGGGAGTGGGGTGACCCGGCGAACCACCGCGTGCTGGTGTGCGTGCACGGCCTGAGCCGCCAGGGGCGTGACTTCGACACGCTGGCCCAGGCGCTGAGCGACCGCTACCGCGTGGTCTGCCCCGACGTGGTCGGCCGCGGCCAGTCCGACTGGCTGGCCGACCCGATGGGCTACCAGATCCCGGCCTACGTCGCCGACATGGTGACCTTGCTGGCGCGGCTCGACGCGCACGAGTTGCATTGGGTCGGCACCTCGATGGGCGGGCTGATCGGCATGGGCCTGGCGTCGCTGCCGCATTCGCCGATCCAGCGCCTGGTGCTGAACGACGTGGGCCCGACGATCCAGGCCGATGCCATCGCCCGCATCGGTACCTACCTGGGCCTGCCGATGCGCTGGGCCAGCCTGGAAGAAGCGGCCGACTACATGTTGAGCATCTCCAAGGGCTTTGGAACGCACACGCGCGAGCAGTGGCTGGCGCTGACGCGGCCCATGCTCAGGCCTGACCTCAAGCCTGACGTCAATGACGTCACGGCCGATGACGGCGCCTTGAAACCGCACTACGACCCCGCGATTGCCGTGCCGTTCAAGGCCATCACCCCCGAACTTGCCGCCGCAGGCCAGGCCGCGCTGTGGCGCAGTTATGACGCGATCACCTGCCCGACGCTGCTGCTGCGCGGCGCCGACTCCGACCTGCTGACCCGCGAGACCGCGCAAGACATGACCCGCCGCGGCCCGAAAGCGCGCCTGCACGAGTTTGCCGCGGTGGGCCATGCGCCGATGCTGGTGGTGCCCGAGCAGGTGGCCGTCGTCAAGGAGTTCTTGCTGGAGCCATGAAGACCGGAGCGCTGGACACGCGCAAGGACGCGGCGCCGATCGTGGCGCTGGTCGAAGAGCCGGACGCTCCGGACGAGCGGGTCGGCCGGAGCGACCCTGGCACGCCGGGCACCGAGCCCGACGTGGTGGCGCGCGCCCGCGCCTTTGCCGAACCGCTGCTGGCCGGCCAGCCGCTGGACACCGGCGAAGAGGCGCTCGCCCATGCCGATGCGGTGGCGGCCATCCTGCAGGGCATCGGCGCGGCGCCGAACATGCGTGCCGCGGCCTACCTGGTTTACGCCGGGGACTACCTGAACAAGCCGGAAGAGGTGCTGAGCAAGGCGTTCGGTGCGTCGCAGGCCAGCCTGGTGAGCCACACCGCCAAGCTGGTGCAGATCCAGCGCGCCGCGCGCGCCGCGCAGGTCGGCGACGAGCAGCGTGCACAGCAGACCGAACGCGTGCGCAAGATGTTGCTGGCGTTTTCGCGCGATCTGCGCGTGGTGCTGCTGCGGCTGGCGTCGCGCCTGCAGACCTTGCGCTGGTTCGCCGCCAGCAAGACGCCGTGCCCTGCCGAGCTCGCCGCCGAGTCGATGCAGGTGTTCGCGCCGCTGGCCAACCGGCTGGGCATCTGGCAGATCAAGTGGGAGCTCGAAGACCTGTCGTTCCGCTTTCTCGAGCCGCAAAACTACAAGGCGGTTGCGCAATTGCTGGACGAAAAGCGCACCGAGCGCGAGCAGCGCGTCGACGCCTTCCGCCAGCGCCTGAGCGACGAGCTGCGCGCGCATGGCCTGAAGGCCGAGGTGCAGGGCCGGCCCAAGCACCTGTACAGCATCTGGAAGAAGATGCACGGCAAGGGGCTCGACTTTTCGCAGGTACTGGATGTGCGCGCGCTGCGCGTGATCGTGGCCAGCGACGCCGACTGTTATGCGGTGCTGGGGCGCGTGCACGAGCTGTTTCGCGTCGTGCCCGGAGAGTTGGACGACTACATCGCCAGGCCCAAGCCGAACGGCTACCAGTCGCTGCACACGGTTGTGCTGGACGAGCAGGGCCGGGCGGTGGAGGTGCAGATTCGCACCCGCGCAATGCACGAGCATGCCGAACACGGCGTGGCAGCGCACTGGGCCTACAAGGAAGCGGGTGCCAAGGGATATGCCGGCGTGAGCGCCAGCGGTGACTTCGACGCCCAGGTGGCCGAAGCGCGCAAGGCCGTGCTGCGCCAGTTGCTGGCCTGGGAGCGCGAGTTCGTCGAGCAGGGCGGCCATGGCCACGCGTCAGGTACGTCAGGCGCGACCGGCTCAGCCGGCTCGGCCGGCTCGGCCATGTTCGACGACCGCATTTACGTATTCACGCCCCAGGCCACCATCGTCGAACTGCCGGCCGGCGCCACCGCGATCGACTTTGCCTATGTGGTGCACACCGACCTCGGCCACCGCTGCCGCGGCGCGCGCGTGGACGGCGCGATGGTGCCGCTGAACACGCCCCTGCTGAGCGGGCAGACGGTGGAGATCATGGCCGCCAAGGAAGGCGGGCCGTCGATGGACTGGCTCAACGCCGAGCTCGGTTTCCTGCAAAGCCAGCGTTCGCGCGCCAAGGTGCGGGCCTGGTTCAATGCGCTGGCGATGCAGGCCACGATCGCGCGCGGCCGCGAGGCGGTCGAAAAGCTGCTTCAGCGTGAAGGCAAGACCGCCGTCAAGCTCGACGATCTGGCCGCGCGGCTGGGGTTTCGCAACGCCGAGGCGCTGTTCGAAGTCGTCGGCAAGGACGAGTTTTCGCTCCGCAACATCGAGACGCTGCTGCGCCCGGCCGAAGCACCGCCCAGCGCTGACGAGGTGATCGCGCTGCGCCGCCCGCGCGCCGACGGCGAATCGGGCAAGGGAGGAGTGCTGGTGGTCGGTGTCGAGTCGCTGCTGACCAGCCTTGCGCGCTGCTGCCGGCCGGCGCCGCCCGATGCCATCGGCGGCTACGTGACGCGCGGCAAGGGCGTGGCCGTGCACCGCGCGAACTGCAGCAACTTCCGCCAGATGGCGCTCACCGCGCCCGAGCGGCTGATCGTCGTCGCTTGGGGCGCGGCCAGTACCGACAAGCCCGGCGCCTACCCGGTCGACGTGATGATCGAGGCCAGCGACCGCCAGGGCCTGCTGCGCGACATCTCCGAAGTGTTCGCCAAGGACAAGATGAACGTCACCGGCGTGAAGACCCAGTCGGTGAAAGACCCGCGCGGCGGCACCGCGTGGATGACCTTCACCGTCGAGGTCAGCGACTCGGCGCGTCTGGCGCATGTGCTTGCCCTGGTCGCGCGCGTGGACGGCGTGCGCAGCGCGCGGCGCAAGTGAGTCTTCAGCCTCGGGGTCGGAGCCACAATTTGCACTGCTATAATTCGAGGCTTAGCAGGCGCGTAGCTCAGCTGGTTAGAGCACCACCTTGACATGGTGGGGGTCGTTGGTTCGAGTCCAATCGCGCCTACCAGAATTGGTAGGGATGTCAGTAGGATGAACAAGCACTTGGCGGAAACGCTCGGTGCTTTTTTCTTGGCCGAACCAAGAATCTGACCGATGCGACCGTGGCCGGCTAAGCCGGGGCTGTCTCGCCAGCCAGCTTCGACAACTCGGCCACGCCGATCGGTGGCACGGCAAGCCAGGGCACGGTGAAGAGGCGCGCGGCCAGGCCCGAGGCCATTCGGTCGATCTGCCTGCGCTCGCCGGCCAGGCGTGCGGCCAGCAGAGGGTCGCGGGTGCCGGCGGCCAGGATGCTCTTGTTCAGCACCCAGGCGAAAGGCTCGATCTGTGCGCGCCGCAGGTCGTCCTGCAAGGCGGCGGCCTGCGACACGGGGGTCACCTCGGGCAGCGTCACCAGGATGACCCGGGTGTAGCTCGCGTCCTGCAGCCGCATCAAGGGTGTGACCACGCGCGCGGCGCTGCGCCCTTCGAACTCGCGCAGCATCTGCCGGTGGTAGGCGCCGGTCGCATCCATCAGCAGCAGCGAGTGCCCGGTCGGCGCGGTGTCCAGCACCACGAACGCACCGCGCCCTTCGCTGACGATGCGCGAGAACGCGTGGAACACAGCCACCTCCTCGGTGCAGGGCGAACGCAGGTCTTCCAGCAGCAGGGCCTGCTCCTGGGCATCCAGGCCCGGCGACTTCGCCGCCATGATCTTGTCGACGTAGCGCTGCGTCTCGACCTTGGGGTCGATGAGGCTCAGCTGCAGGCCCGGCACCTCGCCACCGAGCGTCTGAACCAGGTGGGCCGCCGGGTCGGTGGTGCTCAGGTGGACCGTCTTGCCACGTTGCACGAGGCCCAGCGCCAGCGCCGCGGCGACGGTCGTCTTGCCGACGCCGCCCTTGCCCATCACCATGATCAGGCCGTGACCGGCCTGCGCCAGCTCGTCGGCCAGCGCGTCCAGGCCCGGCAGGTGCCGATCGGGCTCGGCGCCTTGCGCCACGGCCGGTGTGGAACCGACGTCGCCCGTGCTCAGCAGGGCCCGCAAGGCCGGCAGGCCCACCGTGTCGAACGGGCGCAACGGAACGCGATCCTGCGGCAGTTCACGCAGCGACGCGGGCATGCCTGCGAGGGCAGCCTCGCCCAGGTCTTCGATGGCACGCGCCACCGTATCGTTGCGGTCGCTGGCATGGAAGACGCCGTTGATCACCATCCGCTGGTTGTTCAGACCCAGCGCACGCAGTTCCTCCGACGTGCGCGCTGCCTCGCCGATGGCGCTTTTGTCCGCCCGCGCCACCAGCACCACGGTGGTCTGCGCTGGGTCGCTCAAGGCATCGAGCGCGGCCTTGAAACGCTGCTCCTGCATCTTCAGCCCCGAGTGCGGGCCAAGGCACGAGGCGCCGCGGTCGTTGCCGTTCAGGAAGCCCGTCCAGGCCTTGGGCAGGCTGACCAGGCGCAGCGTGTGGCCGGTCGGTGCGGTGTCGAAGACGATGTGGTCGTAGCCCCCGCTGGCGCCGGACAGCAGCGACGAGAACTCGTCGAAAGACGCGATCTCGGTGGTGCACGCGCCCGAGAGTTGTTCGCGCACCGTCGACAGCTCCTCGACGCTGGCGCTGTCACCCATCTGCGCGATCACGCGCTGCCGGTAGGCCTCGGCGGCCTGGTCGGGGTCGATGTTGAGGACTGAAAGACCGGGCGCACCTGGCACCGGCGTCGGCGTGTTGCGCAACTCGATGCCCAGCATCTCGTCGAGGTTCGACGCGGCATCGGTGCTGACCAGCAGCACCTTCTTGCCGACATCCGCCAGGCTCAGCGCCGCGGCGGTCGAGAGCGAGGTCTTGCCGACCCCGCCCTTGCCGGTGAAGAACAGGTGGCGGGTCGGGTGGTCGAGAACCTTGAATTCCATTGGCATGACGTGGTTGGTGAATGCGCGACTCTGCGCTGACATGCACCCGAGCGCTTGTGCTGCGTCAATCGAGAAGTGCAGCGCGCCTGCTGCGGGCTAAAACCAACAGGCTCACCGGCCCCTTCATCGGCAGCAGGCCGTGGCCGCATGAACCCGGCGGTGCCTGGCTCGCCTTCAAAGGCGTCAGTCAGGTCAGAGGCTACGCTGGTTGACGCGCCTGGACAGCTCGGCGGCGTTTTCGCGCCGCTCGCTGTAGCGGTCGACCAGGTAGGGCGCCACGTCGCGCGTGAGCAAGGTGAACTTCACCAGCTCTTCCATCACGTCGATCACACGCTCGTAGTAGGCCGAGGGCTTCATGCGGCCGGCGTCGTCGAACTCCATGAAGGCCTTGGCGACCGAGGACTGGTTGGGGGTCGTGATCATGCGCATCCAGCGGCCGAGCACGCGCAGCTGGTTCACCGCGTTAAACGACTGCGAGCCGCCTGAAACCTCCATCACCGCCAGCGTCTTGCCTTGCGTCGGCCGCACGGCCCCCAGGCTGAGCGGGATCCAGTCGATCTGCGCTTTCATGATGCCGGTCATCGCGCCGTGGCGCTCGGGCGAGGTCCAGACCATGCCTTCGGCCCAGGCCGCGGAATCGCGCAGCTCCTGCACCTTCGGGTGCGTGTCGGGCGCAGCGTCGGGCAGCGGCAGGCCGGCCGGGTCGAAGATGCGCACCTCGCCGCCCATCGCCTGCAACAGGCGTGCGGCCTCGAGCGTGAGCAGCTTGCTGTACGAACGCTCGCGCAGCGAACCGTAGAGCATCAGGAATCGCGGTGGGTGCGTCGAGGTGCCGGCGCCCGCCAGGCGCGCGCCGGTGGGGCGGTCGAACAGGGCCGCGTCGATGTTCGGCAGTGAAGGATCGATGCTTGTGCTCATGAGCTCGCCTGCCCGCGCTCATACCAGCCCTTGCTGGCGTTGACCCAGCGCACCACCAGCAGCATGAGCGGCACCTCGATCAGCACGCCGACCACAGTGGCCAGCGCGGCGCCCGACTCGAAACCGAACAGGCTGATCGCCGCCGCCACGGCCAGCTCGAAGAAGTTGCTCGCGCCGATCAGCGCGGACGGGCACGCGACGGCGTGCGACTCGCCCAGGCGCCGGTTGAGCCAGTACGCCAGGCCCGAGTTGAACAGCACCTGGATCAGGATCGGCACCGCCAGCATCGCGATGACCAGCGGCTGTTTCAGGATCGCCTCGCCCTGGAACGCGAACAGCAGCACCAGCGTGGCCAGCAACGCGGTGATCGACCAGGGGCCGATCTTCGCGAGCGTGGCCTCCAGCGCGGCCTGCCCGCGCATCAGCAGCGCCTTGCGCCAGAGCTGCGCGATGAGCACCGGGATCACGATGTAGAGCACGACCGAGGTGATCAGTGTGTCCCAGGGCACGATGATCGACGACAGGCCGAGCAGCAGCGCGACGATGGGCGCAAAGGCAAACACCATGATCGTGTCGTTCAGCGCCACCTGGCTCAGCGTGAACAGCGGGTGGCCGTTGGTGAGCCGGCTCCAGACGAACACCATCGCCGTGCAGGGCGCGGCGGCGAGCAAGATCAAGCCGGCGACGTAGCTGTCGGCCTGGTCGGCGGGTAGGTAGGGCGCGAACACGTGGCGGATGAAGATCCAGCCCAGCAGTGCCATCGAGAATGGCTTGACGGCCCAGTTGACGAACAGCGTGACGCCGATGCCGCGCCAGTGCTGTTTGACCTCGCTCAGCGCGCCGAAGTCGACCTTCAGCAGCATCGGAATGATCATCACCCAGATCAGCACGCCGACCGGCAAGTTGACCTTGGCGACTTCCATGCGGCCGATGGCCTGGAACGGTGCCGGGAAGAACTGGCCCAGCGCGATGCCGACGACGATGCACAGGAACACCCAGACGCTGAGGTAGCGCTCGAACACGCTCATCGGCGCCGGCGTCGATGCCGGCGTCGATGGAGGTTCAGGCCGGGTGGGCAGGGCAGCAGCCGACATGGTTCAGCGCGTCCCGATGTCCTTGATCTCGCGCTGGATCGACATCTTGTCCAGCGACGCCAGCGGCAGCGCCAGCATCAGCTCGATGCGGCGCTTGAGGATCACGGCGGTGCCCCAGAACACTTTGGCCTTCTCCTCGTCGCTGCCGTTGAAGGAGGCAGGGTCGGGCACGCCCCAGTGCGCGGTCATCGGCTGGCCGGGCCAGACCGGGCAGACCTCGCCAGCCGCGTTGTCGCAGACGGTGAAGACGAAGTCGAGTTGCGGCGCGTCGGGGCGAGCGAACTCGGCCCAGTCCTTGCTGCGGTAACCGTCGGACGGGATGCGCAGCCGGGTGAGCGTCTTCAGGGCAAAGGGGTTGACGGTGCCGCCGGGCTGGCTGCCCGCCGAAAAGGCCTGGAAGCGGCCCCGGCCCATGCTGTTCAACAGGCCTTCGGCCATGATCGACCGCGCCGAGTTGTGGGTGCAGACGAAGAGGACGTCGTAGACCTTGGCGGGGGCGGTGCCGCCAGTGTTGTCGGTGGTGTCGTTGGTCATCGGTGGCTCCTGGAGAGGTGGGGTGGGTGGTCGGGTGTCGGGGCTCAGCAGGTCGTGCATCCGGGCGCGGACCCGACGTCGCACGTGGCGCCGTCCGAGGCCTGGCAGCAGTGCGCGGTAAGGTAGACCAGCAGCGCGTTCATCTGCGTCAGCGCGGGGCGGTAGATCAGGCTGCGGCCATCACGCTCCTGGGTCACCATGCCTGCGTGCATCAGCTCTTTCAGGTGGAACGACAGCGTGGACCCCGGCACGCCCAGCGTCGCCGCCAGCGCGCCGGGCGTGAGGCCTTGCGGCCCCGCGCCGACCAGCGTGCGAAAGATGCGCAGGCGCATGCCCTGGGCCAGTGCGGCGAGCGAGGCGACGGCGCTGTGTTCGTCCATCGAAGTCTCCTGTGTTCGGGTCGATGTCAAGAAGAAGGGCGGGCTTCGGCCGCACCGGGCAGCGCCCGAGCGTTGTCCCGGCTCACCGGCAGCGCCAGCGTGACGAGCCAGCATACGGTCAGCATCACGGCCGAGCCGATCAGCGAATACATCAGGCCACCCCACTGGTACAGCAGGCCCGACATCAGCGTGCCGAAGAAGCGCCCCAGTGCGTTGGCGGCGTAGTAGAAGCCGACGTCCTCGGCCGCTTTCTCGGAGCCGGCGTAAGCCAGGATCAGGTAGGAGTGCACCGACGAGTTGACCGCGAACGCAAAGCCGAACAGGCCGAGGCCAGCGACGACCACCCATTCCAGGTTCGGTACCTGCACCGCCACCAGCACCGCCAGCACCATCGGCACGACCGCCAGCAGCGCCGACCACAGGCGTGCCGCGGGCACCTCGGTGCTCAGCCCGTCGTCGCTGCGGCGCACCAGCGCTGGTGCGAACGCCTGAACGCCGCCGTAGCCGATCGTCCACAGCGCCAGAAAGGCGCCGACCATCGTGAAGTTCCAGCCCCAGGCGTACAGGAACACTGGCACGCCGACGACGAACCACACGTCGCGCGCACCGAACAGCGCCACGCGCGCGGCCGCCAGCAGGTTGATGCCGCGGTTCTTGGCGAACAGCTCCTTCGCCGACTTGGAAGCCCGGCTCTTGCCCATCAGCGGCGGCACGAAGGCGACCACGCCGACGAAGACCAGCGCCAGCAGGCCAGCCATGATCCACAGCGCCGTCTGGAAGCCCACCGCCTGCAGCAGCAGCCCGCCCAGGAAGAAGCCCACGCCCTTCATCGCGTTCTTGCTGCCGGTGAAAAAGGCCACCCACTTGAAGAGCTGGCCGGACGCTTCGCCGGCGGTGAGCTTGATGGCGGACTTGCTGGCGGTCTTGGTCAGGTCTTTCGCCACGCCGCAAATGCCTTGCGCGCCCACCACCCAGGCGACCGACAGCGCCACCGTCCACGACGGGGACAGCGCCGACAGCAGCAGGAAGCCGGTGAACTGCGTCGCCAGGCCGACCGCGAGCATGCGCGCGATGCCGTAGCGCGTGGCCAGCCAGCCGCCGACCAGGTTGGCCACCACGCCCATCGCCTCGTACAGCAGGAACAGGAAGGCGAGCGTGAACGGCGAGTAGCCGAGCTGGTAGAAGTGCAGCAGCACCAGCATGCGCAGTGCGCCGTCGCTGAGCGTGAAGCCCCAGTAGGCCGCCGTGACGATGGCGTAATTGCGCGTGCCGGTGTTCATGCTGAAGCGATCCCGCTCAGAGGCCTTGCTGCTGCATATGGCAGGCCAGGTCCACCATCCGGCAGGCGTAGCCCATCTCGTTGTCGTACCAGGCATAGACCTTCAGCAGCGTGCCGTCGGTGACCAGCGTCGACGGCGCATCGACGATGCTGCTGCGCGTGTCGCGGGCATAGTCCGCGCTGACGAGCAGCCGCTCCTCGTAGCCGAGGATGCCGGCCAGCGGGCCATTGGCGGCCTGTTTGAAGAGCTGGTTCACCTCGTCGCGCGTGGTCTCGCGCTTGAGTTCGAACACACAGTCGGTCAGCGACGCGTTGAGCACCGGGGCGCGCACCGCATGGCCGTCGAGCTTGCCTTTCAGCTCGGGGTAGATCAGCGCGATGGCGGTGGCGCTGCCGGTGGTCGTGGGCGCCAGGCTGAGCATCGCGCTGCGCGCGCGCCGCAGGTCCTTGTGCGGTGCGTCGACCACCAGGTTGGTATTGGTCGGGTCGTGGATCGTCGTGATCTGGCCGTGGCGGATGCCGATGCCTTCGTGGACCACCTTGACGATGGGCGCAAGGCAGTTGGTGGTGCACGACGCGGCCGTGACGATGCGGTGCTTCGCCGGCTCGTACAGATGGTGGTTGATGCCGACCACGATGTTCAGCACCTCGCCCACCTTCACCGGCGCCGCGACGATCACGCGCTTGGCGCCGCGGTCCAGGTGGCCCTGCAGCGTCTGCGGGGTGAGGAACTTGCCGGTGCATTCGAGCACCAGGTCCACGCCCAAGTCGCCCCATGGAATCTCGGCCGAGGTGGGGTGGGAGGAAAAACCGAGATTGCGGTCGGCGATGCGAATGTTCGACTCGCCATCGGCGCCAATATCGGTGCGCCAGCGCCCCTGCACACTGTCGAACTGCAGCAGGTGGGCGGTGGCGGCGGCGCCTCCCTTCAGTTCTTTGAGGTGCACCACCTCCAGACGATTGCCCGCGCGCGGGTCGTCAGACTGCCTCTCCGCGGCGCCCATCGCGGCGCGCAGCGCCAGGCGGCCGATCCGGCCCATTCCGTTGATGCCAACCTTCATGCCATCGACTCCCACATTGGTCCAGGGAAAGCAATATTTCCAGCAAGATCGAAATATAGGGGGCGAATATGACGACGCAGTGACAGCCGCTTGCAGATCAGCCCGCGAGATCGACCCGGCGTGGCATCGCGGGCGAGGTCAGCGCGGCCCGAAGGCCCGGCTGTCCGATGCTCAGCCCTGCAGCCTCCGCAGCCGCGATCACCGGCGCAAGCCGGCGACGCTTCTTTTCGGCATGGTTCTGCGCGATGTCCGCCAGCCGGTGGGCGAGGAACGGGTTGAGCAGCCGTTCGCGCAGGTCCACGAGGTAGGCGCGGGCGTCCTCGCCCTGGCCGAGGGCATCGAAGACCGGCAGCACCTCGTCGCCCCAGACCGCCTCGAGCCGCGCTCGCAACGTGGTGTCGTGCATCGCCTCCAGCACGGTCTCGGCGGTGGCGCGGCCCTCGACGAGCCAGCATTCGGCGAGAAAGCTGTGCCCGAGGTTCAGCAGCCACAGCTTGAGGCGCTCGAACGCCGCCAGGTCGTCGGTGATCACGATGGCCGCGTGGCGGCAGGGCAGCACGGCGCGCGGATGGCGCTCGATCGCCCAGAGCGCGTACGGCTCGGCGATCGCGCCGACCGGATGCAAAGGCGCCGAGACGATGCGGTCGACGAGCGAGTTGACCCAGACACAGTGTTCGCGCAGGTAGGTCACGAAAGGCGCCGGTGCCTTCCAGGCGGTGGCCAGGCCGACCACCTGTTCGCGCAGCGTGTGGCCGTTGCGGCCGATCAGCTCGCACGGGAACAGGGTCATCGGTGCGTCGGGCAGGTGGCGCCAGCGGTGCAGCAGCAAGGCCAGCAGCCTGGCGGGGAAGCTGCGTGGCACGCTCGGCGTGGCCCCCAGCAGGTCTGACGTGTCAGTCGGGTCGAGGTCGAAGCCCTGGTCGGCGGTGTTGGAGACGATCACCTGCACGTGCGTGGCCATCGCCTCCAGCAGGCGCGGCCAGTCGCGCTCGGCGTGCCAGGCCTGTTTCACCGCGGTGACCTGCACCACTTCGTCGACATTGCGGCCGTGGCGCAGGCCGCGAAGGTGGACCGGGTAACCCTCGGCACGGGCCAACGCCGCCAGCCGCGCGCTGCTTTCGGCGCTGTGGGTGTTCTGGACCACAGTGATGCCGCCCAGCGCCTGCCCGAGCGGCAGCGCCTGCGAGACAAACAGGTCGACGTGGGCCTGCAAGAAGCGGCCGGTCCCGAACTGCAGGATCGGCGCCGCGCCTAACACTCGACCAGGGCCTTGATGACGCGCTGCGCCGGGTCGAGCAGCTGGGCAAAGTCTGCGGGCACGTCGCGCAGCGCCAGCCGGTGGGTGTTGAGGGCACGGTCGGGGATCTGCCCTGCACGCATCGCGGCTAGCACCGTCTCGAAGTCTTCCATCGTCGCGTTGCGGCTGCCCAGCAGCGTGGTCTCGCGCTTGTGGAATTCGGGGTCCGAGAAGGCGATCGTGTCCCGCACGATCGACACCAGCACGTACCGGCCGCCGTGCGCGACGAAGCGAAAGCCGCGCTCCATCGCCTTGGCGTTGCCGGTGGCGTCGAAGACGACGTCGAAGAACTCGCTGCCGCTCAGCTCGGCGAGTTGACGCTCGTCGTCCGGGCCCACCAGCACGCTCGCCGCCGCGCCCAGCGTGTCGACGCAGAAGGCGGCGCGTTCGGCGCGCGTGTCCATCACGGTCACGTTGGCGCCACGCAGGCGGCTGAAGATCAGCACGGCCATGCCGATCGGGCCGGTGCCGACCACCAGCACGCGCTGGCCCGCGGCCACGTCGCCGCGGCGCACCGCGTGCGCGCCGATGGCGAGGAACTCCACCATCGCGGCCTGGTCCAGGCTCACGCCTTCAGTCTTGTGCACGAAGCCTTGCGGCACCGACAGCAGTTCGGTGAAGGCGCCGTCGCGGTGCACGCCCAGCACCTGGAGCTTGACGCAGCAGTTGGTTTTGCCGATGCGGCAGGCCACGCACTGGCCGCACGACAGGTAGGGCATGACGAACACCGGGTCACCGGTGGCGAGCCGGCTGCCCGCAGGTGCCTGCTCCACCACGCCCGAGAGTTCGTGCCCCATCACGCGCGGGTAGTCAAGATAGGGCTGGTCGCCGGTGAAGATGTGCAGGTCGGTGCCGCACACGCCGACGCGCTTGACGCGCAGCAGCACCTCGGCGTCGCCGCGCACGGGTTCCGGGCGGTCGACGGCGCGCAGATCGCGCGGCGATTGACAGATGACTGTCAGCATGTTCTTCCTTGTCGTCTTGGTGTGGAGTCCAGCCGGTAGAAGCGGGCGGCGTTGCCGCCGAACACGGCGTCGAGGTCGTCCGGGTTCACGCCCGGCTGGTCGGCACACAGGCTGCGTGCCATCGTGAACCACGCATCGTAGTCGGTGGCCAGGCGCAGCACCGGCCAGTCGCTGCCCCACATCAGGCGCCGGGCGCCGAAACTGGCGAACACGTGCTCGACGTACGGTTGCAGGCGCCGCTGGCTGCAGCCCGGCCCGGCCTCGGTGAGCAGGCCCGACAGCTTGCAGTGCACGTTGGGCAGGCGCGCGAGCGCCTCGATCTCGCGCTGCCATTCGACCAGCGAGCCGCGCGCGATCGCCGGCTTGGCGGCGTGGTCGATCACGATCGGCAGCTCCGGGTGCCGGCGGGCGAACTCGCGCAGCGATGGCAACTGCCGTTGCAGCACCAGGGCGTCGAAGCTGAGCCGGTGGTCGATCATGGCCTGCACAGCGGGGTCGAGCGCCGGGTCGTCGATCCAGCGGTCGTCGGCCAGGTCCTGCAGCATCGGCCTCAGGCCCTTGAACTTGCGGTGCTGCGCCAGGTGGTCGATGTGCATCGGCGCCCCCGCGCTCTTCAGGTCCACCCAGCCAACCACGCCGAGGATGAAGCGGTGGCGCTGGGCCAGGTCGAGCATGAACTCGGTGTCGGACATCGTGGCCAGCGACTGCACGAGCACGGTGCCCGCGATGCGGCAGCGGCGCAGCGCCGGCAGCAGGTCCGACGGCGCGAAGTCCCGATAAACGGGCGCCAGCGCCGGGGGTGGCCAGCGCCCGTGGCGATTGGCGAGGTGCCAGAAGTGCTGGTGGGCGTCGATGCGCATGACGGTGGGTTCGCGCTGCGGGCCCGCTGCCGCGAGCCGCTCGACTCAGTACAAGACGTTCTTCGCCTCGGGCGTGTCGATGTTCTTCTTGGTCACCATCACTACGCCGGTGTCGAGGAACTTGGGCACCTTCTTGCCGGCGACCACGTCGGCCACGGTCGTCACGCCCAGGTGGCCCATCATGTAGGCGCTCTGCACCGCGATCGCCTCGATCGTGCCGTCCTTGACGAAGGCCTGCAGGTCGCCGTTGCCGTCGAAGCCGATCGCCGCCACCTTGCCGGCCTTGCCCGACTGCACCAGCGCGCGACCCATGCCGATCGCCGTGGGCTCATTGGCGCCGAACACACCCTTCAGGTCGGCGTTGGCGGCGAGCACGTCGGTGGTCTGGTTCAGCGCCGTGCCCATCTGCGAGTTCGAGTAGAACGTGCCGACGATCTTCAACTTGGAGTGCGTCTCGATGTACTTCTTGAAGCCGCCGACGCGCCCGATCTCCGAGCCCGAGCCGGCGGTGAAGGACATGATGGCGATCTTGCCTTCCTTGCCGACCTTGTCGATCAGTGCCTGCGCGCACAGCTCGCCGGCCTTCTTGTTGTCGGTGGCGAGGAAGGACTGGTAGTAGTTCTTGCCCGCGTCGGAGGCGGCCGAGTCGATCAGGATCACCGGGATCTTGGCCTCCCAGGCCTTCTTCATCGCCGGGATCAGCGCGTCGGGGTCGGACGGCGCGAGCACGATGCCGGCGACCTTGCGGTTCACTGCGTTCTCGACCAGCGCCACCTGGCCGGCCAGGTCAGTGTCGGAGGCCGCGCCCTGGAAGGTTGCGGTGTAGCCCTTGAGCTTGGCGGCGCCGTCGTTCGCGCCCTTCTTGACGTTTTGCCAGAAATCGGAATTCGTGGTCTTGACGATGACCGCGATCTCCTTGTCGGCTGCGGATGCCGCAATGCTGGTCATGGCCAGTGTGGCGGCGCACAGGGTGGTGAGCAATGTCTTCATGTCGAGTCCTTCGTTTGAATCGTGAGGAAGGGAGGGTTGTCTCTCTTCGGGCTGCCGGCCGGTCCCGCCGGCGGGGGTTCATCGCCGATGCCGCATCTGGTCGATCCACACGGTGAGCAGGATGACCAGTCCGATGACGATTTGCTGGGTGAAGGCGGACACGCCGCCCATGTTCAATCCGTTGCGCAGGATGCCGATCACGAAGGCGCCGATCACGGTGCCCGAGATCGTGCCGACGCCGCCCGACAGCGAGGTGCCGCCGATCACCGCGGCGGCGATCGCGTCGAGCTCGTACATCAGGCCCTCGCTGGGCTGCGCGGTGACCAGACGCGAAGCCAGCACGCAACCAGTCAGGCCGGCGAGCGTGCCCGACAGCACGTAGGCGAACAGCGTCACAGCGCGCACATTCACGCCGGACAGCCGCGCCGCCTCGCTGTTGGAGCCGATCGCGTACAGGTGCCGCCCGAGCGTGGTGCGGTTCAACAGCACGGCGACCGCGATCGCGATCACCACCATCAGCAGCACCGGGTAGGGGATGCCGGGGAAGCTCACGTCCGGAAAACCGTCGGCGCCGACCGTGGCCACGCGCCACAGCGAGCCGTTGCCGAGCTCGGCAAAGCTGTCGCCCAGGCCGCCGATCGCCTTCGCATCGGTGATCTGCAGCGCCACGCCGCGCGCCACCAGCATCATGCCCAGCGTCGCGATGAAGGGCGGCAGGTGCAGCCAGGTGACGGCGACGCCGTTGACGCCGCCGCACAGGGCACCGACGAGCACGCCGGCCAGCATGCCCGCCGGCACCGGCGCACCTGCCTTCACGGCCATGGCCGCGACGACGCCCGACAGCGCGAGGATCGCCCCCACCGACAGGTCGATGCCGCCAGTGATGATCACGCAGGTCGCGCCGATGCCGAGGTAGGCGATCGATGTGACCTGCAGCGCCACCGTCATGCCGTTGCCCACCGTCAGGAAGGCGTCGCTGACGAGCGCGAACACGAACGTCAGCCCGAACAGGCTGGCGAGCGCCGCGAATTTCTGGAACAGGTCCTTCTGCTGGTCGTTCATGGGGTCGTGGCTGCGACACGGCCCGAGGCGTGCTGCATGATTTCTTCCTGGTGGGTGTTTCGGGTGTCGAGCACGGCGCGCAGCCGGCCGGCGTGGAACACGGCCACGCGGTCGGTCATGCCGAGGATCTCGGGCAGTTCGGAGCTGATCAGCACCACGCCGATGCCTTGTGCGGCCAGTTCGTCGAGCAGCTTGTAGATGGCGTACTTGGCGCCCACGTCGATGCCGCGCGTCGGTTCGTCGAAGAACAGCACGCGCGAATCGCGGAACAGCCACTTCGCGATGACGACCTTCTGCTGGTTGCCGCCCGACAGCAGCCGCACCGCCTGGCGCGGCGACGGCGTGCGGATGGCCAGCGTGTCGATGTAGCCCTGCGCGACCGACGCCTCGCGCGCGAAGCGGATGAAGCCGAGCGACGTGGTCACGCCGGCCATGTTGGCCAGGCTGACGTTCTGCGCCACCGTCATGTTCAGCGCCAGGCCGTGGCCCTTGCGGTCTTCGGAGAGGTAGGCCAGCCCGTGGTCGATGGCGTCGCGCGGCGAGCGGATGTGCACCGCCCGGTCGCCCAGCCGCACCGTGCCGGCGTCGGGCAGGTCGGCGCCGAACAGCGCGCGCGCCACCTCGGTGCGGCCGGCGCCCATGAGCCCCGAGAAGCCGAGGATCTCGCCGCGCCGAAGCTCGAAGCTCACGTCCTCGAACGCGCCACGCCGCGCCAGGCCCTGGACCGACATCAGCACCTCGGCCGACGGCACGCGCGTGGGCGGCGGGAACTTGTCGTCCAGCGCACGACCGACCATGCGCACCACCACCTCGTCGACGCTCGTGTCGGAAAAGTCGTCGGTGCTGACGAGCCGCCCATCGCGCAGCACGGTGACGCGGTCGACGATGCGCGCCATCTCGTCGAGCCGGTGCGAGATGTAGACGATCGCGACGCCGGCACGGCGCAAGTCGGCGATCACCTTGAACAGCAGGTCGGTCTCCGACTCGGTGAGCGACGAGGTTGGCTCGTCCATGATCAGCACCTCGGCGTCGATCGACAGTGCCTTGGCGATCTCCACCATCTGGCGCTGCGCCACCGACAGCGTGTGCACGATCGCAGACGGGGCGATGTCCACGCCCAGCCGCGCGAGGCAGCGCTGCGTGTCGGCGTGCAGCCGCTTGCGGTCGATGAAGGGGCCGCGCCGCGGTTCGCGTGCCAGGAAGACGTTCTCGGCGACCGACAGGTGCGGCACGAGGTTCAGCTCCTGGTGAATCATCGCGATGCCGGCCGCCTGCGCTTGCGGCGTCGACGCGAAGCGCACCGGCTCGCCCTTGAAGACGATCTCGCCGGCGTCGGGCTGCAACTGGCCGCTGAGGATCTTCATCAGCGTGGACTTGCCGGCGCCGTTCTCGCCGCACAACGCGTGCACCTCGCCACGGCACAGGTCGAACGCCACGCCGTCGAGCGCCGTGACGCCCAGAAAGCGCTTGGTGATGCCGGTCAGGCGCAGCAACGGCGTCCCCGTCGGGGCATCCGGGTCGGATTGGTGGTAAGGCCACTTGACCATAGTTGATGATTTGGCCTGACCATGCGATGATGCCGTGCTGGGACATTCCCTGATGGCCGTCGTTATGATGGCTTCGCACTTCCCGCCGATGCCCACCATGTCCGTGCAGTTCAAGCAGGTCGAGACCCGACGCCTCTATCAACAGATCGCCGACCAGATCCGCGAGCTCATCGAGCGTGGCGGCTTCGACACCGGCGACCGCCTTCCGCCCGAGCGTGACCTGGCGCAGCAGCTCGGCGTGTCGCGCCCGTCGTTGCGCGAGGCGCTGATCGCGCTGGACGTCGAGGGTTCGGTCGAGATCCGCAGCGGCTCGGGGGTCTACGTGAACAGCCCGCCCGAGCGCAATCCGCGCTCGACGGCAGCACTCGGCGAGAGCCCGACCGAATTGATGCAAGCACGCGGCGCCCTCGAGGGCTCAGTGGTGGTGATGGCCTGCTCGCGCGCCACGCCAGGGGCGCTGGCGCAGTTGCGGGCGTGCGTCGACGGCATGCGCCAGGAGATCGCGCGGCGCCGCACGCCGCTCGAGTTCGACCGCCAGTTCCACCTGACGATTGCCGAGATGTCGGGCAACTCGGTGATGCAGCGGCTGGTCGTGGAGCTGTTCGACGACCGGCACAGCCCGATCTCCACCAAGCTGCGTTCGCGCTACGAGAACATGAGCACCTGGAACTCGGCGTTGAAGGAGCACGAGGCCATCCTGCATGCGCTCGAAGCGCGCGACCCGCTCGCCGCCGAGGCCGCGATGCGCTCCCACCTGAAGGCGTCGGAGCAGCGCTGGGTCGGCGGCTGACGCCCCCGGGGTCGTCGCGCCGCCTCGCCGACGAACTAGGGAAAGTCTGGTAAGGCCGCAATCGTCTAGTTGGTAAAGTGGCTTGACCGCTGTGCCGGGCCTTGCCCGGCCGTGTCGGATCCACAACGCCGGCCTGGAGACAAGACCCATGAGCGACCACCCCGACCGTCACGACCCCCACACCTTGCCCGCCTCTGCGCCGAACCGCCGCGGCCTGCTGAAGAGCATCGCCCTCGGCTCGGCGGCGCTCGGCACCGCCGGCGCCGGCCTGTTTGCCGGGGTCGACCCGCACACCGGCGGGCTCGGCCTGCAGCAAGCCCGTGCCGCCACGCCAGAGCGCTCGAGCATGGCCTTCATCCAGTGGCAGCCGCACACCGTGCCGGCCGCGTGGTCCAAGGGCATCGAGGAAGTGCTCAAGACGCAGCAGGTGATCGACTACAAGCTGCTCGATGGGCAAAACAAGGTGGAGGTGCAGGTCAGCCTGATGGACACGCTGATCAGCCAGCGAACCTCGGTGATCTTCCTGCAGCCGATCGACAGCGTGGCGCTGGCGCCGTCCATCGCCAAGGCCAAGCGCGCCGGCATCGCCGTCATCACGCTGAACATCGACGCCACCGAGCCGCATGCCGCGCACGTGGAGATGAACCACTACTTCGGCGCGATGGACATTGCCCGCACGCTGGGCGAGCGCATGGGCGGCAAGGGCGAGGTGGTCATCCTCAACGCGCCGCCGGGCATCATCATCCGCGACCAGCGCACCAACGGCTTCGTGGAAGGCCTGAAGAAGCACCACCCCGGCATCAGAATCGTTGCCGACCAGGTGGCCGACTGGTCGCGCAAGAAGGCGCAGGACGTGCTGACCACGCTGCTCGCCGCCAACCCGAACGTGGGCGGTGTCTACGGCGTGAACGACTCGATGGCGCTCGGCGCCGTCGATGTCGCCAAGTCCAAGGGCCTGCTCGGCAAGATGGTGATCTTCGGCAACGACGGCGAGAAGGACGCGCTGGAGTCGATCGAGAAGGGCGAACTGACCGGCACCCAGTACACCGACGTGTACCAGCAGGGCCGCTTTGCGGCCTCTGCCGCCGCGGTGCTGGCCACCGGGTTGGTGCCGGCAACGGCCTTCAAGCAGCAGGGCAAGCTGCTGATGCCCTACGTGATCGCGACGAAGGAAAACGTCTCGCAGATCCAGCCCTCGCAGCGCTGGTAAGCGGCGCCGCGACGACGACCGCCGCCGCCCGTTCCTGTGCACGAGCGTTCCGCCACCGCCGCGCTGCTGATCCTGCTGGCGGTGGCGCTCGGGGCCGGTGGGCTGTTCGTGCCGGGCCTGCTCTCGGCCGGCAATGCCGAGGACCTGATGGCGGGCTTCTCGTTCGTCGCGATCCTCGCCATCGGCCAGGCGTTCCCGATCCTGCTGCGCGGCGTCGACCTGTCGATCGGGGCGATCGTCGCGCTGGCCGGCATGGTGACCTTCGACCTGGTGCTGATCTGGCAGGTGCCCGGCTGGCTGGTGATCCCGGCCGCGTTGCTGGCGGCCACCGCGGCGGGCGCGCTCAACGGCGTGCTGATCGTGAAGTTGCGGCTCGCGCCCTTCGTCGCGACGCTGGCCACGCTGGGCGCGTACCGCGGCCTGGTCTTCGCCATCTCGGGCCGCCAGCTCGTGCCGGGGCTGTCCACCACGCCGATCCGCGACCCGTGGATCACCGGCCTCGAGACCTGGTTCGATGTCGGCGGCGCGCTCGGGCTGGCGGACACGCTGCGCCTGCCGGCGGTCCCGCTGCAGTTCATCGTGATGATCGTGCTGCTGGTGCTGCTGCAGGGGCTGCTGCGCGCCACGCGGTTCGGCCGCGACGTCTACGCGGTCGGCGGCAACCAGGAAGCGGCTCGTTTGGCCGGCATTGCCACCGGGCGGATCACGATCGCCGCGTATGCGATCTGTGGCTTCTGCGCCGGCGTGGCCGCGCTCGTGCTGGTGGCTCGGCTGACCACGTCCACCGAGGCGCTCGGCACCGGCATGGAGTTGACCGCCATTGCCGCGGCGGTGATGGGCGGCGTCAGCCTGGCCGGTGGCGTGGGCGGCCTGGTCGGGCCGGCGATCGCCGCCTTCCTGCTCGGCGTCGTGCTGATCGGCCTGACCGTGATGGGCGTGCCCCAGTTCGTGCAGCAGGTGCTCACCGGGGCGATCCTGCTCGTCGCGATCTCGTACGACCGGTTGCTGCTGGTGCGCCGCCGTGAGCGGCAGGGCGCGGCCGGCGCAGCCGAAACCCCATGAGGCCGCACGAGGAAGCTCCACAGGAGGACGGCCGCATGAGCGGTGGCGCGCTGCTGCGCACGCGCGGTTTGACCAAGGTCTACGGCCGCGTGACGGCACTGGCCGACGCCGACTTCGAGCTGATGCCCGGCGAAGTGCGCGCGCTGATCGGCTCCAACGGCGCCGGCAAGTCGACGCTGATCAAGCTACTCACCGGGGCCACGCGGCCCACGCACGGCAGCGTCGAGCTCGGCGGCCAGGCGGTCGAGCCCGGCGACCCGCTCGCGATGATCCGCCACGGCGTGGCCTGCATCTACCAGCACGCGCAACTGGTGCCGGCGATGACGGTGCTCGACAACATCTTTCTCGGCCGCCAGCCGAGCACGCGCTGGGGCCGGGTCGACGTGCCGCAGGCACGGCGCCGCGCCAGCGCGCTGCTCGAGCGCCACGCCATCGCGCTCGACCTCGACGCGATCGTTGGCAGCCTGCCGGCCGTCAAGCAGAAGGAGGTCGAGATCCTGAAGGCGCTGGCGCTCGACGCGCGCGTGCTGCTGATGGACGAACCGACGGCCTGGCTGGCGGCGGCCGACGTCGGCAAGCTGCACGCGACCGTGCGCGCGCTGAAGGCGTCCGGCGTGGGCATCGTCTACATCAGCCACATGCTCGACGAAATCTTCGCCGTGTGCGACACGCTGACCGTGCTGCGCGACGGCCTCGTGATCGCGCAGTCGCGTGTGGCCGAGATGACGCGGCCGCGCCTGGTCGAACTGATGGTGGGCGAGAAGCTGGCGCGCGAGTCGGCCGACGCGGCGGTGGCCGCGCGCCGCCCACGTGGCACGGGCGTGGTGCGGCTGCGCGCGCGTGGGTTGACGCGCCAGGGCGTGTTCAGCGACATCGACTTCGAGCTGCATGCGGGTGAGATCCTGTGCATCACCGGGCTGGTGGGCTCGCGCCGCACCGAGCTGATGCGCGTGCTGTTCGGGGTGGACCGCTTCGACGCCGGCAGCCTTGAGCTGGACGGGGCGCCGGTGCAACTGCGCAGCCCGGCGCAGGCGATGGCCGCGGGCGTCGGCCTGGTGCCCGAAGACCGGCACCGCGACGGCTTGATGCTCGGGCTGCCGGTGGCGCAGAACCTGGTGATGGCCACGATCGCGCGCTTCACGCGCTGGTGGCTGCTCGAACGCCGGGCCGTCGCCGCGGCCGCGCGCCGCTGGATCGGCGAGCTCGGCATCCAGCCGCCGGACGCCGCGGCCACGGTGCGCCTGCTGTCCGGCGGCAACCAGCAGAAGGTGCTCATCGGCAAATGGCTGGCGCTCGGGCCGCGCGTGATCTTGCTTGACGAGCCCACCGTCGGCGTCGACGTCGGCGCCAAGGCCGAGATCTACGCGATCCTGCGTGCCGAGCGCGACAAGGGGGCCGCCGTGCTCGTGGTGTCGTCCGACCTGGAGGAGGTGATGACGATCGCCGACCGCATCGCGGTGATGGTGTCGGGCCGCCTGGTGGCCCAGCACGATGCGCACGAGACCTCGGTGGCGCAGATCGTGCACGAGATCGGAGCGGCCGCGGCATGACAGTGAGCGTGTCGGCACGTGCACTCGGGCAGCGGCTTGCGCCGCACGCGCTGCTGCTGGCCATGGCGCTTGTCGTGGTGGCCTTTGCGCTGGCGCAGCCGGCCTTCCTGAAGCCGGAGAACCTGGTCGGCATCCTGCGCCAGACGGCGCTGGTGGGCATCATGGCCGTGTGCATGACCTTCGTGATCATGACCGGCGGCATCGACCTGTCGGTCGGCCCCGTGCTGGCGCTGGCGGGGCTGGTGGCGGTGTTTGCGCTCGACGCCGGCTGGCCGTTGCCGGTGGCGTTGGCAATGGCGCTCGCTGCCGGGCTGGTCATCGGGCTGGTCAACGGCGGGCTGGTGGCCTTGCTCGAACTGCCGGCGATCATCGTCACGCTGGCGATGCTGAGCATCGTGCGCGGGTCGGCGTTGATGCTCGGCGGGCCCGACCTGCACGGCGTGCGCGGGCACGATGGCTTCAGCTTCATCGGCACGGGCAGCCTGCTCGGCCTGCCGTTCTCGGTCTGCTTGTTCGTGGCGGTGGCGCTGGTGATGGTCTTTGCGCAGCACGCCATGCCGCTGGGCCTGCGCGTCGCCGCGATCGGCGAGAACGAACGCGCGGCGCGCCTGAGCGGCCACCGCACGCGCGTGACCAAGATGGTCGTCTACGCCCTGTGCGGGCTCGGCGCGGCGCTGGCCGGCATCGTGCAGGCGTCGCAGGTGCACACCGCGTCCGCCACCTACGGCGAGTTCGGCACCGAGCTCGACGTGATCGCCGCCGTCGTGCTCGGCGGCACCAGCCTGTCGGGAGGCCGGGGCTCGGTGGCGCGCACCGTGGTGGGCGTGATGTTCCTGGGCGTACTGAACAACGGCATGAACATCCTGAACGTGCCCATCGACCTGCAGCTCATCGCCAAGGGCGCGCTCATCGTCGCGGCGATGGCGTGGGCCGAGATGAGGCCGGAGGGCCGTTGACGGCGCCCCGGGTGCGCGCTCAGCCCCGAACGCGCCCATCGACCAGCGTGCCCAGGTAGGCCGCCACGGCGGGCAGCGCAAGCAGCGCCTGCATCGAGTCGGCATGCTGCAGCCGGCTCACGCGTGCTGCGTCTTTCTGCACGAAGACAAAGCCCTCGCAGGCCTGCTCCAGGATGTCCAGGTGCACCGGTTCGTTTGGGTGCAGGCACAGGAACACCAGCCGGCCCTGGTCGCGCAGGCGCTGGAAGAAGTCGAGCATGAAGCCGATGTAGCCGTCCTGCGTGTTGAACTGCGGCTCGTCGAACAGGTGGATCTGCGCCTGCGTGCTGCGCGCCGGCTCCAGCATGAAGGCCGGCCGGGTGCGCCGGAAACGCCGCAACTGGTACGACTGGTGGTAGTGCAGTGCGAGCTGGCCGCGCTCGCGGTAGCGCACCTGGTGGATGTCCTGCCCCGCGACGAGCACGCGCCCTTCGGTGGGTTGGTTGCCGCCGGTGATCAGCTCGAACAGCGTGGTCTTGCCGGTGCCGTTGGCGCCCATCACGCCAATCACGCCGGGCTGGTCGATGCGGAAGTCGGCCTGCAGCTCGAACGTGGGCTGGGCTTGCGGCCAACCGCGCTGGTAGCGCTTGACCAGTCCTTGCACGTGCAACAGCGGTTCGCTCATTCAGATCCCCAGCCAATGGGCGCGCAGGGCGGCGTCGCGGCGCATTTCATCGGCCGCGCATTCATGCACGATGCGGCCGGCCTGCATCACCGCCACGCGGTCGGCCACGCCGAGCGCACAGGCCACGTTCTGCTCGACCAGCACCACTGCCGCGCCCTCACCGCGCAGCCGTTCGACCGCGCGCATCACGTCCTGCACGACCTTCGGCGCCAGGCCCTGGCTCGGTTCGTCCAGCAGCACCAGGCCCGGTGCGCCCATCAGCATGCGCGAGATCGCGACCATCTGCATTTCGCCGCCGGAGAGGTTCTCGCACTCGCGCGGCATCAGGTATTCGAGCGCCGAGAACAGCTCGAAGCACTCGCCGAGCGACCAGGCGCGAAAGCGCGTCTTCTTGCTGGCGATCTCGAGGTTGCGGGCAACGGTCAAGGTCGGGAAGACGCGCCGGTCGTCCGGCACCCAGCCGACGCCGCGTGCCGCGATGCGGTGCGTGGGCTCGTGCGTGATGTCGTGGCCATCGAAGTGCACCGCCCCGCGGCGCGCGGGCGTGAGGCCAAGGATGGAGCGCAGCGTGGTCGTCTTGCCGGTGCCGTTGGGCCCGAGCAGCGCCAGCACCTCGCCGGGGTGCACGCGCAGCGACGGGCCGAACAGCACCTGCGTCTCGCCGTAGAAGGTGTGGATGCCCTCGACCGCGAGCAACGGCTCGGGCGCCGATGTCGGCACAGCGCTCATGCCGGCAAGCTCCCCAGGCTCGATCGCTGCACCCACGGGTTCGCGCGCAGCGCCGCCGGCGTGCCCTCGGCGATCACCTGGCCCCAGTGGATGACCGAGACCTGGTCGGCCAGCCCGAAGAGAAAGCGCATGTCGTGTTCGATGATGACGATCGTGACGTGGCGCTTCAGCGACGCCACCAGTTCAGCCAGCCGAGCCGTGCCCTCAGTGCCCAGGCCCGCGGTCGGTTCGTCGAGGAACAGCAGTTGCGGCCCGGCGGCCAGCGCCACGCCGATCTCGAGCGCGCGGCGTTCGCCGTACGACAGGCTGCGCGAGGCCACGTGCTCCTTGCCGGCCAGCCCGACGCGGCGCAGCACCGCCTCGGCCTCGTCGTAAGCGGCGTGCTGGCGCGCGAGGTCGCGGAACGGTGACCAGCCGATCTTGCGCACCGCCGGCAGCGCGATCACCACGTTGTCGATCGCCGAGTACTCGTCGAACAGATTCATGATCTGGAACGAGCGCGAGATGCCGCAACGCGCCACCTCGCGCGGCGACAGGCCGGTGATGTCGCGGCCGTCGAAGTTCACGCGGCCGCGATCAGGCCGGTAGCGCCCGGTCAGCACGTTGAAGCAGGTGGTCTTGCCTGCGCCGTTGGGGCCCATGATGCCGCGCAGCTCGCCTCGCTCGACGCTGAGCGAAATGTCTTCGAGCACGACCTGGTCGCCGAAGCGCTTGTGCAGGTGGTGGGCTTCGAACAGTGCCATCGTCAGGCCTCCCGTTCGGTCGGGGCGGGCGCAGGCCGCGCGGGTGCCGGCCGGCGCCGCCAGACCTGCAAGGACTGCCACAGGCCCGCAATCCCTTCGGGCTTGAACAGCACGATCACCATGAACAGCAGCCCGTACCACAGCAGCCACGCCTCGGTGTAGGCGCCGAGCAGGTCGCGCGCCAGGATAAACACCGTGGCGCCGATCACCGGGCCCCAGAAGCTGACCAAACCGCCGCCGATGAGCACCATCATTACCACGAAGCCGGAGTTGTGCAGGCTCATCACGTTCGGGTAGGCCGAGTTCTGCGCCATCGCGAACAGGCCGCCCGCGATGCCGGAGATGCCGGCCGACAGCACGAACGCCGTCCACTTGTACAGCCACACGTTGTAGCCGACGAAGGCCGCGCGCATCTCGTTCTGCTTGATGGCCCGCAGCACGCGGCCCCACGGTGAGTGCACCAGCCGCCACAGGAACACGACGATCAGCGCGAACACCACGAGCACGACGTTGTAAAACGCCTCGTTGCTCGTCAGCGACCATTCGTGGCCCATCAGTTGCAGCGGCGGGCGGGCGATCTTGAGCAGGCCGTCCTCGCCGCCGGTGACCGAGTGCCACTTCATCGCGATGAACCACATGACCTGCCCGAAGGCGATCGTCAGCAGCGCGTAGTAGATGCCGCGCCGGTGCGAGATGAAGCCCGCGACCACCGCACCGACCAGCGCCGCCGCGAGTGCCGCGCCGACGAGCCCGCCGACCAGGCCGGCGCCCTGGTGGTGCTGCAGCAGCCCGAAGCCATAAGCCCCGACACCGAAGAACGCACCGTGCCCGAACGACGGCATGCCGCCGTGCCCGAGCAGCAGGTTGTGCGCCAGCGCAAACACCATCCAGATGACGATCTCGACCGCGAGGTACTGGTACAGGCCGACGGACTGCAGCCACAGCGGCGCACTCGCGAGAACCGCCATCGTTCCGAGCATCGGAACGGTGATCAGGGGTGCGGCGGGCGGGGCGCTGGACATGCGGGCGGGGAGGGCGGAGAAGGTGGAGAGGGTGCTGTGAGAATGTCTATTCTCTTGTTGCGTATGTCAAGCATGTTTGTTCTAATGCGCCGCATGACACCTTCCGCCAGCTTCCAGCAGTTCGCCGATGCGGTGAGCACGGCGTACCCGAACCTGTCGCCGCAACAGCAGGTGATTGCGCAGTACGTGCTCGAGCACCCTGACGAACTGGCCCTCGGCACGGCCGCCACGGTGGCCGAGGCGGCGGGTGTGCAGCCCTCGGCGCTGGTCCGCTTTGCCAACGTCATGAACTTCACTGGCTTCTCGCAACTGCAACGCCTGTTCCGTCACCGCTTGCTCGAACGCGCCGGCACCTACCGCGAGCGCATCAGTGCGATGAAGGCGCCGGCCGCGGGCGCGAAGAGCACCGCGCCGACCTTGCAGCCCTTCGTCGAACTCGGCATGGCCGACCTGAAGCAGCTCGCGCAGACGGTCGGCGACACCACGCTGCGCCAGGCCGCCAGCCTGCTGTGCAGCGCCACGCGCGTGCACGTGCTCGCCCAGCGGCGCGCGTTCCCGGTGGCCGCCTACCTGGCCTACGCGCTCGGCCAGCTCGACCTGCGCGTGCAATTGCACGACGGCGTCGGCGGCATGCTCGGCGAGTCGCTGCGCCAGATCGAGCCGGGCGAGGTGTTGCTCGTCACCAGCTTCAAGAACTACTCGCCCGAGGTCGTCGAGGCGGCCAAGGCGGCCAAGGCGAGCGGCATTCCGGTCGTTGCCATCACCGACCACCCGCTGTCGCCGCTGAAGCCGTCGGCCACCGTGTGCCTCGAGATCGGCGCCGGCACCACGACACCGGTTCGTTCATTGGTCGCGCCGATGTGTCTGGCGCAGGCGCTCGTGGTCGGCACCGGGCAGTGCCTGGTCGAGCCGCGCAAGGCGCGCAAGCCGCGCGGGAGGGCAGGGTGATGCTTGAGACCACCGCGTCGACCGTGTCGACCGAATCGACCGCGAGTGCGGGTACTGCCGAAGACCTCGACGTCATCTGCATCGGCCGCTCGGCGGTCGACCTGTACGGCGAGCAGATCGGCGGCCGGCTCGAAGACATGCGCAGCTTCGCCAAGTATGTGGGCGGCTCGCCGACCAACACCGCCATCGGTGGCGCGCGGCTTGGCTTGCGCACGGGGCTGATCAGCCGCGTCGGCGACGAGCACAACGGCCGCTTCGTGCGCGAGACGCTGCAGGCCGAGGGCGTCGACGTGAGCTGCCTGCGCACCGACCCGAAGCGGCTCACCGCGTTGGTGTTCCTCGGCATCCGCGACCCCGACACCTTCCCGCTGATCTTCTACCGCGACCATTGCGCCGACATGGCGCTCGTGATCGATGACATCGACCCCGCCTACATCGCCCGCGCGCGCGCCGTACTCGTCAGCGGCACGCACCTGTCGCACCCCGACACGCGGGCAGCCTGCATCAAGGCGATGTCGATCGCGCGCAGCCTGGGCAAGCGCGTGGTGCTCGACATCGACTACCGCCCGGTGCTGTGGGGCCTCACGTCGCCCGGCCTCGGCGAGCAGCGCTTCGTGCCGTCGGCCGACGTGACGGCCCAGTTGCAGGCGGTGCTGCCGGACTGCGACCTGATCGTCGGCACCGAAGAAGAGATCCACATCGCCGGCGGCAGCACCGACTCGCGCGCGGCGCTGGCGGCGGTCCGCGCGGTCAGCCCCGGCCTGATCGTGATGAAGCGCGGGCCGATGGGATGCGTCGCCTTCGACGGGGCGATCCCTGCAGACATCGAGCAGGGGCTGAAAGGGCCCGGCTTCCCGGTCGAGGTCTTCAACGTGCTCGGCGCCGGCGACGCCTTCATGGCCGGCCTGCTCCGCGGCTGGGTGCGCAACGAGCCGCTGCCTCACGCACTGCGCTACGCCAACGCCTGCGGGGCGATCGTCGTGTCGCGCCACGGCTGCGCGCCGGCAATGCCGACCTGGCCCGAGCTGAACCTGTTCTTCGAGCGCAAGCAGGGCATCACGCGGCTGCGCGACGACGATGAGCTGGAACACGTGCATCGCGCCACGACGCGGCGGCCGACTCCCGGTGCGCTGGCGGTGCTGGCGTTCGACCACCGCAGCCAGCTCGAGGAAATCGCGGCGCGTGCGGGAGCCGATGTCGGCCGAATTGCCGTCTTCAAGCAACTCGTCGCCCAGGCGGCCGAGCAGGGTTACGCGGTCGAGTTCGGCCAGCGTGGCGCCGATGAATCGATGCCGTTCCCCTCGGCCGGCATCATCGTCGACGCCCGCCACGGCACGCCGGTGCTGCAACGCGTCACTGGTACCGGCGTGTGGCTGGCTCGGCCCGTCGAGACACCCGGCTCGCGACCGCTGTCGTTCGAGGCCGGCTCGAACCTCGGCCTGGCGCTGACCGAGTGGCCGACCGAACAGGTGATCAAGTGCCTCGTCTTCCACCACCCGGACGACGAACCGGCGCTCGCGGCCAGGCAGCTCGACACCGTGCGCGAGCTCTACGACGCCAGCCGCCGCACCGGCCACGAGTTGCTGCTCGAGGTGATCCCGCCGCGCATGCCGCCGCAGAACGACATGACCATCGTGCGCGCCGTCGCGCAGATCTACGCCGCCGGCATCCGCCCCGAATGGTGGAAGCTGCCGCCGCCGGGCGCACAGGCGTGGGAGGCGCTGCGCGCGTGCATGGCGCAACACGACCCCTATTGCCGCGGCGTGCTGCTGCTCGGCCTCGAAGCCAATGAAGATCAGTTGTGGGACGCCTTCTGCACCGCCGCGCGCCAGCCGATCTGCAAGGGTTTTGCCGTCGGGCGCACGCTGTTTGCCGCCGCCGCCCAAGCCTGGTTCGACGGCACGCTCGACGACGCCGGCGTGATCGCCGACGTGGCCGAGCGCTACCAACGCCTCATTCGCCTGTGGCAAGAGGCGCGCCTGCTTCAGCACGCCGACTTCGCATCGGCACCCGCCATGCTCGAAACAAACCGGAGTTCCTCATGAGCACCAGCACCCTCGGGTTCATCGGCTTGGGCATGATGGGGCATGGCATGGCGATGAACCTGCTGCGCAAGGGCCACGCCGTGCGCTTCACCGTGCACCGCAACCGCGCCAACCTGGCCGACCTGCTGGGCGCCGGCGCCGTCGAGGTCGCCAGCACGCGCGAGCTGGCCGCGGGTGCTGACGCGGTGATCCTGTGCGTCACCGGCTCGCCGCAGGTCGAGAGCATCGTGTACGGGGCCGGCGCCCTGCTCGAAAGCGCATCGCCTGGGCTGATGGTCATCGACACCTCGACCGCCGAACCCGCATCGACGACCCGCCAGCGCGAGGCGTTCGCCACCAAAGGCTGCAGCTACATCGACGCGCCGCTCGCGCGCACGCCGAAGGAGGCTGAAGAAGGCCGGCTGAACACGATGGTCGGTGCGAGCGAGGCCGACTTCGAGCGCGTGCGACCGATCCTGTCGGCCTTCTGCGAGAACGTGATCCACGTCGGCCCGCCAGGGCACGGCCACGTGCTCAAGCTCATCAACAACATGCTCGCGATGACCACCGCTGCGGCAATTGCCGAGGCGCTGGCGGCGGCCGCGAAGTCTGGCCTGTCGTTGCGCAAGCTGTTCGAGGTGGTCTCGGCCGGCGGCGTCAACTCGGGCATCTTCCGCATGATGGTCGGGCCGATGCTCGACGGCGACCTGACCGGGCTGAAGTTCGCGATCGCCAATGCGCAGAAGGACCTGCGCTACTACACCCACCTCACCGAAACGCTGCCGACGACATCGTTCGTTGCCGAGGCGGCGCACCAGAGCTTCGTCCAGGCCTGCAACCTGGGGCTCGGAGACCGTTTCATCGCGTCGCTGCTCGAAGCGCAGGAGACGCTCAACGCGGTGCAGATCGTGCCGCGCTGATCCACTTTCGCCACGTTCGCCACGTTCGTCACGTTCAAACCAGGGCGGCACACGCCGCCCGCACCACAGGAGACAAACCATGAAGGTCGACACCGTGCAAGAACCCGCCATGCAACCCCGGCGGCGCCGCTTCGTCAGTGCCATGGCGGCCGCGCTGGCCGGCGGCGGCAGCTTCTTCGGGCCCTGGGCCACGAACCGCGTGTGGGCGCAGAGCGCGAGCGCCAAGCCGCTGGTGATCGGGCTGACGATGGACGCCAGCGGCCAGTACGCGGCCAGCGGCGGCATGGAGCGCCTGGGCGCGATGATGGCCATCAAGGACTTCAACGAGAAAGGCGGTGTGCTCGGCCGCCCGATCGAGGCGATCCACATGGACACCGAAACCACGCCGGCCACCGGCTCGCGCGTGGCCGAACGCATGATCAACCGCAACGAGGCGGCCTTCCTGATCGGCGCGGTGCACTCGGGCGTGGCCAACGCGATCTCGCAGGTGGCCCAGAAGTACGGCTGCATCTTCTTCAACACCAATTCGAGCTCGCCCACCGAGATCGGCAAGGACTGCCACCGCACCAAGTTCGTCTGGGACGGCAACGGCACCAACTTCGCGCTCGCGACCGTGCGCAACACCATGCGCACCGCCGGCAAGGACTGGGTGCTGCTGACCAACGATTACGTCTGGGGCCACAACACCTCCAAGGCGACGCGCACGATCATCGAGGCCAATGGCGGCCGCGTGATGGAGGAGCTGCTGGTGCCGCAGAACACGCGCGACTTCTCGGCCTACCTGCTCAAGCTGCAGCAGCTCAAGCCGCAGGCGGTGGCCACCGCGGTCGGCGGCGACGACATCAAGGCGTTGCGCCAGCAGGTGGTGCAGCTCGGCCTGCACAAGAACGCCGCCTGGATCAACAACCAGCAGGACTGGCCCGACGTCTACGGCCTCGGCCCGGAGCAGATCTTCGGCGTATTCGGCACCACCTGGTACTACCGGCTCGACCTGCCGGGCGTGAAGGAGTTCGTCGCTGCGTACCAGAAGAACTTCCCCGGCATGGCCATCGCGGTGCCAGGCAATGTGTTCCACAACGGCTACATGGCCACGCGCGAGCTGCTGCGTTGCGTGCAAGAGGCCGGAACGACGAACAACCTGGCGGTGATCAAGAAGCTCGAGGGCCGCAAGATGACGGCGCGCGACCGGCTGCAACATTACGACGCCTGGATCGACCCGGCCACGCACCACTGCGAGCAGACCATCTACATGGCCAGCTACAACGACGCGCCGGCCGAGAAGACCGACATCTTCAAGATCCTGACGCAGAGCGAGCCGAAAGACGTGCTGGACCCGGGCGCGGCCGGCGCCTGCAAGCTCGAGACCTACGAGGCCACGCCCAGCTACGAGCGCTGAAGGCCGGCAGCCCTTGTGATGAGCCTGATTCCACACCTGTTCAACGGGCTCACGCTCGGGCTGCTGTTCGCGCTGGTGGCGCTCGGCTTCATGCTGATCGTCGGCGTGATGGAGACGATCAACCTGGCGCACGGTTCGCTGTTCGCGCTCGGCATGTACGCCGCGCTGGCGGTGATCGCGCCGCGGCTGGGCTGGTTCCCCGAGCTGAGCGCGGCCTACCTGACGCTGCCGCTGGGCACGCGCTTTGCGATTGCGCTGTTCGTCGCGCCGGTGCTGGTGGGGCTGTTCGGCCTGCTGCTCGAGCTGTGCCTGCGCCGCACCTACGGCCGCGACCCGCTGTACGGCCTGCTGTTGAGCTTCGGCGCGGCGCTGGTGATCGAGGAGGGCATCCGCCTCGTCTGGGGTTCTACCGAGCGCCAGATGCCCTTGCCCGAGGCGCTGTCGGGGGCGTTGCTGATCGGCGACCTGATCTATTCGCGCTATCGGCTGTTCGCCTGCGGTTTCGCGATCCTGGCCATCGTCGCGCTTTGGCTGTTCCTCGAGAAAACGCCCTACGGCGCAATGATCAAGGCGGGCGCGCACGACAGCGAGATGGTGCGCGCGCTGGGAATCAACCTCACGCGGCTGCGCGCCGGCGTGTTTGCGCTGGGCGTGGCGCTGGCAGCATTGGCTGGTGTGGTGATGGCGCCGATCTGGGGCATCCGGCCGCAGGTCGGTGTCGATGCGGTCGTGCCGGCCTTCCTCGTGATCGTGCTCGGCGGGGTGGGCTCGTTGTGGGGCGCGGTCGCGGCCGGGCTGATGGTGGGCATGGTGGTCGGCCTGACGGGCGCGTTCGCGTCGGAGTGGTCGATGCTGTCGATGTACCTGCTGTTCATTGCGGTCATCACCTTCCGCGCCCGCGGTCTTTTCGGACGCAAGAGCATCCTGGACAACTGACATGAATTCTCTGGCGGACAAGCTCGTGGTGGTCACCGGCGCGGGCGGCACGATGGGCCGCGCTGCCGTCGATGCCTTCATCGCGCAGGGTTGTCGCGTGGCGATGGTCGACGTGCGCGAGGCTTCGATGCAGCCCGCCGTCGCACGCCACGGCGCGCGGGTGATGGCGCTGGCCTGCGACATCCGCGACGCCGCGCAGGTCGAGGCCACGCACCACCGCATCGTCGAATCCTGGGGCGCCGTCTCGGTGCTCGTCAACAACGCCGGCGTGCTGAGCAACGCCAAGATCGAGGCGACCACGCCGCAGACCTGGCGCGACGTGCTGGCGGTGAACATCGACGCGGCGATGTTCTGGTCGCACTGCGTCGTGCCAGGCATGAAGGCGGCGCGCTGGGGCCGCATCGTCAACGTCGGCTCGCTCGCCAGCAAGACCGGCGGGTTGACCGCGGGCACGGCCTATTCGGTGTCCAAGGGCGCGATCGCGGCGCTCACGTTCTCGCTCGCGCGCGAACTCGCCGCCCATGGCGTGACCGCCAACGCCGTCGCGCCCGCCTACGTGCGCACGCCGATGGTGACCGAGATGCTGACCGAGGCGCAGCAGCAGGCGCTGCTGCAGCAGATCCCGGTGGGCCGCTTCTGCGAACCGGAAGAGTTTGCGCACGTCGTGACCTTCCTCGCCTCCCCCATGTCAGGCTTCATCACCGGCGAGATCATCGATCTCAACGGTGGCCTGCACATGGACTGAGCTTTCGACCGGACCCTGCACCATGACTCCACAAGCTTCGTTCTCGCTCGCCGGCCGCGTGGCCTTCGTGCCGGGCGGTTATGGCGACATTGGCCGCGCGGTGGCGTGGCAACTCGCCCGCGCCGGCGCCGCGGTGGCGGTGGCGGGGCGCAGCGCCGACAAGGCCCGCTCGCTGGCGGCCGAACTGACCGGCGCCGGCCATGCCGCGCTCGGCCTCGGCCTGGACGTGCGCGACGTGGCCCAGATCAACAGCTGCAGCGACGCGGTCGCCACGCACTTCGGCGCGCTCGACCTGCTCGTCAACTGCGTCGGCATGCAGCGCGAGCAGCGCCTGGCCGACGTGACCGAGGCTGCCTTCGACGAGGTGGTGCAGGTCAACCTGCGCGCCGCGATGTTCCTCGCGCAGTCCGCAGCCCGCTGGCAGGTCGCCGCGGTGGGTGCCGGCCGTGAGCCCGGGCGGCAGATCCACGTGCTGTCAGTGCGCGCGCAACTGGGCATGCGCGACCGCGGTTATTCGGCCTACTGCGCGAGCAAGGGTGGCCTGGTGCTGCTGATCCGCCAGCACGCCGTCGAACTGTGCAACTACGGCATCACGGTAAACGGCGTTGCACCGACGGTGGTGCGCGGCGAGATGGGGCGCCATTGGCTGGACGACGATGCCGTGCGCGAGCGGCTGCTGCAACGCATCCCGCTCGGCCGGGTGGCCGAACCGGAAGACGTGGCCGGGCCGGTGCATTTCTTGTGCAGCCCGGCGGCGAGCTTCATCACCGGGCAGGTGCTGTACGTCGACGGGGGCGTCACGGCCACTCAATGAGTTCGATCCCCACCGAAAGACCCGGCGGCGCCGCTCGGCGGCGATGCCTTTGTCGAGAAGGGCCCGTTCAAGAGAGCCCGTTTTCAATCCACTGGCTTCCCGACTGAAGGAGACATCTACATGAACATTCGCAGAGTCCTGATTGCCGCCGGCGCCGCTTTCGCGGTCTTGGGCGGTTTGCCGTTGGCGGCACAGGCGCAGACCGTCTGGAAAGCCTCGGACGTGCACCCCATGGGCTACCCGACCGTCGAGGCGATCGTGCGCATGGGAACCAAGCTCGAAGCCGCCACCAAGGGGCGCATCAAGATCCAGATGTACCCGCTGATGCAACTGGGCGGCGAGAAAGAGATGATCGAGCAGGCACAGATCGGCGCTTTGCAGATCGCGCGCATCTCGGTCGGCGCGATGGGCCCGGTGGTCGACGAGCTGAACGTCTTCAACCTGCCATTTGTCTTCCGCGACGAAGCCCACATGCGCAAGGTGATCGACGGCCCGATCGGGCAGGACCTGCTCGACCGCGTGTGGGCCAGCCCGCAATCGCGCCTGGTGGTGCTGGGCTGGATGGATGCCGGCACGCGGAACGTCTATTCCAACAAGCCGGTGACCAAGCCCACCGACCTGAAGGGCATGAAGATCCGCATGATGGGCAACCCCATCTTCGTCGAGACCATGAACGCGATGGGCGGCAGCGGGGCGGCGCTGGGCTTCAACGAGCTGTTCGGCGCGCTGCAGACCGGTGTCGTCGACGGTGCCGAAAACAATCCGCCGACGCTGCTGGCGCAGAACCACTACACGGTGAGCAAGGTGTACAGCCTGACGGGGCACCTGATCATTCCCGAGATCTTCGTCTTCTCGCGTCGCACCTGGGATGCGCTGTCGGCGGAAGACCAGGCGCTGGTGAAAAAGCTGTCGCGCGAGGCGCAGACCGAACAGCGTGCGCTGTGGGACGCTTACGTCGGCGAGGCCACGAGCAAGCTGAAGGCTGCGGGTGTGAGCTTCGTCGAAGCCGACAAGGCCGCTTTCTACAGCGCCACCCAGTCAATCCGCGACAAGTACGGCAGCAAGTACGCCGCGCTGCTCAAGCGCATCGAAGAGACCAAATAGAGCGTCCCGGGCGGCCCCGTCGATGAACGCAAAGCGGCGTTATGCGCAGGCGATGGAGTGGACCTACCTCGCCTGCATCGTGCTCTCGGGTACGGCGCTGGTGGCGATCACGCTGATCATTCCGCTCGGCGTCTTCATGCGCTACGCGATGAACAGCCCGATGTCGTGGCCGGAGCCGGCCGCGGTGGTGATGATGGTGATGTTCTCGTTTCTCGGCGGCGCGGCGGTCTACCGCGCCAACGTGCACATCGCCGTCGAAGCGCTGCTCAACGCCGTGGCGCCGGCCACGCGCCGGCTGATGGTGTGGGGCGTGAACCTGTGCGTGGGCCTGACGGCGGCGTTCATGCTCGGCTTCGGTGCGCAGCTGTGCCGCATCACCTGGTTCCAGACGATGGCGGAGTTTCCCGACCTGAAGCAGGGCATCGTCTACATGCCCATCCCGATCGCCGGGCTGCTGACGCTGCTGTTCCTGATCGAGCGGGTATGGGTCGGCGCACCGCCCCCGGGTTCGATCATGTACAGCGACCAGCCCGCTGAACTGGAGTAAGCATGGACAGCCTCGTCCTTCTGGGTTCGTTTGCACTGTTGTGCGCGCTGGGCGTTCCGGTGGCGTATGCGCTCGGTCTGTCGGCGCTGGTCGCCGCCTTCTGGGTCGACATTCCGCTGGAGGCGGTGATCCTGAAGATTTCCGACGGCACCGACGACTTCGCGCTGCTGGCGATCCCGTTCTTCGTGCTGGCCGGCGCCATCATGGCCGAGGGGGGCATGGCGGCGCGCCTGATCAACCTCGCGCGCCTGTTCGTCGGCGCCATCCGCGGCGGTCTGGCGCTGGTGAACATCCTGGCCAGCAGTCTGTTTGGCTGCATCTCGGGCTCGTCGGTGGCCGACACCGCATCGATCGGCTCGGTCATGATCCCGCAGATGGTGAAGGCCGGTTATCCGCGCGTCTTCGCAACCAACGTGACCATCTGCGGTTCGGTGCAGGCGCTGCTCATTCCGCCTTCGCACAACGCGGTGATCTACTCGCTCGCGGCGGGCGGCTCGGTCTCGGTGGCGCACCTGTTCCTGGCCGGCATCTTCCCTGGCCTGCTGTTCGGCTTGTGCCTGATCGGCCTGGTCCTGTGGACGGCGCGCCGGCGCGACCTGCCCCGTGGCGAACCGATCGCGCTGCGGCAGGTGCCCCGGATCGTGGCCGAGGCGCTGTGGGGGCTCGTCACCGTCGTCATCATCATGGGCGGCATCCTCTCCGGCGTGTTCACCCCCACCGAGTCCGCGGCGGTGGCCTGCATCTACGCCTTTCTGGTCACGCTGCTGGTGTACCGCGACTACCGCTGGCGCGACCTGCCGCACCTGGTGCACCGTGTCATCAAGACCGTGGCGATGGTGATGATGCTGATCGGCTTCTCGGTCGCCTTCGGCTACATGATGGCCATCATGCAGATCCCGGCCAAGGTGACGCAGGTTTTCCTGAACGTTTCGGAGAACAAGTACGTTTTCCTGCTGCTCGTGAACCTGCTGCTGTTGCTGCTGGGCACGTTCATGGACGTGGCGCCGATGCTGCTGATCTGCACGCCGATCTTCATGCCCGTGATCGTCAAGCTCGGCATCGACCCGGTCCACTTCGGCATGATCATGATCCTGAACCTGGGCATCGGCCTGATCACGCCCCCGGTCGGGCCGACCCTGTTCGTCGGCTGTGCGATAGGCAAGGTGACGATGGAGCAGGTCGCCAAGGAGCTCTGGCCGTTCTACGGCACCATGTGCCTGGCGCTGCTGCTGGTGACCTACATCCCGGCAATATCGCTCTGGCTGCCGGGGCTGATGCGCTGACCGGGTGCCGCAGGCTACAGTGCGGCTCATGGACTCCCACACCGGCTTCCGGCTCCCGCGGACCTGCCTGCCGCGCCCCGACATCGACCTGAAGAAGTGGGCCGTCGTCGCCTGCGACCAATACACCTCGGAGCCGGCCTACTGGCGCGAGGTGGCGCGCGAGGTGGGCGATGCGCCGTCGACCTTGCAGCTGATCTTTCCCGAGTCCCATCTGGGCGCCGCCGACGCACCCGAACGCATCCGGCAGATCCAGCAGGCGATGCAGCGTTACCTCGGTGCAGGCCTGCTTCGCGACCACGATGGCGCGATCCTCGTCGAGCGAACCGTGCACGGCAGAACCCGCCGCGGCCTGTTGCTCGAACTCGACCTGGAGCACTACGACTTCAGCGCCGGCTCAACCAGCCTGATCCGGCCGACCGAAGGCACGATCGTCGCGCGCTTGGCGCCGCGCATCGAGGTGCGGCGCGACGCCGAACTGGAGTTGCCGCACATCCTGGTGCTGATCGACGACCCTGGGCACACCGTGATCGAACCGATCGCCGCCGCGCGCGACGCGCTGATCAAGCTCTATGAAACCGAGCTGATGCAAGGGGGCGGCCGGGTTGCCGGCTACGCCGTCGATGCGGCCTACGCCGACCGTGCGGTGCGGGCGCTCGCGGCGCTGGCCGACCCACAGGCGTTTGCGGCGCGTTATGGCGTGCCCCCCGGTACACCGCCGATGCTGTTCGCGGTGGGCGACGGCAACCACTCGCTGGCCACCGCCAAGTCGATCTGGGACAGCGCCAAAAGCGCGGTGGGCATGGACCACCCGAGCCGTTACGCGCTGGTGGAGGTTGAGAACATCCACGACCCGGCGCTTCACTTCGCGCCCATCCACCGCCTGCTGTTCGGCGTGTCTGCCGACGTTCGGCAAGCCCTGGCCAGCGTGTTCGGTCGCCGTGTGACGTGCGTCGATGTGGCCTCGGCCGCCGCCATGCGCGAGCGCGTGCAGGGCGCGCGCGGCCCGCACCAAGTAGTGGGGCTGGTCGGTCCGGGCGCGCGCTTTTGTGTGGTCGAAGTCGCCGAGCCGCAAACCTCGCTCGCGGTCGCTACCGTGCAGGCCTTTGTCGACGGGCTGATCGAGCAGGGCGGCGCCACGCATGTCGACTACGTACATGGCGACGAGGTGCTGGAACAACTTGCGATGAGCGCCGGCCGTATCGGCTTTCACCTGGCTGGGGTGAGCAAGAGCGAACTGCTGCGCCGGGTAGTGCAAGAGGGCCCGCTGCCCCGCAAGACGTTCTCGATGGGCGAAGCGCACGAGAAGCGCTTTTATGTAGAGGCCCGGCGGATAAGGTGAGCTTGATGCTGCCCCCGGGTCGGGCGCAGGGAAAACCCCTGGCGGAACGCGTTTCCACCGAGTTGCCCGTTTTCTGCTGTCCTGCACAATGGGGTTCACAAGGAGCTTCACGCATGGCCCAGACACGTCGCGCCGCCAAACCCGAAGCGGGCGCCCCCGGCGACACCGAGGCCCCTGGTGTGCGCGTGCTGAAGAAGTACCCCAACCGGCGCCTCTACGACACCCAGACCAGCAGCTACATCACCCTGGCCGACGTGAAGGCGATGGTGCTGTCGGCGCAGAACTTCGTGGTGCGCGACGCCAAGAGCGCCGAAGACCTGACGCGCAGCATCCTGCTCCAGATCATCCTGGAAGAAGAGACCGGCGGCGTGCCGATGTTCTCGTCGCAGATGCTGGCCCAGATCATCCGTTTCTACGGCCATGCGATGCAGGGCATGATGGGTTCTTACCTTGAAAAGAACCTGCAGACCTTCACCGACATCCAGGGCCGCCTGGCAGAGCAGTCGGCCGGGGTGCTCGACCCCAAGGGGCTCAGCCCCGAGCTGTGGACGCAGTTCCTCAACGGCCAGGCGCCGGTGATGCAGGGCCTGATGGGCACCTACCTCGAGCAGTCGAAGAACGTGTTCCTGCAGATGCAGGAGCAGATGAGCAAGCAGGCCGAGGCGCTGTTTCCTGGCGTGCCGGGCTTCGTGCAGCCCAAGCGCTGACTGCTCTGCTCGGGTTAAGCCCCGGATCGGCGAAAATCGCCCGATGACACAAGACACGCCAGACACGATCGAACGCCCGACCACCGCCACCGCCCCGCGCATCGGCTTCGTTTCGCTGGGCTGCCCCAAGGCGCTGACCGACTCCGAGCTGATCCTCACGCAACTGCGCGCCGAGGGTTACGAAACCTCCAAGACCTTTGCCGGCGCTGACCTGGTGATCGTCAACACCTGCGGCTTCATCGACGACGCGGTGAAGGAAAGCCTGGACACGATCGGCGAGGCGCTGGCACAGAACGGCAAGGTCATCGTGACCGGTTGCCTGGGTGCCAAGGCAGGTGACGACGGCGGCAACCTGGTGCGCAACATGCACCCGAGCGTGCTCGCGGTCACCGGCCCGCATGCGACGAACGAGGTGATGGACGCTGTGCATCGGCACAGCCCGAAGCCGCACGACCCGTTCGTCGACCTGGTGCCCGCGCAAGGGGTCAAGCTCACCCCGCGCCACTACGCCTACCTGAAGATCAGCGAAGGCTGCAACCACCGCTGCTCGTTCTGCATCATCCCCAGCCTGCGCGGGGATCTGGTTTCGCGGCCCATCGGCGACGTGCTGGGCGAGGCGCAACGCTTGTTCGAAGCCGGCGTGAAGGAGCTGCTGGTGATCAGCCAGGACACCAGCGCCTACGGCGTGGATGTGAAGTACCGCACCGGCTTCTGGGACGGCAAACCCGTCAAGACACGCATGGCCGACCTGTGCGAGAAGTTGGCTGAACTGGCCGCCCCGCACGGCGCCTGGGTGCGCCTGCACTATGTCTACCCGTACCCACACGTGAATGACATCCTGCCGCTGATGGCGCAGGGCCTGATCCTGCCGTACCTGGACGTGCCGTTCCAGCATTCGCACCCCGACGTGCTCAAGCGCATGAAGCGCCCCGCCAACGGCGAGAAGAACCTGGAGCGGCTGCAGCAGTGGCGCCAGGCTTGCCCGCAGATTGTGGTGCGCAGCACCTTCATCGCCGGTTTTCCGGGCGAGACCGAGGCTGAGTTCGAACACCTGCTGGCCTTCATGCGCGAGGCGCAGATTGACCGGGCCGGGTGTTTTGCCTACTCCGCCGTGAGCGGCGCGACCGCGAACGAGTTGCCCGGCATGCTGCCGATGGAAGTGCGCGAAGAGCGCAAGGCGCGCTTCATGGCGGTGGCCGAAGAAGTGTCGATCACCAAGCTGCGCCAGCGCATCGGCGCCACGATGCAGGTGCTGGTCGATTCGGCCCCGGCGCTGGGCCGCAAGGGTGGGGTGGGGCGCTCGTATGCCGACGCGCCGGAGATCGACGGCAGCGTGCGCCTGTTGCCGCCGGAGAAGGCGTCGAAGACCTTGAAGGTGGGCGAGTTCACGCGTGCCCGCATCGTCGACGCGCGCGGGCACGACCTGATCGCACAGCCGTTTTAGAGCGCTGTGGTGATCAGCGCGAGGCTGCGGCCGCGTGCACGACGATGCCTTCGAGCGGATCGACGGGGGCTTCCCACGGCGCCTGCTCGATCACCGCCTTGGCATCGGCCAGGCCGGCCTCCCGGCGCGCCTGAACGCCGGCCGGGGTGAAGTCGATGTCCTTCGTGTGGTCCTCGCCTTCAAGGCGCGGCGCGAGCAGGCGCACCACGTGCATGGTCGTGCTGCATCCCCAGGCGGTCAGCTCCCTCACCTTGGCATCGTCGCGCTTTTGCGCCGGCATCTGGTTTTGCAGTTCGCGGATCACGTGGCGCAGGCGGTGAATCTGCTGCTGCCGGGCGATGTGGCTGTCGGTGCGGCTGGCGTACTGGATTTCCTTCTGGCGCCCCATCACCTGCCAGATCGACTCGGGCTCGGGCCCCTCGGGTTGCCACACGTTGACGGCGAAGATCAGCGAATTGCGCCGCGGCTGGTCGTCCATCACCGCCTCGATCGGGGTGTTGGAGTAGATGCCGCCGTCCCAGTACGCGTCGCCATTGATGCGCACAGCGGGGAAGGCCGGCGGCAGCGCGCCCGAGGCCATGATGTGCTCGACCTCGAGCCGGTTCACGCGGGTGTCGAAGTAGTGCAGCTCGCCGGACGTCACGTGCACCGTGCCGACCGTCAGGCGCGTCCTCCCTTCATGCAGGTAGTCGAAGTTGACCAGCGACAGCAGCGTTTCGCGCAAGGGCGCGGTGTCGTAGTACGCCGCGGCCTCCACGCCGACGGTGGCCCGCGTGCCGGCCAGTGCGGCCGGGTTGGGTTTGAAGAACGCCGGGATGCCACCGGCCACCGTGGCCCAGTTGGCCAGCGCGTTGCCCCAGCCCAGGGCTGCGAACGGGCCGTCGATGTCGATCTGCTGCTCCACATGGTCCCAGAACGCATTCAGCCGCGCCAGGCGGTGCTCGGGCGGGTTGCCGGCGATCAAGGCGCCGTTGATCGCCCCGATCGACGTGCCGACCACCCATTCGGGCTCGATGCCGGCCTGATGCATCGCCTGGTACACACCCACCTGGTAGGCGCCCAGCGCACCGCCACCTTGCAGCACCAGGACGGTCTGGCCGGTCGTGGCGGTGTTGACGTTCTTCATCGCACCCCTCCTCGAACGGATTGTGCCGGGCGCTGCCGACCGGGGCCACGTCTACACTGCGTGCGGTCCCTGAATCCGAGGTCGTGAATGTCCAAGCGCAAGTCCCTGAGCACGTCGTTGATCCACCACCCGTACCAGCCGCCGGCCGGTTTCGAGGCACCGCAGGTGGGGGTGCACAAGGCCTCGACGGTCATCTTCAAGAACACCGCGGAGCAGCAGGCGCGCAACTGGAAGAGCAAGGCCGGCTACACCTACGGCCTGCACGGCACGCCCACCACCTTCGCGCTGGAAGAGCGCATTGCCACGCTCGAAGGCGGCTTGCAGAGCTTGCTGCTGCCCAGCGGCCTGGCGGCCATCACGCTCGTCGACATGGCCCTGCTGAAGACTGGCGACGAGGTGCTGCTGCCAGAGAACGCTTATGGCCCGGGCCGCGAACTGGCGCGCCAGGAACTGGCCGGCTGGGGCATCAAGCACCGCCTGTACGACCCGATGGACCCGCAGGCGCTCGCCGAGATGATCACGCCGGCCACCAAGCTCGTGTGGCTCGAAGCGGCGGGTTCGGTGACGATGGAATTCCCCGACCTGACCGGCCTGCTGCGAGCCGCCCGCGCCGCCCGCGGCGGCCGTGGCAAAGGCGTGCTGACCGCGCTGGACAACACCTGGGGCGCCGGCGTGGCCTTCAACGGCTTCGAACTGGGCGCGCCGGGCGAGGCCGGTCTGGGCGCGGACATCGTGATGCAGGCGTTGACCAAGTACCCCTCCGGCGGCGGCGATGTGCTGATGGGCTCGGTCACCACACGCGACGAAGCGCTGCATCTGCGCATGAAAGCAACGCACATGCGCATGGGCTGGGGCATCGGCGCCAACGATGCCGAGCTGGTGTTGCGGTCCTTGCCGAGCCTGGAGCTGCGCTATGCGGCTCACGACGCTGCAGCCCGTGCGCTGGCTCGCTGGTGCAACGGGCGCGCCGAGATCGCCCAGGTGCTGCACCCGGCGCTGCCGGGCTCGCCCGGCCACGCGCACTGGCAGCGCTTGTGTACGCATGCCGCCGGTCTGTTCTCGGTGGTCTTCGATGCCAAGTACACACGCAGCCAGGTGCATGCCTTCGTCGATGCGCTGAAGCTGTTCAGGATCGGCTACTCATGGGCCGGCGCGACCAGCCTGGTGGTGCCGTACGACCTGGCCGTGATTCGTGCCCAACCCGCCTGGCCCGGCACCTTGGTGCGCTTCTCGATCGGTCTTGAGGGTGTCGACGATCTTCAGGCCGACCTGGAGCAGGCGCTCAGCGCGCTCACCTGAACCAACCTGAACCGACTAAGGCTACGCTGAACAAGTCCCGCACCCCGGCGCGCGAATTGCATGCTTGACCTTCGAGAACACGGAGGCCGACGATGAAGCAACAGACCCTTGCCGCAGCTGCCGACCAAGGCGCCGGATTCGAGCAGTACCGCCGAG
>JANMYQ010000341.1:0-24499 GCA_031382215.1 Methylibium sp.
CCCCCGCCGGGCACCGCCCGCCGCGAGCGGAACCGTTTTCTCTCTTTGCAGCAAATACAAAAGCCGGTGCCGCAAAGGTGCGTTCGGGCAGGTCGGAGGGCGCCTCTGAGGCGCTGAGGAGCACAGGGCTCGTGGCCCGCGCGCTTGCGCGCTTCGTGAACTGACTTGTCGCCGCCTGTTTGAGCGTAGCGCTGCGAAGCAAGCGGAGCGAGTTCGGCGACGGGGCCACGAGACCGAGCACCGGAAGGCAGTCGGAGCGCCAGCGCAGACCGCCGAAGCGAAGCCCTCCGGCCTGCCCGGACGCACCTTTGCTCGCGCAAACCGATGCACGCCACGACCATCGGGCAGTCACGTATCGCCAACCAGCGCCAGGATAAACGCTGCCTTGGCCTCGGTGTAGGCCTCGCGGTCGTGGGCGTGGGTGGCGGCGAGGTCGGCTTTGAGTTGGGCGTATTGCTGTGCCAGTGTTGCGTCAGCACGCAACATGTCGCGAAACTTCAGGCGTTGGCGCCAGGCCGGGCTGCCGTGCACGACCACATGCAGATGGTGCGTGCGGCGGCCTTCGGCCCAGCGCATGAACCACTGGCGATCGTCGAGCGTGGCGTTGAACTCGGCCGACGTGGTGTAGCCCGAGCGGCACAGCGGTTCGGCGAGTGCGCGGGCGACGTCCATCGATGCGACGCCGGCCAGCAGGTCCACGATCGGCTTGGCGGCGAGGCCGGGCACGGCGGTGCTGCCGATGTGCTGGATGTCGATGAATCGACCCGGCAGCAGCGCCATCAGCCGCTCGCGCTCTGCTGAAAACACCGCCGGCCACGTGGCGCTGTACGCGTGCAGCGCCACGTCCTCATGAATGGCGGCCTGGAGCGACTCCTCGTCGGTCATCGCCGGCCACGCGCCCGTGCGTTCAGCGCGGAACGATCTTCGCGCCGGTGAGTTGCTCCTGCGCCTCCACCAGCGAAGGCACGAACTTCTTGCCGTGGCCCAGTGCGCTGGCGGTGACGAGCGCCTGATGCACCGCCTCGCCGATGCTGGCCGGCACGGTCAGCGTTTCGGCCAGGTGGGTGTAATAGCGCAGGTCCTTGCGCGCGTTGTCGAGCTCGAACTTCAGCCCGCCCATGTCGCCTTGCAGGGTCTTGGCCATCATCTGGAACAGGCCCGAGTTGACAGCGCCGACCGAGACCAGCGCGACCAGTTGCTTCAGGTCCACGCCGGCACGTTGGCCGACCGCGAACGCTTCGGCCGTGGCGGTGCAGATCGCCTGGGCCATGAAGTTGTTCAGCAGCTTGATGGTGTTGCCCGCGCCCGGCCCGCCGACGTGGAACACGTTCTCGGCAAAGGTCTTCAGCACCGGTTCGAGCTTCGCAAAGGTCTCGGCGCTGGCGCCCACCATCACGTTCAACTTGCCGAGTTCGGCCTCGATCGGCGTGCGCGCCAGCGGCGCGTCGACAAAGGTCACGCCGGCGGCGGCACATTGTTCGCGCAGGCGGGCGGTCGAGTCGGCTTCGCTGGTGGAGCAGTCGACGATCAGCAGGTTCTTGTTGCCGCCGGCGAGCAGGCCTTCGGGGCCGGTGACCGCGCCTTCGACCTGCGGCGAGCCGGTGACGCACAGGAACACGATGTCCACCGCGCGCGCCAGCGCCGCGGGCGAGGCGGCTTGGGTGGCGCCGGCGGCCAGCAAGTCGGCCACGCGTTCGCGGTTGCGGTGCACCGTGATCGTCAGTGGGTGGCCCTTGGCCTGCAGGTTCTTGGCCATGCCGTGGCCCATCAATCCCGAGGCGCCGATGAATCCGACCTTTTGCATGTTCGTGTCTCCGTTGGAAAGGCCGCAAGCATGCCAGAAGGCGCCGACGGGTGTGCTTCGGTGTGCATTGGCGTACCCTCGCAGGCGCCAGTGCCGATAGCCGCTCGCAGGAGACCCGCGATGAAGCTGCTCACCACCTCGTGCCTGACCGCCTGCCTGGCGGCATTCGCTCACCACGCCGCGCACGCGGTCGAGGAGCGGCGTGGCTCGTTGGGCAATGTCGGCGCCGAGTTCGAGAACTGCATCAGCCGGGACTTCATCCAGTTCGGCCTCGATGACCAGAGCGCCGTGCTCGACGAAGGCGACCACCGCCGCGTGCGCGCCGAGATGATCAAGCGCTACCCGGTAATCGAGAACGACGGTTTCCCGACTTCGCGAATGATCCTGTGGCAGCGTGCTTCGGGTGCGCTGGTCTACGTGGCGGTGATCGACAACCCGAACAAGCCGGGCGAGTCGTGCTTCAGCGCCACCTTCGCGGCCGAACGGTTCGACCTGACCTTGCTGCTGCGCCGCAAGTACCTCGCGGTGCCCGGCGGCGGCCCCGCCAACTGACAGGGAAGGCAGAGCGGTTTCAGACGAGCGCCAGCGTGCGCCCGAACGGCGCCACGGCCGCGGCGTGTGCCTCGGGCACGGCCCAGATCACCGGCCAGCGCGGCACAAAGCGGGCCGGGCCGTCCAGGTCGGTCAGCACGACGGCGATGTCGGGGCGGTGCCGGTCGGCCTCTTCGAGCAGCGGCGTGAAGTCGGTGCCGCCGCCGCCGCTGAATTGAATCTCGCGCAGGTCGGAGCGGCCGGGCTCGAAGTGCGCAACGCGGCGTACACAGTCGTCGCCGATCACCAGCACCAGGCCGGCCTCCAGGCGCCGCGTGATGGCCTCGATCTCGCGCGCGAAGCGCTCCATCAGCGCATCGTCGATCGAACCCGACACATCGACGATCACCACCAGCCTCGGCACCGCCTTCGTGCCGCTGAAGCCGGGCTCCCAGGGCAGGCGCCGGTGTCGGTCGCGCCCCATCCGGCCCTGGTTGGCGATGTACGAGCGCGCCGGGCGCGACCACGAGATGCCGGGCCGTGTCGACAAGGCGCGCGCGAGTTGTGTGCGCAGCACCTGCTCCCACGGCGTGTGGGTGCGCGGCAGGTCGGCCATCAGCACGCGCAGCATCGAGAACGCGCCGTCGCCAGCGTGGGCGCGCACGAGGCGCTCACCCCACTCGCGCGCGGCGTCGGCGTGCGCTTCGGGCCGCTCTTGCGAGGCGGCTGCATGCATCAGGTCCTGGGGCTCGCCAGCGCCGAGGGCGCGCACGGTGGCCGATCGCGGGCCGTCTTCGCGCTTGCCGTTGCGCCCGGTGCGCCGATCGTCGATCGCGCGGTAGAGGCGCTCCACGTCCCATTCGAGCAGCGACTTCTCTACCGTCTGGCCGACCGTCTGGTCCACGCCCACGCTGCGCACCAGCAAGGCCTCCAGCAGCACCGCACCCGCCGGCATCTGCAGCCAGGCCAGGTGCGAGAGCGTGCTGTTGACGATCGCATCGGCGCAGGTGTTGAAGAGCTTCTCGTCGACATCGCCGAGCAACTGACGCAGGTCGGCGCAGCGCTGCGGGTGGCGCAGCGCGATGTGCAGCACCTCGTGCGCGACCACGAAGGCCTGCTCGGGCAGCGGCAGCCGGGTGAAGGCGGCGCTGTAGAAGATCGTGTGGCCTTCGGTGGCGGCGGTTAGTGTGGCGGGCCGGGCGTTGCCGCTGGTTCCGACGCGGGAGTCAGTGTGCGAGTCGGCGCGAAAGTTGCCGCGAGAATCGGCGCGGGCGCCACCGCGATCGTCAGCGGCCTCGGGCAGGTCTTCGTGCTTGACCCACAGCGCCAGGCCGCCGGTGGACGGCGCGTACTCCACCAAGCGCTGGATGGCGCGCGTGCCGCGGTGGGCGTGAAAGCCCCCGTCGCGGCGTTCAGCGGCCATGGCCTTCGCGCTGGCGCTGCTCGGTGTAGCGGCGGTACGACGCGCTGTCCAGGATCGTCGCCTCCAGCCCGCGCTCGAGCGCCTTCTGCATCAGCAGCTCCATCGCAAGGGTCTGCGCCTCGCGCACCGGCAGCGGCGCTTGCGAGCGCAGCTCGGGCAATTGCTCGACGATCTGAAGCGCGCGCGCCAAGGTCGCATCGTCAGTGCAGGCCGCGAGCAGGCCGTAGACCATGCCGTACAGGCCGTCGAGCGACTTCGGCAGCAGCGCCAGCGTCTCGGCGCCGGGTCGGGCGGCGAGCAGCCGCACCACGTCGACGGCGGCCTGCAGCTCGCGCAGCACACCGAAGAACTCGGCCGCGTTGGCGGCGCCGATGCGGCCCTGCACGAACACCCGCCGGGCGCTGTCGGACAAGCCGGACTTGAGCACGTTGGAGATGTCTTCCCAGCCGCGCGGGCTGGCGCCCACGAGGTGGTCGTTCGCGAGCTGCGCCTGCGTGTCGTCGAGCTTGTCGGGGCGCACCTTCAGGTAGGCCATCACCTCGGGCGCAAAACCCATCGCCACGGCGTGTTCCAGAAAGGCGTCGATGACGGTCTGCACGTTGAAGTGGAACATCCGGTCGGCCAGCGCCGTGCCCATGTCGTGGCTCACCGCGCCGTGGAACGTGGCGTTGCCGGCGGCAATGACCTGCCAGCCGTCGGGCAACCGGTAGTTGCCGACGCGCCGGTCCAGGATCAGCGAGTAAGCCGAGATCTGCAGCCGCTGGTCGGCGGCGGTGATTTCGTCGAGGAACAAGATGCCGTGTGGCTGCTCCTGCGGTGGCAGGAATTCGGGCGGGAACCACACCGTCTTGCCCTGCACGTCGTCGGCATAGATTGCGCCGCGGATGTCGACCGGCTCGATGGTCGTGAGCCGCAGGTCCACCAGCGGCACGCCGAAATGCGCCGCCACCTGCCGCACGATCGACGACTTGCCCACGCCGCGCGTGCCCCACAACATCGAGGCGCGGCGGCGCAGCGTGGCATCGCCGTACTGCTCGATCAGCGCGGCCTTGGCGGCGGCGATCGACAGCGGTGGAATGTTCATCGGGTTGCCGTGCATCGTGCTCGTCTCAGGCTTACTACTTCGGGTTCAGTGCCACTTCAGTGCCACGTGGGCGCGCTCGAGGCGCGCGGCAGCGGCGGGATCTCGATGCGCGGGATCTCGCGCAAGCAGATGCCCAGCATCAGCAGCAGCGGCGGGGCGTGGAAGATCAGCATGCGGAAGATCGAGTCGGGCCCGAGGTCGAGCGACGGCACCGCGACCGCACCGGCGATCAGCCCGACGCAGATCAGCAGCGGCAGCGCGCGCCGCAAGGCCACGCCCCAGCGTGCCGCGACACGCCGCTCGTGAAAGCGGCGCGGTGGTTCGCCGAGCGTCTGCGCCAGGTGCTGCGCCATGCGTTCGAGTTTGTGCTCGGCGTCTTGGCTGCGCTCGGGCTCGTTGCTGCGCAGGCGCAGGCTGCCGGTCCAGCCCTCGCGGCCGCGCTCCAGCCGCGGCCAGTGCCAGCCGAGCACGGCAAGCAGGTCTTCGGGCAGCGCCAGCGTGGCGCCGGCCGGGGACACGATCTCGATGTCGGCTGAGAGGCCGCTCACCGTCGGCACCCTGAGCTTCAACTTCAGCCCATCGAGCTGCACGATGCCGTGGGTCAAGGTCAGCCGGGCCGAGCCCGGCACGAGGCGATGGCTCTGCGCGATCAGCCAGCCCGGCCCGGCCTGGAACTGGCGCGCGGGGGCGACGGCCAGGGTGGCGTCGAGCAGCGCGGCCGGCTCCGGGCCCTCGATCTGCAGGCGCGCCTGCAAGCCGCTCGCGTGCGTGCTCACGCGCGTGAGGCAGAAGTGGCCGTCGTCCGGGTTGTCGAGCTGCAGCGTGTCGCTCAGGGTCGCCGTGGTGGCGGCATTGGTGGCGCCATTGGTGGAGCCAGCGTCGGCGGCGCCGGCATGCAGCACGGGCTTGAAGACCAGGCGCCGCGCGAGCCGGTCGCTGGCGGGCAGGTCGAGCTGGCGGCCACGGCGCGTGAATGGCCCGATCAGCGCCAAGATGTCGTGGTGAGTCAGCGGCGCGGCCAGCGGTGCGGGCGGGGTGGCATGCGGGCGGGTTGAAGTGCGGGCGACGACGAGCATGGCGGAGCCATGTTAACGATGGTCACCGCGGCCTGCGCGAGAATGGTTTCGCTTCCCCTCGCGCAACCCTCTCGCAGCTTCTTTCGCAGCCTCTTCAGCCCCTCTCGCAGCCCTTCACCCCGCTGGCCGTCGTCGCCAGGCATCCCATGACTTCGAACCCTGCCCCGGCGCACGCGCCCATCCCCCGCGGTGCCGTGGCCTGCCTGGCCCTGGTGCCTTTGCCAGCGGCCTGTCGCTGCGCGTGAACGACGCGCTGCTGCCCAGGCTGGCGGGCGAGTTCGGCGTGTCGCTCGGCCAGGCGGCGCAGGTCATCGGCGTGTTCGCGGTGGCCTATGGCCTGGCGCAATTGCTGTTCGGGCCGCTCGGCGACCGCTTTGGCAAGTACCGCGTGATCGCCTGGGCCTGCGCGGCCAGCGCCCTCACGGCCCTGGCGTGTGCGGCGGCGCCGGGCTTCGACGGCTTGCGCGTGGCCCGCGCACTGGCCGGTGCGACTGCGGCCGCGGTGATCCCGCTGGCCATGGCGTGGATCGGCGACGTGGTGCCGTACGAGCAGCGCCAGCCGGTGCTGGCGCGCTTCCTGATCGGCCAGATCCTGGGCCTGGCCGGTGGTGTGTGGCTGGGCGGGTTTGCCGCTGACCACCTCACGTGGCGCGCGTCCTATGTGTTCATCGCCGTGATCTTCGCGGCCGTGAGCCTGGTGCTGTTCGCGCTGAACCGGCGCCTGCCGGCACAGGCGCGGGCGATGAAACAGGGCGACGGCTCGCCGCTGCAGCGCATCGTGTCCGAGTTCGGCAGCGTGCTGTCGCGGCCCTGGGCGCGGGTGATCCTGGTGCTCGTGTTCCTCGAAGGTGTTTTCCTGTACGGCCCGTTCGCGTTCATCGCGTCGCACGTGCACCATGAATTCGGGCTGTCGCTGTCGGCGGCGGGCGCGCTGGTGATGCTGTACGGCGCCGGTGGGCTGCTGTTTGCCGTGTCGTCGCGCCACCTGGTGCCGCGCCTGGGCGAGGCCGGGCTGGCAAAGTGGGGCGGCGGGCTGATGTGCGCGGCCTTCCTGGCCATCGGTTACGGCCCGGCGTGGCCGTGGTCGCTGGTCGGCTGCTTCGTACTCGGGCTGGGCTTCTACATGCTGCACAACACGCTGCAGGTCAATGCCACGCAAATGGCGCCGGATCGCCGCGGCGCCGCGGTGTCGGCGTTCGCGGCGAGCTTCTTCCTCGGCCAGTCGGCCGGTGTGTCGCTCGGCGGCGGCCTGGTCGGCGCCACGGGCACCGCGCCCTTCATGGCGGTGGGGGCGGTGGGGGTGCTGGTGGTGGCGTTGGTGTTTGTGGCGGCGCTCGGGCGGCGCGCCGTCAGCGCAGCGGCAATACCTGCAGCGTGAGCCGGCCGCTGGCGTCCACGGCCATGTCCAGCGGCGCCAGTTGCTCGGCCACAGCTGGGCAATTGGCGGGTGCGCATTCCAGGCTCAACATCGCGCCGGGCGCTTGTGGCGTGAGGGTCACGCGAGCGCCGGCGGTCTCCAGCCGCGCGGCCAGCTCCCTGGCGGATTGAACCGGGTTGTCGGTGCGCCACACGGCGCCGACGCCTGAGGGCGTACCGCGCAGGCCAGGGGCGTCGCGGTCCGGCGATGTCGCCATCCACAGGCCGACGCCGAGCACCAGGGCCAGCGCCATCGCGCCGCCGCCCGCGTGGCGTTTCCATCGGCTTTCATTTGCGGCTTCCCGCCTTGCCGGCAAGGGCAAGGGCTTCGGCGGCTCGGGCTGCCGGGCGGCCTGCACGATGCGCTGCCACGACGGCGCGTCCGGCGAGGCCACATCGTCGGCGGCGGGTTTCAGCGCTGCGCGCAGGCGTGCGCCTTCCCGCGCCGACTCGCCGGTGGCGTCACGGCCGGCCAGGCCGTCGAGCCAGGCCTCGGCGTCCGGCTTCGAGGGGGGGCTGCCGTTCTCAGTCGCCACGGCACTTCTCGACATACGGCCGGAACTTGGCCTTGCATTGAGAGAGGTACTCGGTCGCAGCATGCGTGCTGCGCCCAAGGTGTTCGGCAAGCTCTTCACGCGTCCAACCCTCGACGATGGCCAGGTACAGCACCTGCGCACGCTCGGGGTGGTCTTGCGAGAAGCGCGCAAAACCGTGGCGAACGCACACGTGCTCTTCCTTGAGAGGATCGGCGGCGGAATCGGTCAGGCCATCGATCAGCGCGTCGTCGTGATCGGCCACGTCCAGCGGCCGGGGCGAGCGCAGGTGGGCCAGCAGCACGTGGCGCGCAATGGTCCACATCCAGGTGGAGAGTTTGCTCTGGCTACGAAACTCGGGCAGGCCGCGCAGCGCGGCAATGAACACCTCTTGAGCCAGTTCGACCGCAGCCGCGTGGGGCTGCCCACAGCGTTGAAAGTAGCCTGTCACCTTGCCGAAGTGCGAGCGGTACAGCGCCTCCAGCTCGGCCTCGCCGGCGCCGACGCCCAAGACGGCAGGGCTCGCCCTGAGGCCGTCTTCGTCTTCAGCATCTAACGCGGGGGCGTCGGGCATGTTTGGTGTTTTGAAGCGCCGCAGAGTGTAATGGCAGGTCTGGCGAGTGCTGCCCGCATCGGCGCAGCGCCCCGGTTCGGGCGGGAGGGCGCTCATTGCGGCGGTTTCGGCGGCGGTATTGGCGGCGACGGCTCGTTGTTCGTCGGGGTGTCTGGGGCTGGGCGCGATTGGGCGTGGTCAGCCTGTGCGCGGCGTTGGCGTGGCCGCTTGCGATGGCGGCCGAAGTGAGCCCACAGGATCGCTCGCGGCTGGACGCAGCGATCCGGCAGGCCGAAGAGGAATTTGCCAAAGGCGATCTCGCCACCTGCCGAAACGCCGCGGCCGAGGTCAGGGAAATCGCCTGGCGCCTGCACAGCACCACCAGCTACCGCTGGTTCGACTTGATCGTCAACTGCACGTTCTGGATCGACCACCAGCCGACCCTGCAGGCCACGCTCGAGGCCCTGTTGCCCCTGCTGGACCCGTGGCGCTTGCGCCTGAAGGGCAACCCGGAGAACGCGCCGGACGAAGAGATCGGCACGCTGTACCAGTACTGGCGCCTGCTGATCCAGATGGGTCACCGCGGCCACGCGGACCAGGTATTCATGGCCGAGCTGCGCAGCCGGCTCGACCGCCTCGCGGCACAGCCCGACGACGCCATGGCGCGCAGCGACCTGATGTACGTGGCCCGCGTGACCTACGGTTCGATGTGGTTGCACGACTACACGCGCTCGTTCTACGAGTGGTTCAGAGATGCGCTCGGCCCGGACGACCCGATCACCTTGGTCGCCACGCGGTCCGTGGCCTACGGAGAAGGGTTTCTGGGGCGGCCGCAGCAGGCGTTGAAACTCGCCGAGTCGGCCGTCGAGTTGGCCACGCAAAACCCGCGCGTTGATGAACGCCTGCGCATCGGCCTGATCGCCCAGCGCGCCAGCACCCGCGCCGCCGTCGGCCGCCTGGCTGAGGCACTGGCTGATAACCTGGTGGTGCGAGACGCACTGCTCAAGCGCGAGCCGCCACCGCTGGAAGGCCTGGTCCGCACGCACTACAACCTGGCTGGCATCGCGCTGGACATGGGCGACCACCGCGCGGCGATCGACTACGCCGATCGGTCCATCGCCTACGCGCGCCAGCTCGGCGGCCGCGCGATGCAGAGTGAAGCCATCGTGCCCGCCGCCATCCGCGAAGTGGCGCGCGCAATGCTCGGCGAGCCCGGCGCGGCGCGGGCCCTGAAGGAGGCCATCGAACCCACGCTGGCCGAAGAGATGCACATCGGCTCCCAGGCCTTCTTTCTGGTGCAGCAGGCCGCCAAGACGGGTGACCGCGAACTGCTGGCCTGGGCCAGCGCGTTCATGAACAAGTACATCGGCAACTACCGCACCCCGTTCCACACCGACCGCGCGCTGGTGCCGCTGATGAACGCGTGGCAACGCGGCGGCGTTGCGCTGCAATCGCCCGAGGTGCGCGGTGACCTGGACCGAGCCCTGGCCGGCAGCATCTCCGGCCGCAGCCCGTCCATCGAATCGCTGACGCAGTTCAGCCTGGCCCGCCACCTGGCGCCGAGCCAGCCCGACGACGCGGTGTGGCTCTACAAACGTGGTGCCAACGCCTTGCAGCAGTTGCGCCAGGGCCTGCCCACCGGCAATGCCGAACTGCACCGTACCTGGCTGGCCGCGCACGAGGCCGACCTGCGTGCCTACATCGGGCTGCTGATCGACCGCGGCCGGCTGGTCGAGGCCGAGCAGGCGGTGCTGTTCCTGCGTGATGAAGAGATGGTGGAGTACACGCGCCGCTCGCGTGCGAGCCGCACGTCGGCCGTGCAGGCGCTGTCGTACACGGCCACCGAAGCCCATCGCAATGCGGGCTTCGATGCGCTGGCGCAGCGCGTGCAGCAGGCCGCGACGAAGGCCGACCAGCGCGCCGACGAATGGCGCACGATGGCCTACAAATACATGTACCGCGACGACGAAGCCGACCAGGCCTTGGCCGGCTTTCAATCCGAGGTCCACCAACTGCTCGTGCCTGCTGCGCCGGGCCGCGCCGAAGAGACGCGGCCGCCGGACGGCAGCGAACCGGCGCTGCCGCCCGGCACGGCGCGCCTGACCTACTTCGTGCGCGAGGGCGCGGTCGACGTGGTGATGCGGCGCGGCCGAGATCGCCGCAGCGTGTCGGTGCCGATCGCGCGCGACGAGCTGAATCGCCGCGTGCAGGCGCTGCGCGTGGCGCTGGGCTCGCCGCAGCGCGACGCGCTGGCGCCGTCTCGTGCGCTGCACGCTGTGCTGGTGGCGCCCATCGATGCGTGGTTGAAGGCGGCCGGCAGCGTGCGCCTGCAGATCGTGCCCGATGCCGTGCTGCGCTACGTGCCGTTTGCAGCGCTGCACGACGGCCAGCGCTTTCTGGCGCAACGCTTCGTGCTGATGACCGACCTGAACGGGTCGGCCGACCGGGGCGGCCCGGCGGTACCCGCGCGCGGCATCGTCGCCTTCGGCCGCAGCCACGGCGACGGCGAACACTCGGCGCTGCCAGGTGTCGAGCGCGAACTGGCCGCGGTGGGCCGGCGGCGCGGCAGCGTGGCGCTGAACAGTGCGTTCACGCAGGCCAGCCTGCAGAGCGGCCTGGCCCGCAAGCCTGCGCTGGTGCACATCGCCAGCCACTTCGTGCTGAGCCCGGCTGGCGAAGACAAGTCGTACCTGCTGTTGGGTGACGGGCAGCGCCTGTCGCTCACCGAGCTGCGCCAGATGCCGTGGCAAGGCGTGCAGCTCGCGCTGCTGTCGGCCTGCGACAGCGCGGTGACGGTGGACGACGGCAACGGCCGCGAGCTGGTGGGCTTTGCCACCGCGCTGCAAGGGGCGGGCGCGCGCAATGTGCTGGCCAGCCTGTGGCGCGTGCCCGACGGCGCGACCGCGCAATGGATGGAGCTCTTCTATGCCCAACAAGCCACGCGCGCGCAGCTACCGGTAAGCCCCGGCACGCTGGCCCGAACGCAGCGCCAGTGGCTGCACACCCACGCCGGCACCCCGATGGCGCACCCGCACTATTGGGCTGCGTTCAGCTGGATCGGTGTGCCATGAGCAGGGTTCACTCCCTCTCCCTCTGGGAGAGGGCAGGGGTGAGGGCAATGCAATTAGCACGACGCTTCCGCCTGTGGTGCTGCGTCACCGGCTGCATTGCACTGATGGCCGTGCCCGTCCAGTCCCACGCCGTCGATCACGCCTTGCTCATCGGCGTGAGCGACTACCCCCACCTGCCGCGCCGCCTGTGGTTGCGCGCCCCCGGCAACGACGTGGCGCTGATGCGGGACACGCTGCTGGCGCGTGGCTTCGAAGCCGCGCGAATCCAGCAACTCGTGTCGAGCACCGACGCTGCGAACGAGCCGACGCGCCACAACATCGTCGAGGCCCTGGGCAAACTGCTGGCCCGCGTGCAGCCTGGCGACAGCGTGGTGCTCTACCTAGCCGGCCACGGCAGCCAACAGCCGCAGCCGGCCGCGCGCGGCAAGCGCCCCGCCGAAGCCGACGGCCTGGACGAGGTGTTCCTGCCCGCCGACGTAAAGCAGTGGGACGGCAGCGGCGCCCATGCCGCCATTCCCAACGCCCTGCTGGATGACGAACTGGCCGAGTGGATCGACGCCGTCGTCGACCGCGGCGCCACCGTGTGGGCCCTGTTCGATACCTGCCACGCCGCTGGCATGGCGCGCGGCCGCAACCCCGGCGTGCGTGCCTTGTCGCCAGCGGAGCTGGGCGTGCCGGAGCCGCGGGGGAGTGGGCTGCCGAAACAGGCCAGCGGGCGCATTGACGGCCGCACCGATGGCCGCGTGCTGGCCATGGCTGCCCGCAAACACGAGAGCACCGCCGAAGAGTGGATGCCCCGCGGCGCACCGCTCGGCAAGAACCGCCTGCACGGTGTATTCACTTACCACCTCGCGCAGGCGCTGAAGGCCGAGCCCCAGCCCACGCTGCACAACCTGGAGCGCGCCCTGCGCCTGGCCTACGCGCGCGAGAGGCGAACCGAGCCAACGCCGCAGTTCAAGGGGGATGCGGCACTGCGCCTGCGGTGAACTTGTTGCACGTTTTGCCGCCCCTGGGAGCGATGCGGGGCTGAGGTTTTTCATCGTCGTGCCTCAAACCAGAAGCTCAGGGAGGGCTTCTCGTGACGATACGACCACAAGCGCGCGCGTTCGACGCTGCCGGCTCCGGGCAAGGCGACGAGGCGCGCCAGGGGCTCGCTGCTCCGGCACCGACATGATCCGGCTGCCCTTGCCGTCCATCCTCAGCGCGATCGCACGCAACTTCTCCAAGCGCCTGGGTGTGACCGCGTGGGTTCACCAGGTTCGCGGCGGGATGGATCGGGGCGGGCAGGATTGGAGCAGCCGTTCCGTCGAGTCCCACGCCGCGCATGTCGTCGAAGTTTTTCAGGGCATGCGCGCAGCGATCGGCGACGTGAAAGGAATGACAGGCGCCGAACTCGGCCCGGGCGAAGACGTGGCCGTGGCGTACTGCTTCTTGAAGGCCGGCGCGAAGAAGATGTACACGATCGAGCGGTTTGCATCGGTCAAGCTCGACGAGCGCGCCATCGCGATCTTCGGGGCCATCGATCACATGCTCAATGGCCTGCGCGCCATCACGGCCGACGACGTGGTGGCCCGGCGCGGCGGCCAGGTCACCCTCGACCCGGCCCGGCTCGAGCACAAGGTGGGCCTGTTCGAGAAACGCGGCTTGCCGGAGTCGGTCGACTTCATCTATTCGAACGACGTGATGGAACACGTGGATGACCCGGCCCAGGTCTTCCGCTGCGCATTCAACGCGCTCAGGCCGAACGGCGTATTCGTCAACAACATCGACCTGGCCGGCCACAACGCCTTCTCGAACCGCGCGCAACCGCTCGACTTCCTGACCTGCCCCGACTGGCTGTGGAGCCTGATGTTCTCGCACGTCGTCACCACGAACCGGGTGAGGTACAGCGAGTTCTTGCGCTGCGCGACCGCGGCGGGGTTCGAGGTGGCGAAGGAAGACGTGCTGGTGCGTGCCGAGCCTGAGTACCTGCGCCAGGTCCGGCCTGACTTCATCGAGCGGTATCGCAAGTTGATGGATGAGGACTTGGGGGTGATTCAGAGTCGGCTGGTGGTGGTCAGGTCGGGCAAGGCGACCTGACTGCATCGAACTCCACCACCTGCTTATATCGGTGCGGCGGTACCCCGCAATCGGGGGTCTGAGGTTCTTGACGATCAAGGTCTCCAACAAGGTCAGATCAAGGGCAAGCACTGACTTGGGCCGATCGCATCTATTCGTTCAACGCAATTTTCAAGGAGCCTGCACATGAAACTCGTCCTCACTTTCACCATCGCCATCATCACTTCGGGCTGCGCGAGCATGAGTGAAACCGTCAAACCGACGCCCGAGGCCCTTCAAGCCAAGGTTGCAGGGAACCTCGGTTTTGCGCCCGCAGAAGTGAAGATCGACCGGCTCACAGAAGCAACCGGGATCACCTACTTCGTTGCAGCCACCCCCAAAGGGACCTATGGCTGTTCGATTCCGAGCGGCGGCATGACGGCGGCGGCCACCTTGGGCATGGTCAACCTTCAACCCACCTGCACGAAGCAGTAGCCCGCGCGGTGTTGCGGGCACCCCCACGTTCACGGGGCTGAGGTCTGGCGAGTCGTTGTCTCTCAAAGGGTGGGGTCGCAACGAAGGCGACTTCAGAACCCACCAGAGGAAACGCCATGACCCAGTTTGCGAAGTTCGCCGCCCTTGCATTGACCACGCTTGCCGTCACCGCCTGCGTTGCCCCGGCACCGCGGCAGGCACCCTTGCCGCCTGCCACGCCGAACTTCGTCTTCAACCCGCCGGACCAGGCAACCAAGAAGCTCGACAAGGCCGTGGCCATCGTCGGCCCGAAGACCGGCGGCTCGATGTGGAGCAACACCGCGTTCGACGCCAACATGCTCATGCCCGACGAGCGAGCGAGAAGCCGTGCGGCCCTTGCCGAAATGCTCAAGGCGACCCGCGTCGATCTTGAAAAGGTGGTGATCGCCAGGGGCTTCAACACCGTGGGCCCGTTCGTCAGCGCGGACGAAATGACCTTCTCACAAAAGGAGCGCTCGTTCGTGATGTTCGAGCCGCAGTTCGACACCAGCGTCGACTTTGCCGGCACTCCGACTTCGTTTCTCGGCGTCGAACGCACCGAAGGCACAGTGACCACCCGAGGCAGTGTGACCTTGGCGTTCTACGAGCCGCTGTCCAAGGAAAAGGTGTGGCTCAAGCGCCTGGACCTGCCGCCGGTTTCCGAGCCTTATCTGGTCAACAAGTCCGTCTCCAAGGAAGGCAGGCTGCTGTCGTACAACTCAACTCAGGGCGACGCCGTGGTGCGGTCGTTGAACAAGTTCTATGCGGGTGCGATGGCGAAGATCTGGGCCCAAGTCGACGCACGGGAGATTTCGGCACTTCAGCAAGATGTAGATCAGTTGAAGGCGAAGAAGAGGTTCTGAGCGGAGCGCACCGGTGGGCACCGCCTTCAATATGAGACCGCCACATGCGTCGCCGCAACATAACGGGTCTGCAATCCGCCCACCGCCCCACGGCGGGAGTCGGCTTCACCCGACCATTCTCGCCAGTGAGGGGTTAGGGCGTTCGACGGTTCTTGTGGCGATCGGCCTCGCCGGATTCTTGCTGGGGGTCTTGGTCTACTGGATGGATCGCGAAACGTCGCGAGTTGAGCTGATCCCGACGGTCGCTTGGCTGGCGCACCGCCACGTGTTTGGCGAGCTGGGGGGCCCGCTACCGAGCTTTGCGCACACTTTCGCGTTCAGCCTGTTCACCGCCGCGGCGCTGCCGGTGCGATCTGCGCCACCGTATGGGGCTTGCCTTGCCTGGTTCGCCATCAACGTCGCATTCGAGATTGGCCAGCATCGGCTTGTCTGCGTTCCATTGGCTGAGATGCTGCAGGGCGACCTGCATGGATGGCCTCTGAGCCGACCTATTGCCAACTACTTCGCTCAGGGTAAGTTCGATCCACGGGACATCGTTGCCGCATTGCTCGGTGCATTGGCTGCCGCCGCCGTCCTGTCGCTCGATCGCCATCAGCTAAAGGAAGGTCATGCGCACTAGTGGCGTCTCATCACTCACCCTGGCCCGCAGTCTCGGAATTCTCTGCATCGTCACGCTAGGCCTTGGCGCTATTGTCGGCAGCGGATGTGATGACTGTGTCCGGTCAGGTTCAGTCACCTCGACGATCCCATCGGAAGGTGGCGTGCTTTCTCTCGATGGAAAGCCACTTGCGACATTTCCGCCGAACACATTTAAGGGGCCTGCGGATGTGACGCTGGCGATAGAGCCCAAGACCGATGCAGATGCGGTCTCGGCAATCGACATCACGCTGTCAATGCCAGCGAACAAGATGACCTTGGCGGCTAGGGGCGAGATTACGCTGAACTTCTATGAAAGCGACATACGAAGCGCGCAGGACGCGAACCGTGAAATCGCCTTGGCGCAGCCTGCCGCGATAGACACTACAAAACTTTTTGCCCAGGTGGTTGTTGGAGGAAAGACGGCTGTTTCCTATTCCACACGGGTGGTGTCAGGTGGGATCAATGGCGTCTACACAGTGGGCCTCACCACGCTGCAGTTGACCGCTGCCGCAGCTCAGCTGGCACAGGAACTCGGGAACGAAGCAAATCTGCTAGTTCGGGTGTACCTAAGAATAGATGTCGACGGATCCAACACTTCGCGATTGCTCTATCGATGGACGTCCGACGGCGGCCTGAGCGCAGTAGGTGGTGCAGTGGCCCCCACGGGCAACAAAGTGCCACTCATTCTTGTGCACGGCATTGCAGCAAATCCGCGCGCCGCTTGTGGAGCCACGGACATGTATTCGTCCACGTGGCGTGGATTTGCCTTGAACTTCTTTACGCTCCAAGAAGCGGCATCGCTGCGGGAGGAGTTTGACCTCTATACGTTTCAGTATCCGACCAACCAGTCCATAAAGTCGAACGGACTGGCGTTGGCCCGAAAGATCTTTGAACACTTTGGGAACCGCCCAGTTGTTATCGTCGGTCATTCGATGGGCGGACTTGTTACGCGCGCCGCTGACGTGCTTTACGGCAAGGGAGGAATCAACGGCGATAGTGCGGTCGTGGATATCGACATCAGGCGAGTGGTCACGCTGGACACCCCGCATCGAGGCGTCCCTTGGGCGGACGACGGCGCAGTCATCATCGAAAAAGCCTTCTGCTGGGGACCGGCCTCCCATCAAGGCGCAGCGGATCTTCGCTGGGATGGAATGGACAGCGGTAAGTGCGACAACCCGCTTCTGTGCGCCGCAACCGGACTAAACACCCATGTCGCGCACCTCAAAAAGTACATCCCCTATGCGGGCCGGTTTGACGTTGCCGGACTGCCTTCTCCGGAAGTCCTTCGTGCATTGACGGTGGCAGATCTTGTACTCGCCCAAGGAGGACCATCGGCGGCTGGTGCGGTGAGCGCGGCTTCCGGAGCATTGATATATCAATGGTGCAAAGATTCTCCTCATCCCTGGTACTACTGTGCCGGTCGAGTAATTCAGATCGCCAGCCAGGCGGCGCTTGCTCCCTCTGCGCGCTCAGATGGCGACGGAGCAACCCTCATAAAGAGCCAACGCCTTCAATGGTGGACCGGATCAACCTGGAAAGACCAGGATGGGCAGGACGGCAAGGATCGCCTGTTTGCCGCCTATCGGCCGACATTTGACAACACCGACCACAGCAGCATGCGACGTTGGGATCTTCAGGTCAGCCCTTATTCCGGATCTGGAGAAGTTCTACTCGGACATTGCGGTCAAGGTCACTGGCCTGGACTGTACGGCGCCAACCGTCGGCCTGCCGTTCACATGTACGTTGACGGGCGCAAACCTGCCCGAGAATGACATCGTGTTGACGGCTACGAATTGCTTACCGACTTCGATGAACTTGCTGCCGGGCGGGGCGCTAACCAGCCGTAGTTTCCGTTGCGTCCCAGTCGCTCAGGGTGCACTGGCCGTTACAGGCCTCACAGTGCCTGGCTTTGGTGGTACCGCACCATCCTTGCCAACCTTCTCTGTAGCGCCCCCCCAAATGCCGCCCGCTGCAATGCTTGCGCCGACACTTGTGTCGCCAGTGGGCAACCCGACCCTTTCGAGTTTGTCGCCAACGTTGCAATGGGCAGGCGGTGCTGCGACCCTATGGCAAGTGAACGTTCGGAACTTGACGACGAACGCATTGACACCGTCGGCTCCTTTGCCTCCCGGGCAAACAACTTACGTTGTGCCGGTTGGCGTTCTAGTTGCTGGCACTTCTTACCGATGGGACGTCACCGCCTGTCCCGAAGCTGCTTGCGACAACCCCGCGACGTACCGAGTCAGTCTGGATGGTTACTTCACAACAGCTGCAGCCCAGGTCGCAACGTCACCAGATCTGCAAATCGAAAGCGCCACGGTCAACACGCCGAGCGTAGTGTCTGGTGGGCCTGTCTACGTCGGGTTCAACATCTACAACAGAGGCAACGCCACTGCGAGGGCGTCCACCGTCTCGATCCGGATCAATCAGTCCACGAGTTCAGAAGCCGGGGTCGAAGTCGCTCGCGCCAGCGTGGCCGCCCTGGAGCCTCAGCAGGGATTCAATTTCAGTGCCACGCCATTCGTGGCGCCGACGGTTCCCGGTCTGTATCAGGTATGGATGATTGCTGACATGGATCAAGTGTCCGGTCAAAGCTCGGTGGCGACTGCCAATGATGCGGTGAGAGCCAGCACTCTGCTCAGCGTAGGTGCGGCAGCGGTCACCCCTACAGTTTCCACCGCCGCCTGCAGTTCACCTGTGGTTGGCCAATCACTCGTCTGCACCATCGGCGGCGCCAACCTGCCGGCGTCAACCGCGATGAACGCGACAAACTGCGCTCCAGCGCAGATGTCCATCATCGCCGGCGGTGCTGCAACACAGCGTCAGTTCACCTGCGTTCCGCAGGCAGCCGGCGCGATATCGGTGACGTACACCGTGCCGGGATCGACTGGCGCTTTGCCCACGCTGACACCTTTGAATGCGACGCTTCCCGCGTCGCCGGACCTGATGGTGAGCAACCTCACGTTCTCGCCAGTCACGGTTGCAGCGGGCGGTACCACACAGGTCTATCTTTCTGTTGTGAATTCAGGCAGCGCGAGCGCGGCTGCATCAACTGCCGTTGTGCGAATCAATCAGTCAACTTCGACCTCAGCCGGCATTGATGCGGGCTCATTCATCGTGCCCGCGCTGCTTCCAGGCGCAGGAATCCAACTGCCAGCCGCTAACGTTACCGTCCCGACAGTACCGGGGACCTACCAAGTTTGGGTTGTACTGGACAACGGGAACGCTGCCGGACAAGACTCGGTGGGCAAGGCAAACGACGCCGCGCGCTCTTCGGCAACCTTGACCTTGAGCACGCCAGCCCCTGACTTGATCGTTTTGAATCAGGCACTCATCACGACCACTGTCGTGCCAAACGGCGATGTCCAGCTTCGCTTTTCGGTCTTCAACTTGGGACCAGATCCGGCGGCGGCATCGACTGCGGTGATCCGAATTCTTCCTTCGACCACGTCTTCTGTCGGCCCTGACCTCCGATCCTTGTCCGTTGGTCCGCTTTACACCGGCCTCAGCGCCGGACCGACCAGCGGAGTCGTCGTGACTGCGCCAGACAGTGCAGGAAGTTACGGCGTCTGGGTCATCATCGACGCCGGGAACACGGCCGGTCAGAGTATGGGGGCGAAGGCAAACGACACGGTACTCGTCGGAATTCTGACCGTTCAATGACCGGGCCAGCGAGCCTCGTGGCGTAGCCCCCAAGGAGCAACGTGCACCCTCACCAAAACCTGTACTCCACCGTCCCCCTCACCATCCTCCCCATCACATCCACATAGTCCTGCGGAATGATCCCGCCCCCACCCGCAAGAATCCCGCGCAGGTTGATCGGGGTGCGCGTGTTGAACACGTTGCGGATGTTCAGCCCGAACGCGAGCCCCTTGCCTTCGGCGTACGCGAAATGGTAGTCCCAGTAGTGCAGGGCGCCTTGCCTGCATTGGTCGGCTGACCAGCCTCTGGCGGCGCAGCCGGCCACGTTGAAGTCGGTGTCGTAGTAGTCGCCGTTCAGCGTGGTGCCGGACGTGTAGTTCCACGTCAGGCCGTGGGTGAAGGCGCCGCGGGTGGCGACGGCGGAGATGTCGGTGCGCACGCGCGAGGCGCCGCCGCGGCCGACCAGGTTGTCGCCAAATCGGCCCAGCGCGGCGCTGTAGTACTGGAGCTTGGTCAGGTAAGTGCCGTTGATTCGCAGTGCCAGGTCGGCCACGTCGGTCTTGAAGCGGCTGTTGATCGCAAAGTCGATGCCGGCGCTCTGCGTGCGCAGCTCGTTCTCGAAGGCGCCGGTCAACGACACCAGCGGGCCGGCAGCCACGCCGTAGGCGGCGCGCTCGGCGGGCGTGAAGGTGCGGTCTGCGCTCACGTCGGCGCGGGTGATGATGCCCGGGGCCAGCGTGTCTTCCTTGGGCAGCAGTGTGCGCAGGTCTTGCAGGCCGATCTCGTTCTTGCGCTGGATCTGCCAGTAGTCGAGCACCAGATCGGTGTTGTGGACCGGCTGGAACACCAACCCCACGGTCGCGTTGCGCGACGTTTCGGGCTGCAGGTTGGGATTGTTTCTTACGATGCTGGCCAGCACGGCGATGCATTCGGCATTCGTCACGCCGTCGGCACGCGCGGCGAGCAGGATCTTGTTCGGGTCGGTGGCTGGCAGGGTGGCGGCCGCAGCGCGCAGGTCTCGGGCCAACGCCTGCGCCTGCGAGCAGCGTTTGGGGTCGGACGTGGCGGGGATCGACGAAAAGCGCGTCGAGGTGGCACTCTCGCTCAGGTTGGGTGCACGAAAGCCCGACTCCACGGTGCCGCGCAGCTTGAGCATCGGGGTCACCTCGAAGCGCATGCCGAGCCTGGGCGACAGGTGGGCGGCGAAGCCGGGGAACTTATCGAGTCGGGCCGCGGCTTGCAGCTCGAAGTCGGCCGTCATCGGCAGGTTCACTTCGCCGAACAGGGCGCCGTGGGTGCGCGACGCGTCTGACGCGGTCAGGCCCTCGCCGACGATGTCGCCCGTGCGAAGCTTGTCGCTCGGTTTGACGGCGAAGCGCTGGTGCCGCAGGTCGAAGCCGGCCGCAATGGCCACGGGCCGGCCTTGGAAGCGCAGCACCTCGCCGGCGATCTTGCCGTCGACGAAGGTTTCGGTCGTGCTGCCGCGGTAGCCGTATTCGGGGAACAGCGTGTTCAAGGTGGCGGCGCTGTTGGGCTGGCCGATCCGGTAGTCGCGGTTGAAGAACTGCGGGTCGACCTGGCCGGGCTCGTAGTTGCCGATCACCTGGCGAAAGCCGCTGTCGCTGAACAGTCCGCGTGAGCGTTGGTCGGCGCGCCCGCCCATGATGCCCAGCGCCGACTCCCATTCGAACGCCTGATACGTGCCCCGCAGGCCGGCCAGCACGCGGTACTGGCTGGCTTGGGCCGTGGTGTCGTTGGGGCCGTCGATGAACCGATAGCGCAGTTCGGCGTCGTCTTGACCGGTCGGGTTGAGCGGGTGGCCGGCGGGCAGGCCACGATAAGTGAAGGTGCGGATTTCGTTGTTCGACGGGTTGCCCCACACAACCGACGGCAAGGCGGGACCATAGGGCAGAAAGGCCGACAGGTAGGTGGTCTCGGTGTTCGAGTACAGCGCCTCCGCGAACCCCAGCAATCCACCGTCGAGTTTGAACTTGGCAGCGGTCATCAGGTTCACGCGCTTGGCGGCGGGCATGGCTTCGAAGCGCTGGTAGCGGTCGTAGCGGCACAGCCCGCCGCTCACCAGCGCCGGGTCGCAGCCCGGCAAGGCGCCGGCGGGCAGCACATTGCCCGGGTAGCTGTAGGTCGACGGCGTGCCGAAGCTCGGGAACGGGGCCGTTGCCTTCGGGTTCACAAAGCTCAGCACCTCGCTCCACACCACGCCGTCGCGGTGATAGACCTCCAGGTTCGTCAGCACGTTGTAGCGGTCGGTGGCCAGGTCGCCGAAGCCGGCGGTGAGGCTGGCGGATTCGGAGCGGAAGTTGCCCGTTTTGTCAGACCGCTGCGCGCTGGCCCGCGCATGCACGCCCTGGTAGCCCGGCCGCGTGATGATGTTGATGACCCCGGCCACCGCCTCGGAGCCATACAGCGCCGAGCCGCCGCTGCGCAGGATCTCGACCCGCTCCACCGCCTCGAGCGGCAGCGAGTCGATGTTGGTGAAGATGTCGGAGTACTCGGCCAGCGGGTAAGGCGCCACGCGGCGCGAGTTCAAAAGCACCAACGTGGACTTGGCGCCCAGACCGCGCAGGCCGGCCTGTGACGAACCCGCCGCGAAGGTGCCGCGCCCGCCAGTGTCGGGCACGGCGTTGCCCACGTTCGAAATGCGCTCGAACAGCTCCTTCAGCGTATCGGCGCCGGTGCGTCGAATGTCTTCCTGGTCGAGCACGAGAACTGGCGACACGGTGTCGGCTTCGGCGCGCTTGATGCGGCTGCCGGTGACTTCGACCGGGGGCAAGCCCGTTGCCGCGGCGCTGCCTTGCGCGCACAAGGTAACGGACGCATCGGCCAGCAGCAGGCCGACGAGAATGTGGTGTGCTTTCAAGATCACTCCCCGAGCGCCTGGGCGGCAGACGCATGTTCTTGTTTGGGTGCTGCCAATCGGCCGCCGCGGACTATCAAGGAAAGTTGCCAAATAGTTCCTTGGTGCATTCCCTTACCTGAGGTTTTTCGAAATGACGACTCGCGCGCTCTGGCTGGTATTGGCTGCGACCTTGGCCGCCTGCGGTGGTGGCGGAGGCTCCGCCAGCGGTGGCCTGCAGCCCGCCCTCGACCCCACCTACCGCTCCAGCGGCAAGGCCGCCTCGGGTGAGGTGTTCGTGCACCTGTTCGAGTGGCGCTGGGCCGACGTGGCGCGCGAGTGCGAGCAGTTCCTCGGGCCGCGCGGTTACGCGGCAGTGCAGATCTCGCCGCCGTCGGAGCACGCGCTGATCGCTGGCCCGCTGGGGAGCGGCGTCAGCTTCCCGTGGTGGCAGCGCTACCAGACGGTGAGCTACAAGCTCGACGCCTCGCGCTCGGGCACGCTGGCCGAGTTGCGCGACATGGTGGGCCGCTGCGCCGCGGTCGGTGTGAAGATCTACGCCGACGTGGTGATCAACCATATGACGGCCGGCTCCGGCGTGGGCAGTGCCGGCAGCGCGTACAGCAAGAGCAGCTACCCGGCGGTGCCGTGGACGTCAGCGTCATTCCACCTCGGCTGCGGCATCAGCACCTACAGCGACGCGGCCAATGTGCAGTTGTGCGAACTGGTGGGCCTGGCCGACCTGCGCACCGAAGACGATGCGGTGCGCAACCGCCTGGCCGACTACCTGATCGCGCTGAACGCCGAAGGCGTCGCGGGCTTTCGCATCGACGCGGCCAAGCACATGCAGCCGCGCGACATCGACGCGATCGTCACGCGCGTTAACGCCGCGGCGACGGCCGCTAGCCGCGCGCTGCCGTACTACTTTCTGGAGGTGATCAACAACGGCGGCGAGGCGGTGACGGCGCCGCAGTATTACGGCGTGGGCCACGCCTCCGGCGGCGCGTCTGACGTGACGGATTTTCAATACGGCTACCGCCTCACCGATGCGTTCAGCGGCCGCAACGGCGCCACGCTGGCGTCGCTGCAGGGGCTCGCCAGCGGCGGGCTGCTGCCGTCCGACAAGAGCGTGGTCTTCATCGACAACCACGACAACCAGCGCGGCGACAACCTGTCGTACTCCTCAGCGAATTACGAGCTGGCGGCGATCTTCATGCTCGCGCATCCGCAGGGGGCGCCGAGTGTGATGTCGAGCTATGGCTTCGACCGGGCTTCAGCGGCCGGGCGTGATGCCGGGCCGCCGTCGGCCGCGGGTGGTGTCACGCTGTCCACCTTCAACGGTGCCGGCGCGTCGTTGTGCACCACCGCGCTGGGCAGTGCACAGGCGGGCAGCTGGATCTGCGAACACCGGCGCGAGGCCATCGCCAACATGGTGGCGTTTCGCAAGGCCACGGCCGGCGCGGCGCTGGTGGGCTTTCAGACGGTCAACGGCGACACCAACCGCATCGCGTTCGCGCGCGAGGGCAGGGGTTTCGTCGCACTCAGCCGCAGCTTGGCGACGAGTTTCGTCGCGGCCACGACGCTGCCCGACGGCAACTACTGCAACGTGGCGCTCAACCGCTATACCGCCGCCAGCGGCGCTGCGCCAGCCGCGTGCACCGGCCCGGCCATTGGCGTGGCGGGCGGCGCCGCGACGATCAACCTGCCGGCCAACGGCGCGGTGGTGCTGCATATCGGGGCGGCGCTCTGAAGCGCTGCCACGCCGACAAGAGGCGAACGCCTGCGCCCTCCTCGCGTCAGCTCTTGGCCGCCGGCACCACGGCGCCCGAAGGCGAGGCCACGGCCGGCGCCTTCATGATGCGCGTCTTGCCGCCGGTGGTGACCAGGATCACCGGGTCGCCGGCGGCCACGATCTCTTCGCCCTTGCCCTGCACCAGCGCACGGCGCTCGCCGTTTTTCAGTTGCAGCAGGTACTCGACCGCGTCCTCGCGCGTGGCGTTGCGCTCGATCGCGTTGCCGATCACCGAGCCGACGATGGCCACCAGCACGCCGACCACCGCCGCCTCGCGCCGCCCACCGACCGACGCGCCCGAAATGCCGCCGACCACGCCGCCAGCCGCGGCGCCGATGCCACTCTGGTTGCCGTCGATCGTGACCGGCCGCACCGACAGCACGGTCGCGTCCTGCACCTGCGCCATGCGCTGTGCGTCGCCACGCTGCACGATGTCGGGGTTGTTGGTGGCGCAGGCGGCCAGGGTCAGCACGGTGAATGCAATGAGCAGGGGTTTCATGGTGTTTCTCCGGGTTGGCCGCCTGGGCACCGGCCTGGTGGCGGCGTTGGCCGCGCGTGGGTGGTGACGTCAGCCCTGGTCAGCCGAGCTCAGCCGTGCAAGCGGCTGTGCCGCGGCACGCTGGCGAGCAGGAACTCCATCTGGTCGGCCAGGATGCGGCGGCCGCGCA
>JANMYQ010000351.1:0-3156 GCA_031382215.1 Methylibium sp.
GCGTCAGGCAATCGCCACTTCGTCGGTGCGCTTGTCGCCGGTGTTGTCGGTCCAGGTCACGGTGACCTTGTCGCCCGCCTTCGCGCCGCCGAAGCGGAACTGCAGGAACGGGTTCTGCGACACCGCCTGGCTCCAGCGCGCTTCGAGCACGGTGCGTGCACCGACCGTGGCCTTCACGTCGATGATGTGGTGGGCGGGGATCGTCTTGCCGGCGGCGTCTTTGCGCAGGCCGGTTTCCATCGGGTGCGCCATCAGCACGCGCACGTCGGTCACGCCATCCTTGATCTGGGCGCGAATGCGCATCGGGTCAGCCATGTGTTTCTCCTGCAAATTTCGTGGACTGGGTCAAAAAGCCATCAGCCGCCGCAGCCGCCGAGGGTGACCTTGGTTTCCTTGGTGGCCGAATAGAGCTTGCCGTCGGCCTTGACGATCGCGACGACGTTGGAGCTCTGGCCCATCTTGACGCGCGTCGAGACGAACGCATCGGTGCCTTCGGGAATCATGAAGGTGGCCGTCAGCGGCTGCGGGTTCTTCTCGACCAGGATGTAGATCTCCTGCGTCTTGGGCAGCTTGCTGGTCACCGACACCGGCACGACGGCGCCGTTCTCGGCGATGTCGGGCGAGGTGATGGACACGTCCTTGCTGTCGGCCGCGCTGCCCAGCAGCTTCAGCGCGTCGGCCAGTGTCTTGGCCTCAAAGGCAGCGTTGTCCACCGCCGCCTGCGCCTGGCCGGCGGTGATCAGGCCGCAGGCGACCAGCGCCGCAAAGGCGCTCCCTTGTTGCAATGCGTCGCGGCGGGTGGTCTGTCTCATGGAGATTCCTTGGGTTGGGAAGGGGGCAGATTGTCCGCTCTGGCGCGGGGGCACGCACAGGCGCGGGGCTTTCGAAGTCTTTGCAGGATCATCGCCGAAGCCGTGGCGGGTCGATTTCGGGTTTGCACCGGGGCTGGGGTCGAGGTGCTCATGGTGCGCCGCCCACCAGCCACTGCGCGATGGCACGCAGCTCAGCGTCCTTGAGCTGGGCTTGCGGCGGCATCGGCACGGCGCCCCACACCCCCTGGCCGCCGCTGCGGATCTTGCCGGCGAGGTAGTCCACCGACTCGGCCTTGCCGGCATGGCGCTTGGCGACGTCCTTGAACGTCGGCCCGACGATGCGGTTGTCCATGCCGTGGCACACCGTGCAACCGTTCGCCTTGATGAGCGCGGCGCCGTCGGGGCCGTCGGCCTTCGCCACCGGCGCGGCCCCTTGCGCGCTGCGCGGTGGCGCTGCGGTGTCGGTACCGCGCGGTGCGCCGAAAGGCCGCACCTGTTCGGCGATGTTGCCGTGCGTGTTGCGCGCAAAGTCGGGCAGCATGGACGCCACCGCGTTCTCGATCGGGCAGTCTTTCATGCACAACGGGTTGACCACGTCGCCCTTGCCGCGCACGTCCCACATTGCCGCGGTGAAGACCTTGCCATTGCGGTTGGGCAGGCGCGCCTGAACCTCGGCCATGTTGCGGTCGGACAGGGTGAAGTCGGCCGGCACGATGTCGCCCAGGTTCAAGATGTAGGCCAGCACCGCGTACACCTCGTCGGGCTTGAGCGACTTGGGCGCGTTCCACGGCATCGCGCGGTTGATGTAGTCCCACAAGGTGGACAGCTTCGAGACCTTCATCAAGGTCGTTCGGTGCGGAAAGCCGCCGGGCAGCAGCGCCTGCACGCGGCCGGTCTCGATGTCCTTGGCCGTGGTGCCGCCGACGATCGGCGTGAACACCTCGTTCGACTCACCGAACACGCCGTGGCACGACGCGCACTGCGCCTCCCACAGCGTCTGGCCTTGCGCCACGCTGCCGGCGCCGGCCGGCAGGCCCTTGAAGTCGGGCCGCACGTCGATGTCCCAGGCCTTCACCTCGGCGGCGGTGGCCGGGCGGCCGATCTGTTGCAGGGCCGTCTTCGTGTCGGTCTGCGCCGCGGCGCTGAGCGCGGTACTCAGCAGGCACAGCGTGGCAAGGGTCTGCAAGGTTTGCATGCGGCCGCTCATTCAGTACATCTGGATGTTCGTGACCTCGCCGCTTTCGGCGACGCGCCACGACTGGATCGCGTTGTTGTGATAGATCGAGCGCGCGCCGCGCTTCGCACGCAACTGGTTGATCTTGGGCTGCACGTAGCCGGTCGAGTCGACCGCGCGTGACTGCAGGATCGCGGGCCCGCCATCCCACACCCAGTCGATGTTGAAGCGCGTGAAGGCCTTGTCCAGCACAGGCCCTTCGGTTCGGGCGGTGCGCCAGTTGCGGCCACCGTCGGTGCTCACGTCGACTCTTTTGATGGCGCCGCGCCCCGACCATGCCAGACCGGTGATGTTGTAAAAGCCCTTGTCCAGCAAGGTCTGCGAACCTGACGGCGAGGTGATGACCGACTTGCACTCCTGGATCGACGTGAACTGGCGGTGCGTGCCGTCGGGCATCAGGTCGACATAGTGGATGTCCTCGTCCTTCGTGAACCAGGGCTGGTCACCGACCTCGATGCGGCGCAGGTACTTGACCCAGCTCACGCCCTGCACGCCCGGCACCACCAGGCGCAGCGGGTAGCCGTTCTCGGGCCGCAGCATCTCGCCGTTCATGCCCCAGGCGACGATCACGTCGTCGAGCGCGTTGGCCATCGGGATCGTGCGTGTCATCGACGAACCGTCGGCGCCTTCGGCCAGCACATAGCGGCCCGCCTTGGTGTCGGCGCCGCACAGGTCGAGCAGGAGAGACAACTTGACGCCGGTGAACTCGCAGCACGACACCATGCCGTGCGTGTACTGCACCGAGGGCACCGACACGTTGGCCCACTCCATCGCGGTGTTCGCGCCGCACTCGATGAAGTGGATGCGCGACACCGACGGCAGCCGCATCATGTCGTCGATCGTGAACACGCGCGGCGCCTTCACCAGGCCGTTGATCATGAGCCGGTGTTTCGACGGGTCCACGTCCCACCAGCCCTGGTGGTGGCGCTCGAAGTGCAGGCCGCTGGGCGTGATGATGCCGAACAGTGACTGCAGCGGGCAGAACGACACCGAGGCCTGCGGCACGCGCGTGAGGCCGGGGCTCTCGCGCCGCTGGATCGCCTTTTCCCACACCGAGGGCTTGCCGTAAGCTTCGGTGGCCACGCCCTGGCCCAGGCCGGTGCTGTGCGC